>CAZLDN010000043.1:0-39456 GCA_964558355.1 uncultured Candidatus Solibacter sp.
GAGATGAAGCCGCGGACGCTGTGGGCTTGCCAGTCGGTGGCGGTCATGATGTCGGCGAGCGTTGCGCCTTCGGGCCGCCGGAGAAGTCCGAGGACAATGGCCTTCTTGCTGCCCTCGCGGGCTGTGGGCGTCGCGTCCTTCGCGGTGGTCTCCTTGGTCTCCTTGGTCTCCTTGGTCTCCTTGGTCTCCTTGACCTTCTTCGGCGCGGCGGGGGCTGCGTGTTGCGCGGGGGCAGGCACGGCTGGTGTCGCCTCCGGCTTGGCTTCCTCGTTGAGCTTCTGGATCGCCTTCCAGATGCGCGTCACCGCCGTCTGGCGGGACTGGAAGCCTTTGACCGGTTTGAGGTCGTCGAATGGCACCACGCCGGCGAAGGCGTTCCAGGCGTCGGCGAATCGCGACATCGGCCATTCTTTGGTTAGCCTGGCCAGCTCATTTTCGCTGGTGAAGACTGCGTCGGTCGCGCCAACGCAGTGGTTGTGAGCATCTTCGTAGTTGGCAAACGCGGTGATGGCGTTGTCGTTGTCGAGGGTGAAAGTGGTCATGGTTGGTCTCCTGTTCAAAATTCGATCTTGTTGACGATCTAGCGGGCCTTGTCCAAATATGGTTCAAGGTAGGCGGCATAGGCTACTGGATCGCTTCCTGGGCCTGTTATCGGGCGTGTTCCCGGCGCTGGTCCCACCTCCCCGCGGAGGCGGGCGGCCGTCCGGATGCGGATCTCTCGGCCTGTGGCGAGGTTGGTGCCGTACCATCCGCCTCGGTCGTGTTCGCGGGTGACGCGGACCTTAGCCAGCGTGCCGCTGACCTTCACGATGTAGGTCGTTCCGGTCTTGACGTTCTTCTTGAGCATGTCTGTTGATCTCCTTGCACGACCATTCATCACTCGGAAGCCGAACACGATCAAGGGAATTCTGCTCATGTTTAAGAGAAATGATAGAGTCCGTCGCAAGAATCTTCTATGGCGCTGCTGAGTCTCCGTGCGTACGCCAAACACCGCGGCGTGGTCAAATCCGCGGTTGATAAGGCGATCCAGTCCGGGCGGATTGCGACCACTCCTGACGGGAAGATCAACAGCGACATCGCCGATGTTGAATGGAAGGCGAACACGCGGCAGCAGCATCAACGCAGACCGGCGGGTGCTAAGGCATCCGTTGCCCCGATCGTCGAGCCAGAGAGGACCGAAACGGCAGGTGCTGGCGGGCTCGATTACTTTCGCGCGAGGGCCGTCCGGGAGGGCTACCTTGCTCGGTTGGCCAAGATCGAGTTCGAGGAGAAAACGGAGAAGCTGATCAGCCGGGACGAGGTGCAGGTGGCGGCGTTCACCAGTGGGCGTATGGCACGCGACAACCTGACGAACATCCCGGATCGACTGGCGGCGATGCTGGCCGCCGAGGCGGACGCGGACAAGGTGCACCAGATTCTGACCGGAGAGATACGAAAGGCACTGGATGAGCTTGCTGGCGCAAACAGCGACTGAAGTTTACGACCAGGCGTTCCGCGCGGGGCTGAGGCCGGACCCATTGCTGACGATCTCGGAGTGGGCCGACCGTTACCGGCGGCTCTCCGGGAAGGCATCAGCTGAGCCGGGGCCTTGGCGGACGGCTCGCACGCCGTACCTGCGCGAAATCATGGACTGTCTTTCGCCGTCCTCGCATATTGAGCGCGTCGTGTTCATGAAGGGGTCGCAGATCGGCGGGACCGAGTGCGGCAATAACTGGATTGGGTACGTGATCCACAAGGCGCCGGGTCCGATGTTGGTGGTTCAGCCGACCGTCGATCTGGCCAAACGGAACTCGAGGCAGCGGATCGACCCGCTCATCGAAGAGAGCAAGGTGCTGAGGCAACTGGTGAAGAGCCCGAGGTCGCGCGACTCGGGGAACACGGTCATGTCGAAGCAGTTTCCCGGCGGTGTGTTGGTGGCCACCGGAGCCAACAGCGCCGTGGGCCTCCGCTCGATGGCAGTGCGTTACTTGTTTCTGGATGAGGTGGATGCGTACCCGGGCGACGTTGACGGCGAAGGTGATCCTGTAAATCTGGCGTATGTGCGCACGCGCACATATTCGCGCCGTAAGATTTTCTTGTGTTCTACTCCGCTGATTACTGGCCGGAGCCGGATCGAGGCGGCGTACCTCGAGAGTGACCAGCGGCGCTACTGGGTGCCGTGCCCACACTGCGGCGAGTTCCAGGTATTGAAGTTTGAGCGGCTGCGCTGGCCCAAGGGAGAGCCGCAGAATGTCTCTTACTCATGCGTCGGGTGCCAGCAGCCTATCTTCAATCATCATAAGAACTGGATGCTGGAGCATGGGGAATGGAAGCCGGAAGCCGAGGGTGACGGGCGGACTCGCGGCTATCACCTGTCGAGCCTGTACAGCCCGGTCGGCTGGTATGGGTGGAACCGCGTCGCCGACGACTGGGAGAAGGCACAGCAGAATAACGAGCGGTTGCAGTCGTTTGTGAACACGGTTTTGGGGGAATCATGGAAGGAGCGTGGGGAGGCTCCGGATCACGAGAAGCTCATGTCCAGACGCGAAGACTCCTATCTGTTGGGGCAGGTTCCTCCGGGCGTGTTGTTCTTGACGACCGGAGTAGACGTACAGGCGACCTGGCTCGAGGGCTACGTTTACGGTTGGGGCCGCGGGAAGCAGAGGTGGGTCATCGACCACTTCCGTATCGACAAAAACCCCTACGATCCGACGGCTTGGGACGATCTCACTGAACAGTTGAACAGGACATACGGCCATCCATCGGGCGTGGATCTGAGCATCGTCCGCATGGCGGTGGACTCAGGGCACGCTACACAGCAGGTTTACTCCTGGGCCAAGCAGCAGGGCAGCGGGCGGGTGATGGCGGTGGACGGGCGAGCGACCGGCGCCGCGGTGGTTGGTATCCCTACACAGGTAGACATCAACCTCGGCGGGAAGAAGATCAGGCACGGGGCGAAACTCTGGCCGGTGAACGTGAGCATGGCGAAGTCGGAACTCTATGGACTGTTGGGCAAGGACCGCCCAGCGGATGGGGAACCATATCCTCCGGGCTGGATTCACTTCCCTGCAGACCTCGATCAAGAGTTCTTCCTGCAACTGACCGCGGAGCATCTCACGGCGCATGTTGTGAAGGGATACCGCAAGTACGAATGGATCAAGACGCGGGAGCGCAACGAGGCGCTCGACTGCGCAAACTACGCTCGGGCCGCAGCCGGCGTTGTCGGATTGGATCGCCGCGGATCGGACGATCAGTGGTGGAGAGAGATGGAGGCGCGATGCCAGGTGGCTTCCCCGCCGAAGCCTGTGGCCATAGCACCTGCGGTTCCACCGGCGCCGGATCGTCCGCAACAGGTATCGCCGCCGCCGCGCCGCGAATCGTGGTTTGGGCAGCGTGGCAGGCGGGAAGGATGGTTTTCGCGATGACGTTGCTACTACTCCAGACAAAGCGCGATGCACTGCTCTCAGCCATGATGGCCGGATTGCTCGAGGTGACGAGCGGAGATAAAACTCTCCGCTATCAGAATATTGACCAGATGCGTGATGCGCTGGCAATTCTCGACAAAGAGATCGCCGTGGCCAGCGGGACTACGTTGGCCCGGACTGTTCTGATTCAACATTCACGCGGATGAAACCCAACAAGCTCGACAAAATCATCGGGTGGCTCAGCCCGACGGCGGAGCTGCGACGTGTGGCTGCGCGCGCGCGGGTTCAGGCCGCATACGAGGGCGCAAAACTGGGGCGGCGCACGGGCGGCTGGCTGACCACGGGACGCAGCGCGAATGCGGAGATCAGCCAGGATCTCGCCAAACTCCGCGAGCGTGCGTCAGACCTTGTGCGCAACAACCACTTCGCCCGCAACCTGCAAGGCAAGTGGCGGGATGCCATCGTGGGGCCAGGGATCTTGTGCCGGTGGGAAGACCCGGCAGTCCAGGCGAAGTGGGACGCATGGAGCGCGAAATGCAGTGCCGATGGACTGCCGCATTTCGAGGCCGTGCAATCGATGGTCTGCGGTCTGGAATGGGAGCGCGGCGAGGCGTTGCTGCGCCTCCGGTTGCGCCGGCCGGAAGACGGCATTTGGCCGCCGCTCCAAGTGCAAGTGCTCGAGGGTGACTACCTCGATATGTCAAAAACGATGGAGACGCCGCCTGGGTACGTCATCCACGGCGTCGAGTTCAATCAATGGGGCCGGCGCATCGGCTACTGGCTTTTCGGACAGCACCCGGGCGACGTTGTCAATACCGGCGTTCGCATGGGCATGGGGCTGTCCAGCGCGTTCGTGCCGGCGTCCGAGATAATCCATATCTACCAGCAGGGGAGCCGCCCCAGCGTCCGCGGCGTGCCGCGTCTGGCTGCCGTCATGTTGCGGATGCGCGACCTTGACGACTGGGAAGATTGCGAACTAGTCCGCAAGAAGACGGAGGCGGCGCTTGCGGCGTTCGTTAGTTCGCCCGAAGGCGAGGCGTTCACATTCTCGGATCAGGTGCTTGACCAGAACGGGAACGTGGTGGAGTCGCTCGAGCCGGGGATGGTGCTGAAAGGCAAACCGGGCGAGTCCATCACGTTTAACCAGCCGGGTTATGCAGGTGGCTATAACGACTACAAGACTTCTATCTCGCGTGACATTGCCGCTGGCGTTGAAGTGCCATTTGAGCTGATGACTGGCGATTATTCGAAGTCAAACTACTCATCCTCGCGCATGGGCATCGTCGCGTTCCAACGCACGGTCGAGGCAGCTCAGTGGAACATGATGATCCCGTTGGCTTGTGAGCCGGTGGCCCGCGAGTTTCTGCG
Source organism: uncultured Candidatus Solibacter sp. (assembly GCA_964558355.1). Taxonomy (GTDB): domain Bacteria; phylum Acidobacteriota; class Terriglobia; order Bryobacterales; family Bryobacteraceae; genus PNKE01. Next base: position 4,773 of record CAZLDN010000043.1, read on the forward strand.
GATGCTCGCCGTCGTGGAACGCGCACCGGTGAATGCGGCGCACGAATGGCAGCCGCCGAAATTCAACCTGCTCGACCGGGAAGCGGAAGCGAAGGCGGATCAAATCGAACTCCAGATCGGCACCACGGCGTGGATGGATGCCGTGAGCCGTCAAGGTCTCGACCCAGTGAAGCAACTCGAAAAGATCAGACAGTACAACGAGGAATTAAGGGAGGCTGGAGTGGACTTTTTCAACCGCAAAACGGATGCCGCTTCGGCGGGGAACGGAGGGCTCGATGAACAATCTCAAGCGCCTGCTCGCTGACAACCAGGACGTGCCGCGCCGATATGAAATACATGGCGCGGCGAAAGACGAAGCGGAAATCCTACTCTACGACACAATCGGCGGGTGGATCGGCGTGGATGCCGGCCAATTCGTCAAGGATCTCAAGGCCATCAAGGCAGCCACAATCCATCTCCGCATTAACTCGCCCGGCGGCGACGTGTTCGCTGCCCGTGCCATTGCGACGGCGATCAGCGAGCACCCCGCGCGCGTTATCGCGCACATCGACGGACTGGCCGCCAGCGCAGCGTCGTTTCTGATGCTCGCCGCTGATGAAATTGTGGCGAGCGAGGGCGCGTTCGTGATGATCCACAACCCCTGGTCTCTGACCCTCGGGGATGCCGGAGACCACACCGCGACTGCCGTGCTGCTCGAGAAGATCGGTGCGGCGATGGCCGCGGACTACGCCCGGCGCAGCGGAGCCGATGTGGCGACCGCGCAGGCGTGGATGGATGCGGAGACATGGTTCTCGGCACAGGAAGCGAAAGACGTTGGGCTCGTTGACCGCGTGGTGGATGTGATCCCCGCGGCGGCACAGGCCAGCGCGACATGGAATTTGTCGGCGTACGAGCACGTCCCGGCTGCCCTTCGGGGCGCGGGGTTGGCTGTCGCCGCAATGGCGACGGAGACGACTCCGCCGACAGACAAGGTTCAGGGGTCTGCCCCTGTTCAACAGAAAGAGGAGGTTTCCATGGAAACCACGACCAACATTCAGGGGCAGCAGATCACTCCCGCCCCCAACCTGGAGACCGTGCGCGCAGAGGAGCGCGCCCGTATCTCTGACATCAACCGCATCGGCGCGGCTGCGCGGCTTACCCCGGAGCAGATCGCCGCTGCAATTGACACCGGCGCCACCGTGCAGGCTTTCCGTGAGACCGCGTTCGACGCGATGCTCGCGCAAGCCTCGACGCACGAAACCCGCGTCGGCTCAGCCGCCGCGACGGTGACGCGGGATGCCGTCGATACGCGGCGCGCCGGATTCGTCCGTGCGCTGCTGAATCGCGGCGATTCGCACAGTTTCCCGCTGAAGAGCGGGGAGAACGGCTGGGAGCAGCGCGGCATGGCGGGCATGGGCCTGATGCGCGTCGCTGAGGAATGCGTCCGTCTGGACGGCAAGAATCCGTCCGGTATGCCGCAGTCGGTGCTGGTACAGGCCGCCATGAGCACGTCGGACTTTCCGTATCTGCTCGGTTCAACCGCCGATGTTTCGCTCAAGGCTGGCTATGCGAAGGCTCCACAAACATGGGGGCCGCTCGCTGGCCGTAAAACCGTGAGCAATTTCAAACTTCAGACGATCCTGGATGTGGGCATAACCGCCACGTTCCCAGCAGTGCCTGAGAGCGGGGAGTTCCAACACGGTTATCTGGTCGAAGGCAAGGACACCTTCCGCTGCTATACCTACGGCCAGATTATGGCATTCACGCGGCAGACGATCATCAACGATGACCTCGGCGCGCTGACCGACGTACCCATGAAGCTCGGTCTGAAATGGGGCATCAAGCAGGCCAGCTTGATTTGGGGGATCATCACAGCCAACGCCGCGTTGTTCGATGGCTATGCTCTATTCCAGGCAGCCAATCACGCGAACTTAATCGCCACCGGCACGGTCATCAATGTGGACAATATCGGCATCATGCGCAAGACGATGAGAGCCCAGACCGATCTGAGCGGCGATCTCATCGACATCATGCCGAAGTACTTGGTCGTTCCGGTCGGCAAAGAACAACTTGCCCGGCAGTACATGTCGAGCGCGTTCCAGCCGACGGCGCAGACCAGCATCAACCCGTGGCAAGGCTCGCTGGAAATCATCAGCGAACCTCGGCTCGACACGGCCTCGGCGACAGCCTGGTACGTGTTCGCCGATCCGGCCTTGGCGCCCGTCGTCATCGCGATCGGCCTCGCTGGCAACGAAGGCGTGTACAGCGAAACCGAATACGGCTTCGATGTGGACGGCGTTAAATTCAAGGCCCGTTCCGACTTCGGTGCGGCCGCCGTGGACTACCGCGGCGCGGTGAAGAATAACGGCGCGTAATGAGCACGCCGAAGAAATAGGAAAAACATCATGAAAAACTTCATTCAGGAAGGCAAATTCCTCGCTGTGGCGTGCTCTAGTCCGGCCGCACCAAACTCTGGCGATGTGGTCCGCTTTGGCCATTTGGCTGGCGTTGCGGTGACGGATGAGGGCGACGGCACCAGCGTCGCAACGGAAACGAGCGTGCGTGTCGGCGGCGGCGTCTACGCTCTCAGCGTGACCGATACGGCAACGGGAGGCATCGCGGCCGGCGCGAAACTTTGGATGCACGACGGTTCGCCTCCGACCGTCGACAACGTGTCCACTGCCGGGTACTTTTTCGGCTACGCGCTACAGGTAATTTCGACCGGCGCGACGGCCACAATCAATGTGCTGCATGTGCCGGGCGGTGAAACGGTCAAGGTGGTTGATCCCGCCGCGGCGGTTTCCCCTCAGGCGGCAACCGCCACGTTGACCAGCGCCATTGCCGGCAAGATCCTCACGAACACCGGCGCGGGTGCGGCCATCGTGCTGACTCTGCCGGCTGCCGCGGCGATGGCCAATCAGGTGTTCCGGTTGGCTGTTCTGGCGGCGTTCACCGTTACACTTACTCCGGTCGCCGGCACGGCAATCAACCTCAACGGCAGCGCGGTGGCGTCGAAGTATTGCCTCGTTGCGGCTGTCGTGAGCAACTTTGTCGATGTCTGGTGCGATGGCGTCGCATACTTTGTCCAGAACTACTCTGGAGTTGTGACCAAAGAAGCTTAACCGGCTTCTGCTTGGGGCGGCGTTTCTGCACGTCGCCCCTTTTTTCCCACCGAGGACAATTTACATGAGACATATCATCCGTATTCTGTTGATTGCTGTGTGTGTCGCTGCACAAGCGATGGCCCAGCAGGTCACGCAGCCGAGGACGATCACGGCGGTGATTGCGAGTGGAGCCAGCGTCTCCACGCTGGTGGTTCTGGGCGGTTGCACGCCAGCCGCGATTCTCATGCCGTCCGCCTGGACTGCGGCAAATGTCGGGATCCAGGCGACGGTGGATAATGCGACGTACTACGATGTGTTCGATCAATATGGGTCAAAGCTCGGTATCGTCGCAGCCGCGTCGCGGTGGATTGTTTTGACACCCAGCGATACTTGGAGCTTTTTCAGTCTGCGTTTGACCAGCATTGACAGCGCTGGCACTGCCGTCAACCAGGCTGCGGCACGGACCATGACAGTTGTTTGTCGGTGATTCATGCCGTCCGAATTTCAAACCACTATCAATGCCGCCCTCTGGCCCGCCATGCTACCGCTGTTCGGCGAGACCATCTCGCACGACCCGACCGGCGCAACGATCGCCTACAGCACCACACTTGTCTTCGATGATGGCTCGATTACACAGCAGAAGCCCGGAACCGCTGCCGTCATCAGCGGACCTGTGGCGTCGTTTACGACTGTCCCGGTGAAACGTGACATTTTCACGCGCGCTGACGGTTCTGACTATCAGTGTGTCGATGTGGAAGATGACCTGATCGGCGGCTACCGCTGCTGGTGCCGCCTGAAGAGCGCAACGTAAACGAATCATGAGCCTCGGCCCCGCAATCAAAGTGACGTGGGAGGGTAAGCGCGTCCGCATGTTTATGCCGGGTCCGCGCGCGTACCAGATGGCGGCGTTGGCGCAGGTCGGGGTGAACTCGATCAAGGCACGGCTGGCGAAAGGTATCGGCTCGGACGATACACCCATGCCTCCGTTGAAAAATAAGAAGGGTAAGGCTTACGGCAAGATGTGGAAGGGCCGGTGGATCGAATTTGGACCTGAAACGCCGGGCTATGCGGACATGAAGGGGACGACGCTTCGGACATTGCGCGGGGCTGGCGTCGGATGGACAGGCGCGGGCGCAAAGCGGAAACGCCGCAAGAGTGAAACACATATGCTTGACGATCTCCGGGTGACATCGGCATCTCCTACTCAGGCGCGCATCGACATCACGAAGCAGGATTCGCGCATCAAGGCCCGGCGAAACGAACAGCGCGCGCCCTGGTTCGGTTTCTCCGGGCGCGACGTGCGCAATATGCTGGAAGCCGCGCGCAAGATCTGGGGTACGAATATCGCCGCATTCACCGCAGGCTTTCGTGGCGCTGGTCGCGGCGCCAATGGGCCGATATGGATGGACCCGTTGGGCATGGGCGCGCGCGCCCCGCAAGCGACGATTGCGGGTCAGATGGCTGACCACATTCAGCAGACCTTTGGGCGCGCCGCATGAACTCACCACACAAACTCGCACGGACGGCCATCACGGACGCGCTGTCCCACGCCACGCATGGCTGGAACGCCACGTACCCCGCGATTGCGGCCACGTATGCCGCGCCGGTGGCATCGTTCACTCTTGATTTTTCGACCACCAGCGGCAACGTGTTCCTGGGGCAACTTGCCGGGTTCGAGGATGTGACTCTCTCACAACTCAATCAGCATCAGGCGTGCGCCATCTACACGACGATGGCGGCGAACCAGAAGATGGAGATGCCGAGATCGTTCTCAGGCAATGTCTTTGGGCATGTGGATTGGTCGTTGACTTACCGAGCCGAGGCAGGCACGGCGACCGGCGTTGAAGCCAACGACACAGAGTCACCCGCCGACGCCATAGACGAAGCGATGGGTGAGATTTTCTGCGTGAAACTGGGCAGCCTGATTGCCCTGCCATCCGGCGTCCGGTGGATGAAGAACTACGCCAGCGAACGCACGCAACTGATTCTGAACGATGACGGATTTTCTCAGATCATCCGTTACGAATTACTCTTCGAGGTACACATCTGATGAGGTATAAATTCATCGGCATCGAGGCCGAGATCGTCGGCGTCGCGCGTATGGACAGATTTGGACAAACCGTTGATCTGCCTGATGGCATGGAGGCGGAGGCCGCCGCCGCGCTTTGCGTGCCGGAAGAAAAGTTCAACGAGATTTTCAAGGACTTCGACGTTGCGCCCTACGAGATGGTCGCATCGCACGCTGATGCGACAAAAGATTTTCATGAGCGCAAACGCGCCGCTGCCGCCGCACTGGCGGCTGACAGCAAGAAAACCAAGGGAGGCCGCTAATGGCGATAAGTAATTCACAGAGTCAAATCGGGTTCTCGCAAATCGAGACGACCTACGGCACGATTCCCAATACCACTGGGACGGCGACGGTGGCCAATGCCAATGCATTCCGTCTCATCAGTCTCGTCACGAAGGGCGATACGGGCCGTGTGGATCGTCCGTCGAAGACGGCCAATTTAAGCCGGACGCCGGGCATCCTCGGAAAGAAAAACGGCTCATGGTCCACATCGGTCGAACTTGCCGGAAGCGGTGCCGCTGGGACCGCACCAGACATCGCTCCATTTTTACATGGCGCTTTTGGCGCGGCGGGCACGGTAGTCGCAGCCACGAGCGTGACCTACAATCTGGCTGACGCCTCGCCGTCGCTGAGCATCTGGAACTTTCGCGATCCGGCGGCGATGGAACAGTTGGTTGCGTTGGGGTCCATCGTCGGTTCGATGCGGTTCGATATTTCACAGGATCGTTCCGTGATCGAGTTCAGCGGGATGAGCCGATATGTTTCACCGAGCGATGGTTTCGCGAGTCTCGACGCACCCGCCAAAGGTGGCCTGAGCGCATTCCCGGTTCGGCCTTCCGCTCCAGTTTATGCCGGCATCATGTCGCTCGGTTTATATGGCAGCGCGACGTTAAATTCTGCGGTCTATACCACGCTTCGATCACTCAGCATCAATGCTGAATTTGGGCGCTCGCTCATCGACAACGTGCTGTTCAACGCCGCATATCCAGGTTTGCCTCAACAAGTGGTCCGCAACGTCACGGTGGACTTCGAGTTGACGGATGAGGACGTGGCCGCGCTCATTGCGCTCAAGTTGAAGGCTCGGATGAAAGAGGTAATGAACCTGGTTTTCGTGGTGGGCGCGACGGCTGGAAATATCTGTACCATCACGCTCAAGAATGTTCAATTGACCGTGGCGGACTATGACGAGTCGCAGCCATCCTGGGGCGCGAAATTCAGCGGCGTGGCGCACGCCACGAACGCAACCTCGATAGACGAATTGGTTGTCGCCTTCACGTGATGCAACTCACAACCACGATCACTCACGAATCCGCGGCGCTTGCCGGCGTCCGCTTTACCGTGCGCCGTCTTAACTACATCGCCCGGTGTGAGCGGGATCTTGGCATCCTGTCGAACCGCTCGCGGCTCGGCGGCATCATGCGCGAAATGGAAATGCTGTGCGATGGCGGGGCCATTGTGCGCGATGACGACGGCAAGGTGACTAATATCCGCACTGGGAAGGAATCCACTTTCCGGGTGCTGGAAAATGAATGGGCCATGCTCCATCAGACGCAGATCGTGCCGGCCTATATTCGTGCCGGGCTGGTGTCGATCGAAGGTCTCGAAGTGGACGGCAAGCCGGCGACGGTGGAGTCTGTTCTGGCTGCGGCACCCGATGCACTACTTGATGAAATCTTCGCCGCCTGCCACGCGGCATCCGATCTGTCGGACGAACAAAGAAAAAACTGGCAGCCGCCTGGTTCTTCGGACGTACCGGAGGCTGGGCAAACGACGCCTACGACTGCGGCAAGTGCCGCCGCATAGGACACTACAAACGCCGGAACTGCCGTCTGTACTTCCCCGATCAACCCCGACAGTCTTACCGCTGGTCGCCGGAGATCAGGATGGACGGCAGCAAGTCCTACAGCGTGGGGTCCGTCACCGCTGACGAATGCCCAGTGTCCCTCATCAGCGACGAATCCAAAGCCCTCATCGAAATCGAATCCATGAATCACCAGGCACAGAAGTCCACCGGCGCAACGCTGTACGGGCCGGACGCGGGCGCGTGGCCCGCCGTGTGGCATGACGTGGTGACGCTGGTTCAAATCCAGCGCGGCTTGGACGAAGCCGCATTCCAGCGGAGCATCAGCGATGGCCGTCGATAAATTCCAACTCACAGTCGAAGCCAGCACGCGCGGCGAGCAAGACCTCGCTCGCATGGAAGCCGCTGTCAATCGGTTCAGCGCGGCGGCCGAGAAGTCGAGCGCAAAGACCAAGGCGCTCGGGGCCGACATGTCGGGCGCTGGCAGCAAGATCAAGGCTGCCTTCGCCGATCCGATGGGCGCGGCGGGCGATGCGGCCCAAGGGCTGCTGACGAAGTTGGGGCCGATGGGCGTCATGTTGGGAGTCACCGCGACAGGTGCGGTGGCGGCGGGCACGGCAGTGTTCAGCCTGGCAAAGGCGTTCGGCAACCTCTACGAGCAGCAGGCGAATAACGCGCTCCGGCTGGGCGTCGCCATCAACGACTACGCGCTGTTGGCCCAAGAGAGTACGAATGCCGGGCTGGCCGCTGACTCGCTTGTCTTGACAATGCGTGGTCTATCAAAGGCTCTCGCAGACAACAGCGATGAAGGCAAGAAAGCCAAGGACGCGCTAATGCGCTTGGGCGTGTCTGGGCAGGATGCCTTCGGGGCCGTGCGGCCAATGCGCGATCTGTTGCTCGAGATCGCAGACAAGATGGGGGACATCCGAGGCCCGGCCGAGCGAGCCGAAATCGCGTTGAAGATTTTCGGGCGCAGCGGTCTGGAAGTCCTGCCGTTGATGAATTCCAAGTTACGTGACCACCTGACGGAACTTCAGAAGGCGGGCGTCGGTTGGTCCGACATGGCGGCCGCGCAGGGCAAGGCGACGGATGAGATGATGGACCGCTTCAACACGAAGTGGGCCGTCATGATGAAGAGCATCAAGCAGTTCGGGGCCGAACGGTTTCTAGAGCTTACGGACGCTGATGATCCATTCGAAAGTGCGCGGAAAAGATATGAAGCCCGTAGGCTCAAAGAATACCGGGAGCGCCAGGCTGGTGACGCGAGAGAGATTGGACTGGTAGGCGGACGGCTTGTAGGCAGGAGATTCGGGCCGGGTGGATCAATGGACCCAACCCGCGTCACTGATGAGGGCTTGACCGCAACGCTCAAACGTGCGGCGGTAGCTGCGAAGCAGTTTGCGGAGGAAGCGGCGAAGGCGGCAAAGGAAGCAGAGAAGCTGAACACCTTTGTCGCACGCGGCCTGAAAGACCCCGCCCGGCTCGCTCCCAGTCTGTACGGTCCAGGCGAGCGTCCCGCGTTTGGCGGCGCTCTCGGCACGTTCGGTACAAGGCAAGAGCCTTCTTTGCTGGGCGGTGGTGAGCCCGCTAATCGTGGCTTCATGGGTCTGGACCCGGCTGCTATCCAACGCGGTGTTGACGCAGCGCACGATACGCTCAATTACCAGATCCAGAAACTGCAACTTCTGACCGGGCCGGGCGGCGAGATTGCTGCCGTGGAAACTATCACGGCGATGAAACTGAGGGCCATCGACCTCAGCCAGACCCAGTTTGAGATTGAGAAGAAACGGCTCGAAATCACGCGCGACGGCGAACTCCAGATCCTCGCTATTCAGAAGCAACGGGCGGCGGAGTTACGTGCGGCTGGCGCGTCGATTTTCGATGCCATCACGGCGGGCGGTGGTGGCATCAAAAAGTACGCGGCGGGCATGGGCCTGGGCATGGGCCGCACGATCTTCAGCAACGTCTACTCGCAGATCGCCGGCGGCATGTCCGGTAAACTGTCGATGACGAAAGATCCGAACTCCATGCTTGGTAAGATCCTCCAGGGGACGCCGTTCGGCGCGGACCCGAACGCGCAGGCTGGCGCCGTCCAGATGACGGCGGCGCAGATCCAGATGCAAGCCGCGCAGACGCAGTTAAGCGCCGCTGGGATGGGCGGTACTGGCCTTGGCTCAATCATGGGCATGATGGGCGGTGGCACGTCTGCTTTGCCGGCAAATGTCGCAATGCTCAATCCGTTTTATGGTGGCGGGGGGATGTCTACGCGTGCGAAGTGGGGTATGGGTCTGGGCGCTGGCGTGGGCGCCGGATTGGGCGTCTACAGCGGCATCAAGCAAGGCGGCGCGGCTGGCGCGTTGACATCCACGGCGGCGCTTGCGGGCGGTTTGGCGGCGATACTGCCGATGCTTGGACCGGCACTGGCAATGGCCGGGCCTATCGGTGGCGCAATCGCCATCGGCGCAACGCTGGCAATGGCGTTTATCCCGGACCCGAAGGAAGCACGCCGGCGAGCGATGGAAGAGCAGGCGAAGCAGCGCATCTACGATGAGGCATCCGGCGTCGAGTACAACGCGGATGTTTACGGGCGCAGCACTGACTACGGGCGGCGCGGCGACGTGCGTGTCTACCTGAATGTCAATGCGCTCGACTCACAATCAATCATCGACCGACAGGAAGACATCGGCGAGGCCGTCCGGCAGGCACTCAGCAGCTATCCGCCGCTGGCGATGGATATTAAGGGGGCCGCCCTGGGGGCCTGATGGCATCCTATCCCACGCTAGCAAGCGGGCGCACCTTCCTGGCCCCGCTCGTGCGGACCACGCGCTATGGCGTCCGCACGCTGCCGTTTGCCGATGGCACTGAGCAACGATGGCGCACCGGCCCGCCGCTTGAGCGGTTTGCGATGCGTCACGACGGCATCACGACTGCGGATAAAGACGCGCTGGTCGCGTTCTTCGAGGCCCACAAGGGCGACTATGCTGAGTTCGACATGACCATGAACGGCACATCGTACACGCACCTGAAACTGGAAGCTGCCACGATGACGGCAACTCAGGGCGTCGGGCATCTCTGGGATGTGGCGCTGGTCATCTCTCAGTGGAGGAAGGCTTGAGCACGTTCCCTACGATCACGCACCAACTGCCCTACACGGCAAAGCTCTCTGCCGTGACATGCAAGGTCACTGGCGCGGGCGGAGTGCCCTACGTTTGGTATCACGATGCGAACGCGCTGCGGACGTGGGAGTTGCAGTTCGGCGTCCTCACAGCAGCCGAGGTGTCCACACTCCGCACGTTCTTCAACACGATGGGCGGCGCGTGGGACGTGTTTACATTCACCGATCCGGACAGCCTTACGGCTTACACCACTTGCCGATTCGACGGCGACTTTGAACTGACGTACAACTCGGACGATACCTACAGCCTGAAGCTCACGATCCAAGAGACGAACTAATGGCACTTACAACGATCAACGCAGCAAAGGAAGCCGGCGTCACATACCAGCCGTTGCTCTTGGCTGAGTTCACGTTCGCGGATGGGGGCGTGCTGCGCCTTTCGACGCATCCGCTGAACGTGGCTGAAGGCGGCGTCCAGTACGGCGGCAACGACTACCTGGGCCGGATCTCAGAGCAGACGATCCAACAGGTGCAAGCGTTATCGGAAAGTGGCGTTGATCTCATCCCGAGCATCACCCTCTCGATTGCGGACCCGGCGAGCTACATCTACTCGAATTGGGAGACGGCGGCCGGGCGCGGGTTCCGCGGCGCCAGCCTGACTCTGCGCCTGGTCTTCTACGATGCGGTGGGCGGCACGTTCTCATCTGACTCGCGGATTCCGTTCGTTGGCATCTGCGAGAAACCAGCCTCCGACGCGGCGAAGCTGACCGTTACGGCCGTCGCCAAGACTGCGCTGATGCGGGCGCTCCTGCCAGTCGTGCCGATCCAGCGACGCTGCCCCTGGATCAACCCCACGACCACGGCACAGCGGGCTGGGGCGAGCAATGAAGATTCTGCCTTCTACGAGTGCGGGGAGACGCGGGATCTCGTGACCGCGCCACCTTGCGCCTACACCACGGCTACCTGTACGCAACTCACGCGGCGGGGAAATATCACATACGCTGCACCGTCTGGAATGCGCGTTCGCGAATACGTGAGCGGCAACTGGTCGGACGTGCGCGGGCTGACCAACGAGGCTGCCTACGGCGATAGGATACCGATGCTGTACGGGCAGGCGTGGATCGAACCGCCAGTGCTCACGGCCATACCCGATGGCAACTACCTCCGGGGTGAGTGCATCGTTTGTCTTGGGCAAGCCGACATCCTCAAAGTGCTGGTCAACGGCGTCGAACTGTCGCCGGCCAACCTCCGCGATGGGACGCCGTTGAGCGGCGCGAATCCGGATTTCCGCTACAACTGGATCAACGACGGGACGCGCGACGGCTCGCCGAATCAGGACACGCCATGGTCTGGAACTGGCGATCCTTACGGCTCGATGACGGCCATCATGTTCCTGTTGCCGCGCTCTCAGGGCGGCGGCGATGGAGTCCCGCGCGTGCGTGTCCTGGCGAAGCGGCGGGAACTTAGGCGTTATCGGGCGATTACGACCGCTGTGGTCCTAAGTGGAGTTGCGACGATCTTCTGGGCAGAGACGAATACGGATTGTGCGTGGACCGGGACTGCGACAGTTGTTATCAGCGAGACGACCTCATCGGCTCTTAACCAGGCGTGGGCATCGACGATGCTGGACTCCGCCTGGGGACCGCCCGGCATGGTCAAGATCAACACTCCCGGCGTTGCCAACGGCACGTACACAGGCGGGTTCATCCGCTACGGAGCCGCTACGGAAAATGTAGCGTGGGTGGTCGCGGATCTGCTCACCTGGACAAACTACAAGTACGCAGACCTGGACATTGCCTCGTTCTGTAAGGTGGCTGCGGTGCTGGAGTCCCGCCCGTCCGCTATCGTGCTGAGACAGCGGCGCAGCGCGGCGGAAATCATCCGGTCACTTCGGCAGGCATTCGCGTTGCTTTTGGTGCCGGAGCATTTGACCGGGAAACTCCATCTCTACGTCAAGCAGACGCTCGCTGACCAGCAGCCGGCCACGATCAGCGGTTCAAACTACGATGCGGCAGTCACGTCCAAGACGGCGGCGGGGGGCGCCGCGAATGGCTACGTGGCCTATCGGTTCGATGCCGCATCGATTCTCCGTTCGGACCTGCCGATCAGTTTGAGGGAACTCAGCCGCGCGTCTGCGGATTCGCCGAACCGTCTTAGCGTGGCGTTCCAGGATCGTGTCAATGATTACGCCATCTCGACTCTCAGCGTGGTCGATTCGGACGATGCCGGGCGGCTCGAAGGTCAGGAAGTCGTGGGCGGGCTGACGGCAACACCGGAGGGCCTCACGTCATATGCCGACGCCATGCGTGCGGCCCGCGTGAGCATGGCTGAGATCCATCGGGGTAACACGGCGGCGGATACGCGGGGAACGCGCGTCTTCGAATGGGACACGACCGTTCGCGCGTCGCATCTGCGGGTGGGCCATATCGTCCTGCTGACCGACATTCTCAAGGGCCTGACTAATCAACTGGTCCGCATCACGAAGATTCAGCCGGCGCAGAACTACGAGACGGTCAGGCTGACTGCGCACTGGCATGATGACAACTGGTACACCGACGCCTATGCAGCGACGGGCGCTCTCGACGCCACGCAGTACACGCCGAACGCCGTTAGCGATGCGAGCCCGCTTGACCTGGCCGGGACGGTCGGAATGAACCTCATTAAGAATGCCGGCTTCGAGGTGGGCAAGGCGAACTGGTGGGGTGACATCACCAACGCAGCCATTACCGTTGTCACCTCCACCAAAGACACTGGCATGGCGTGCCTGAAGATCGCCGCGACGGGCGCGACAGAGATCCATCAGCCTTTCGATTTTCAGGACGGCAAGTACAACGTGATGCCCTGCGTACCAGGCGACCAGTTCACCTTTATTGGCCGCTACAAGTTCGACGCCGGTAGCGCCGCCACGACGGCTCAGGCCCGCGTAGCCTTCTACTCGGCAGCCGGGGTCTACATCGACGCGGCCACCGCAACGCTGAACCCCGCGCTGACGGTCTGGACCGACTTTACGGTATCGGCGACGGCTCCGGCGCTGTCGAAGTACATGGGGATCTTCCCGTGGTTCGGGACGCTCACGGCGGGCGCGGTGTACCTCGATACACTCTATTGTGAGAAGAGCAGTACGGTCCGGCCTGGCCACGTCACTGGACTGGCTCTCAGCACCGTGGGCGGTATCGTTGCGCTGCGAGGCCAGAAACTCATCAGCTATGTCGTCAATGGCAATGCGCCGACAAATCCGAACTACAACGGCTTCAATTCCGTCTACGTCTATCACACTGACTCCGGTGCCGTCGAGACGGTCTACGGCCCATTGCCGGTAACGGCTGCGCCGGGCGCGGCGTGGGAGGTTGAATTCCAGCGTAACGTCCCGCCTGAAACTATCATCAGCGAGTCGGTCAAAGTCGTAGCCGCCTCCGCATTTGCGACCGCGGACTACGCGACCGCGCCATCCATCTCGGCCAACATCGGCGGCAATTCGGAGGCCGCGAATGCTCCAGCAGGCGTCACGCTCACCATCGTTGCGGGCGATCAGGAAACCTACGCTGTCAAACTCGCTTGGACGCCGCCTTCTCCGGTCGGTGGCGTGGTCGAGTATGAGCGGATGATCGAATTCTATTCCGACGCCGGCGGGGTCACGAAGATCCACACCACCTATCCCGGTACTGTTGGTGGGGCGGCAACGGCGACGGCTACAACTGATTTCACCGCAAAACCGGCGGATCCTACTTGGTGCCGAGGGTCGGTCCGCTCGTGGAACGCGTACAAGCAATCCTCCGCGTGGGTTGCCTCCACAATCGTCAGCATCAACGTGAGTCTCGCAGTCAATGTTCCGCAGCCGGGCGTCGGCGACTGGGCCGTGATCAATCCGACGATAGCAAACGGCGGCTATGGGGCTGATGGACTGAAGCAGGAAGCCCGCCTGCGCGTCAACGTGCTGTCAATTCCGGCGGGCTGCGATTACGTCTCTGCGTGGGTTTGGTTGGATGGCCCGTGGCAGAATGGCGGCAACACCGCTGCTCTCGGCTATCTCGATATGTGGACCGACCAGCCCCGCGTGCTCTCCTACTATCGCTGTAGGCTCGTGGGCAATCGGTACGATTCCGTTCAACAGCCATCCGAAGCGAACGATGTGAAAACCTTTATGGTGGAGGCTTGGGCGTTGGCTCTCCAGGCGCTCACATTCACTGTGGCGGTGGAGGAGCAGGTGGATTCCGGCGGCAACGGTAAAACGATGTGCCGCTACAAGTTCACGGCGACTCTGCCAGCGGACCCGAACCGCATGGGCGTGGCGGTGGAAGGCAACTGGACCAATTCGAGTTACGTTCCAGCGGCTTCCCCGGCTGGCGATTTTCTCGAATGCGCGTGGATCAAGTCCACCGAGAATTCGGTCGTTTTCTACACGTCGAACACCTACGACTGGGCACGTCCGAAGGATGTTTCGGAATACCACCAGTTCCGGCTGATCCCCAAGAACTACGCGAACGAGCGGACCACAGCGGGCGCCATCGTCGTCAACTTCGAACTGACGCCGGATGGCGGACTCAAGTCAACGGCCATCAACCCAACAACGCTCAACGCGCTGGAGCTCGTGGCCGGGAAGCTGACCATCGACTACGCCACTGCCGAGTTCACGATCATTGCGGGCGAGTTGGCCGTCAACGGCGTGCCGATGTCGAAGGCGACCGGGTTCAACAGCGGGGAGTTTGAGATTGCTGGCGGCACGACTTTCCAGGCGAAAGAGTTCAGCGCGGCCAAGATTGTGACCGGCACGTTAGGCGCGGGCGTGGTGTACGCTGGCGCGGTGGTTGTGTCGCAGTTGACGGCGGGCACTGCGACGTTCAGCGGCGATGTGACGTTCACTCGGACCTCCGGCGGGTCGATGGTGCTCAATGCTGCCGGAGTGACCATAAGCGGTGGTGGGTCCAGCGTTTATATCAAGAGTACTGGGTTGAAAACGACATATCTCAGCGTCAACAGTTTTGAAGTGTACTCCGGCACTGGAAGTGCGGACGGGGAGGGTGGAACCATTTACTTGTCTGTTGGCGGGGCTGTCGCTACATTTTACTATGCGGCAAAAGTGACGGGCAACTTTGAAAGTGGCGCCTTGTTCAACCATAGCGGGTCAACAGTCAGTATTACGACTCCATCGGCTTGGCGCACGGCCCTCGGCCTCGGCACGATGGCGGTCAAGAATATCGGGGTGACTGGATCGTTTACCACGGTAGACGGAAAGACCGTCACAGTGACCGATGGCATCATCACGGCAATAGTTTAGGAGAGCACATGGCAGACCAACTCGAAATATCCATTCCGATCACTCTCGCTGAAGTGACCGAACTCCAAACCATCTGCGAGGCCCTCGGCACGCCGCTAGAGGCGTTTCTCACCGACACGGTGGCCTCTGCGATCAGCGCACATCGACAACGTTATCAGGGCCACCTGTCGCGCATGGCGGCAATGGTGGCCGCGAACGAGAAGAAAGGTGTCAGGATCATCAACCCGGCGACGCGGGAGAAGTTGACCTTCTCATCGTCTCCGGTCGAGGTCGAGGTTACGAAAGAGAAGCTGAAATGAAGGACCACATTCCGTTGACAGACACGCTCCGGGCCGAAATCGCGGCACTCGAGCAAAGGAAAACCCTGCTGATCCAAGGCTTCCTGATGGCTCACGACATCACCGCCGGCAACTGGCAGCTGCTCGCGGATGGCTCGGCGTTTGTGTTGACGGAAGCCCCGGTACAGGAGAATTGATATGGCTCAAACAGATGCAACAACTTTCCAGATCCAGGACATGGTGATCCGCTTGGAGAAGTTCGACGGTGACTGGGAGCCGGGCAAGCTGCCCGTCGAGGTCATCGAGATCAAAATGGACGAGCAAGAGCAGGAGAACGAAAATGCCGCTGACTAACGCGGGGCGTGATTTCATCGCCACCGATATTATCGGTGAGACGGTAACAGAATTCAACAATGCGAATGCGCAAATTGGCGTGGGCGACTCTACTACCGTGTTCGCTGCGACGCAAACCGATCTTCAGGCAGTCACGAACAAACTGCGCAAGGCCATGGAGGCCACCTATCCAACACGAGCGGTGAACGTATTGACATTCCGGTCGCTCTTTGCGACCACGGAAGCGAACTTCGCCTGGGCAGAATGGGGCGTGTTCAACGCGGCCACCGCCGGTACGATGTTGAACAGAAAAGTTGAGGCTCTGGGCACGAAAACAAGTGCGCAAAGCTGGCAGATCACGACGAGCCTGACTGTAACCGCATCATAGTCACTTGCCAGTCATGTGCTATACTAGGTGTATGAAAAAACAACGCGGGAACTGGAGATTCACAGAAGAAGAAGCACGATGCATTGTGGCCGAATACGAGTCCGGTGAAAACATGCTATGTCTGTCCAAGAAGCACCATGCGTCGCACAACACGATTCGACACGTTCTAAAAAGGGCTGGCAAACAGATTGTTGCATCTGTGGTAAATCGGAAGGTCAGCCCAGATAGCGCGTTAGGATCGCAAATTTTAGACCAGCTGGCAAGGGGGGCGTCTCTCGCGGCCATTGCTAGGCAAGTGAATTTGCATCATGAAACGGTAAGGCGTGTAATTCTGCGATCTGGTAAATCCGTCCCAATGCAGAGGCGACGGCACAAAAGGCCAGAACTCGAAAGCCAGATGCGTGATTTGTATATGGGTGGTAAGACCATACGGGAGATCAGTAGACAATTCGATTTATCATCGTCTACACTAAGCGACATCTTGCTCGAAGGCGGCATTGTTATTCGCACTCCTGGATTGCAATCGCAAAGAAGGCCACCGACGAAGGAAGGCTATGTCGAAGTCCTCATAGATAGGTCTGATCCAATTCTTGCGGCGATGGCCAGAGCAGGTAAGTACATGTTAGAACACAGAGTAGTCATGGCCCGTCATCTCAATCGTGCCCTAGATCCGTACGAGACGGTTCATCATATCAATGGGGATAGGGCGGACAACCGGATAGATAACCTTCAGATGAGAAGAGGTAGGCATGGGAAGGGAATTGTTTTGCGTTGTGCAGATTGCGGATCTTGCAATCTGCGTGAACACCCGCTGCCCGATCAACGGGCCACATAGTAGGCAGTCATGGCAGATGTAAACATAGTTGCGGCGGACACCCTCACGCTGGCGGTGCCGGAGGCACTCTCGCTCTTTGGCATGTTGGAGCGGAGTGACTCACTCGCTCTCGCGGTGTCGGAAGACAGCCCGTGGGATGCTGCATTCAGTTTTACGTTTGGGCCTGCTGGGACTGCGGTGGCAGTGGTACATGCTCGGAGTGACGCACTTGCACTTGGCCTAGTAGAGGGAAGCTCCTATGTGCCGTCGCCGATGCGGAGCTTGCGAATAGGTTAAAAGGAACAATCATGAGACAGATTATCGCTATCCTCGTTTTCGCGGCAGCCTTGGCCGCGCCCGGTTTCGGCCAGACGGCCAAGACTCAAGCTGAGTTGTTAGCTTACTTCGCAGACGGCCAGGCCGCCGGAAGCATCACGCCCGCAAGGATGCGTGACTACGTGGTGAGCATCATTCCCGCAACCAAGACCGAGGGGCGGCTGTTGCGGTTTGGCGCGGCTAACGTCGTGGGACTGACGACGGGGCTGTTCGAAGACACGGCGGGGAATATCGGGCTGTGGAATACCTCGCCACTAGTCGGCCTCGACTCTGCCAGAACCGCTCGCATCACCGGCTCGCCCTCCGCCGTAATCACTGGCACGGCAGATCCCGCCGCATCGACTACGCTTCCGGGCACTGGGACTCTATTCACCACGGAACTGATCATCGGCGACCGCATCACAATCAACGCTGAAACCCGCACGGTGACGGCCATTGCCAGCGCTACGTCCCTGACGGTGGACACTGCTTTTACGGACACCGCCGCCGCCGCTGTTACGCGGCTCCGGCCGATCCAGGTTTGGCGGCTGAGCAATGAGACAATTGCCGGGGTGGTGAATGATCTGGGCAACGTCGGTATCGGGACGACGGGGCCCTTAGGTAAATTACAAGTCGGAAATGCGGGGGGAGCGGATAATTCTTTGATTTTGTTTGCTGAGAGTGGCGGAGGCAACGCTGGCTCGACATTGAGTTGGAATATGAATGTAGGCGGAGGTAATGCCAATTCTGTTTTAGCGGCTATCAAACCAACGTCGTATAAAACTGGTATAAATCAGAACACGTTGGATTTCTATGTTGGCGGTTGGAACAATAACAATGATAAGGGTTCGGTCAAAGTGTCAATATTAGAAAACGGCAGCGTCGGCATCGGGACGGTATCTCCAACAATCTCTGGAACAGGCAAGCTGCACGTGGCGGGCAATACCGCTCGCCCATTCGACGCGGTGCGCACTCCAGCGACTGCCGCTGAAGCGTGCAACATCGGAGAGGTTGCATTCGACGCGGCATACGCTTACTTTTGCGTCGCGGCGAACACTTGGAGACGTGCGGCGCACGCGTCATGGTAATTAGACTACTCATGCTGCGAGACGGATGAAATGATTACTTTGGCTGTTTGGCGATAGGAGATTATGACATGCGAACCATCATTTTGATCCTGGCGCTTTGCTTCACGGCATCGGCGCAAACCATTATCTTCGGTGGCGGCAAAGCCGCTGCGATCGTCGGTCCGCGCGCCACAACCCTGCCCGCATCCTGCACCACCGAAGGACTCATGTTCCAATTGCTCGCCGATGATGGCGTCAACAAGCGCGGCTTCTACAATTGCAATAACGGATACTACACCCGCGCCGGGCTCACCGGCACCGAAGGGCGCCTGCTGCGCTTCGGCGCGTCGAACAGTGTCGGACTGACGACGGGGCTGCTCGAGGATGCGGCTGGAAAGGTCGGCATCGAGACGACGAGTCCAACCAACACTTTGGATGTGCGTGGTACTGGGATTAGGGTGGATGGGATGTATGACCAAGCCACGACTGATGCGGGTTTGTTTTTGGGTAGGCTGCAAGTAGCAGGGGATAGTGGGCGAATATTGTTTGCCACTGGAACGGCCTCACAAAATTGGCAAATTGATAATTCAAATGGGGAGTTCAGGTGGTTTTTGCCGGGAGTTGTCCATATGGGCCTCACGGCGACAACGCTAAGCCTTCCTAATAAGGTGATCTCTGTTACAGGAACAGGCAATAATTACTTTGCTGGCAGCGTCGGTATCGGAACTACTCCCGCCCGTCTGCTCCACGCCAGCCTAGCCGACGCCACCACCAACGCCGTCGCCAACGTAGCCCGTCTGGCGCACACCGTCACGGGCGGCACGGCAGGCGCGGCGGGCCTTGGCGTGGGCCTGGAGTTCAGCGGCGAGACCGCAACGGATGGAATCAACGCAATTCAGGCGAGCATCGAGACGGCCTGGACCACGGCTACGACTGGTGCGGAGGATGGGTTTTTCGTTGTGAAGACGATGACTGCTGGCACGTTGGCTGAGAAGTGGCGCATCTCAAGTGCCGGGCATCTGACTGGAATAGCTACGGTGAACGTGATTGTTCCAAATATCAAGTCTGCCACCGGCCAGCGGTATGTATGCGTGGACACGGTTGGCACCCTGGTAAGCAGCGCGGCGGCCTGCGTAGGAACATAAAATATGCGAACACTCACGCTCGCTCTACTCCTCGCCGCCAGCCTCGCCGCCGCCGATGCGCCCAAGCCTGACCAGCCGCCCATCCCGGTAGAACAGAAATTGGCGATCCGCGAGGCGCAACTCCAAACGGTACGGATCTCTGACGCACTCAGCCGCATGGCGCTCCAATATCAGGCGTTGGAGGCGAAACAAAAGGAAGCGCAAGAGGCGCTGGATAAACTGGTCGGTGCGCTGAAGAAACCAGCCGACTGCAAGGACTGTGAACTTTCAGACGCCGAATTGAAATGGTTTAGGCCGAAAACAGAACCCGCAAAGGAGACGAAATGAAATACCTACTGATGATCGCGCTTCTGGCGTTGCCGGTGGCAGCTGGAGAAATCACTGTGACGTTCAAAAATGACGCCGGCGTGGTGGTGACAACCAGCACTTTCACGCTGTCCGCCGCCGTCCTGGCCGCCATTAACGACTGGAGGTTGGAACAGATCGAAACCCCGGCCACCACCCTGAACGGCAAGGTTGTGCCCGCCGTGCTGCGCTACCCGACTTCAGCATCGTTGTGGAGAGGCGTGTTGGCTGGATTCGTGCGTTCGGCGGTCGGTGATCGGCTGGCGGAAGTCAAAGTGGAACAGGTAAAAATTGAGGCGGCTAACGCAACGATCAAGGTACTGAAGGAGTCGGTGGTGCAGTGATGAGGCTTGCGCTGCTGGCCCTACTCGCACTGCCGCTCGAATAGCGGTTTCATCATATGAACATCCTGATCCATCTCGACCGGGACCGCCGCAAGCCGGGCCGACTCGTTATCGAGGGCCTCATTGACGTGCCATGTTTGGGGAGATCTGATCAAAAGGCTGCGGCGAAGGTAGGCAACCCGACGCGAAGCCCGATGCTGCGCAACGGTGACACGCCACGTGGCGTCTACATGGCGCGGGTGGGGCTGGCTTACGCCTCGGCCGCATCGCAGCGGCGGACCTACGGGCCGTACCGGGTCATCAGGCTCACGCCTCAGGCCGGCGAGTGTTTGACCGCTATGCGGGCTGGCCGGGCTGGACTGCTGATCCACGGTGGCGACCCGGCTGCCGACGGGAAGAACTTGCGCCCGACGCATGGATGCGTTAGGCTGTCGAACGAACATCAGGCCGCGTTGCTCTCCGTCCTGGAGATGTCCGGCGAGGCTATTCACCTGGTCGAAATCACTGAAAGGATCTGACGATATGCCCGAATCCAGACCCATCATCCCGGCGCAGCCGAACGAGGCGCGGTACGGCATCGAAAAACTCTACACGTCGCCCCGCCTGACGCGGGCCATCTACGCGCAACTGTACGGCGCAGAAGCGCCGGCCTACGATCCCAAGAGCCGCATCAAGCGGTGGTTCTTCAACAACCTGGTATCTTCCGATCCCCAGAACACCCTCGTCACCGTGACCATTTGGGACGCCATCACGCGGACGATCCGCCCGATGGCAATGACCGAGGCCGTAGTCAGTGCGCCCAACCTCCCCGGCGCGGTGTCGTGGCCGAAGTACGTCAATCCCGTCGGCACTCCTGCCATCATCGTGGACCCCAATGGCGGACAGACACTCACCATGAATGGTGAGACGCTGGTGGATCTCGTGCAGGCGAAGGCCGTATTGGATGAGATCAATGCGCAACTCGGCCCAGGCTTCGTCCTCGTTCCTGCAGGCGAACCTTGGCCGTGGAAGATCGTTTGGGGATTCGAGCCGCGACGCAAGATGAACGTGACGGCCGGCGGAAACCTGTGGGATGCGGCGGCCATGTTGAAGAACCGCTTCGCCGCGGGCCTCGGCTCTCCCGGCAAGTGGGTAGACCAGGGGAGCCTCGGCCCGGTGTTCGTGTCGGAGGTTCCGAACGACGGCGAACAGGACATACGGCCCGAGATCCCCATGCCCTGCCGGCCGCTGCTGCCCAATGAGCAGTTCGCCACGGTGACATTTGGCGGCCTCGGCGGCGTGATCGAGCGGACGGATCTGTTGCCGGCGAACTCGGAAGCGCCCGGCGGCGGACTCACTGCCGAGCAGGACCGGCTGCTGAGAGGCATTGCCGGGAAATTGGGGGTGTCATGATGCTGACGCAAGAGCAACTAAAAATCATTGAAGGTCTTCTGGTGGCGGCTGCTCCCACACCAGCTACGGCTGCCGTGCGCAATCGCCTGCTGACCGTGCGGGACGCCATCGTGAAGTCGTTGGCTGCGGTGAATGGGGCCATCGACCTGATCGACGGCAATGCTTCCGTGCCAGAGATCCCGATCCCGCCGTCGCTGGAGCCGCCCGCTGAAGCGCCGAAGAAATCCGCATGGGCGAAGGTCGGCGGGTTCTTCCGAAAGGTGTGGCCGGTGGCATCCGTTGCTCTGCTGGCCGTACCGGGCGGCGCCGCTATTGCGGGCGTCGTCAATGCCACGATGGGCGCGGGCACGGCGGACCCCACCACTGCTGGAGTCGCTGGTCTGCTGGTCCCTATCGGCGCGGCCATCGTCAAGGCGCGGGAGAAGGCAAAGGAGTAGCATGATCCGCCTCAACACTCAGGCAGCCACTACGGGTTGTGGTTCTGAAGAATTCAGCCCGCCGCTCGATCCGGGCATTGAGGAAGCGGTGCGGATTCTTCGGGCCGTTGGCATCGAAACTTTCGAGTCCTGCGAAGGTGGCAATGGACACGCCTACCCGCTCCCGACTGTGAGATTTCACGGAGACCGGTCGGAGGGGTTTCGGGCGTTGGCGGCGGCAATGGCATCAGCCCTTCCAGTAGCCGCGCTAGGGAGGGTTTGGCCAATCGTTCAAGGGGAGCCGACCGGCCCATGGTGGGAATTGACCCTTGTTCCCAAGGACGGCCGATGATCCGCCTCAACATCCGCAGCGGCGAGTCGGTGGTGAAGTTCGGTTCGCCGGCTTGGACTAACATCAACGACAAGCCGCTGACCACGGATGCCGTCCTGCGGATATTAGAGGGCGCTCGCGTCTGCGTCCTCATCCACGGCTACAATGTGGTCGAGGCGATGGACGCCTATGCCCGTGTGGTGAGCAACATCGGCTATCTCTACGATGTGGTGATCGGGCTGACCTGGCCCGGTTCGAAGGTCCCGGCGGCCTACTGGCTGGCAGAGCGGCGGGCAGACACGGCGGGCAAGATCCTGGCGTCCGTATTCGACGGGCTCCCGCATCGGAACCTGGACGTGGAGGGGCATTCCTGTGGATGCCGCGTGGCGCTGGAGGCGGTCAAGGCCGGGCTAAAGGTGCGTAACCTCATTCTCGCGGCGGCGGCGGTGGACAACGAGACCGTCCACATCGGGGAGAAGTACGGGGAGGCCGTGCGGACCAATGTCGAGCGGTGTCTGGTGGCGCACAGCCGCGATGATGCCGTGCTGAAAAAGGCGTTCCGCGTGTCGTCCTGGCTCAAGCGGATGGTGCGGCTAAAGATTTACGGCGATGACTGCTGCGCTCTGGGCTACACCGGGCCGCAGAACGCGCTCATGTGTCCGCCGAACGTCAAGGCCGTTGACTTGAGCGGCAAGATTCTGCGGCACGGCGACTACAAGCGAAACGGCGCGTTCTTCGCCGCGTGGCGGCAGGTTGTTGAAAATTAAGAGGTTGACCATGCAAGAATTTCTCACGATGCTCGGCGCGGTGGCCGTCGTGGTGATCCCCGTGGCGGCGGTTCAGGCGCGGAACACTCGCCTCTCGATAGACAACGCCATCAAAGCCGTCGAGAAAACTGTGATGGGCCAAGCGGACGCGCTGTACGTCCGCAAGGAGGTTTGCGACGTTCGGATGGCCAACATCATCCCGTCGCACGAGAGGCGGTGAGCTTTGATGCGCAGAACGTACCACCGCACGGCGCGTTCTGCACACGAAACGCAACCCGCACACGATGGGTCAACTTTTTTGAGCGTTCATGTAAAAAGAAAGAGGTTTCATGGATCTGATTCATCCGACATTGCCGAACCAGCACCCACGGTTGAAGTTCAAATTCAAGGCAGGTTGGTCTCAGAGGATTCTCTTTACATCTGACGAGCACGCAGATTCGCCGGAGTGCGTGCTGGACATTCTACTTGACCACTACCGGGAGGCGAAGGAGACGGGCGCCTACATCGTCTCTGCTGGAGATTTCTTCGATGTTATCAACTCGCGGGAGGACAAGCGGCGCTCCATGTCCACCGTGCGCGACGAGCACAAAGTGGACGCCTACGTCGATGCCGTCCTGGAGTTCGGCTTAAAGACGTTCGGCAAGTTCGCCGATCAGTTCATTTATTTCGGCACAGGCAACCACGAATCAAAGCTGATGAAGCTTACCGGCAGCGACATCACGGCCCGCTTCGTCGATGAACTCAATCGGCTCCGCAGTCCCGGTCTGCCGCCCATCTACCGCGCCGGGTACGGTGGTTGGCTTCGCTGCCAGTTCGAGCGCGGCGCCGACCGGGTACTTGGCGGCCGGCAGTCCTGCAACATCAAGATATTCCACGGCGCCGGCGGGGCCTCTCCCGTCACGAAGGGCACTATGGAGGTGCAGCGCATGGCGTCCTATATCGACGGAGCCGACGTGGTTGTAACCGGCCACAATCACCACAGTTGGCAGATCCCCCATATGTTCGAGTCCATCAACAATTCGGGCATAGCCTACATGAAGCCGCGTAAGCACCTGAAGCTGGCCGGGTACAAAGTGGATTACCGGCTCGACGGCTCCGGCACATGGTCGATGCAGGGCGGCAACGGCCCGCGCCCGATAGGTGGGGCATGGCTCACGTTCACGGCGGACGGCGACCGCGTGACATGGGAAACGCAAGAGACCAAGGTGGACTACTCTAAGGTGGCCTGATTTGACCATACAGCAAGTCCGCGAAGCGACTGCATACTGGGCCGACAAACTCCGCCTGCACGACTGGCAGATCACAGTTCAGTTCGCGTCGAACGCCATCATGGACAAGCAAGAGGCCGTCGGCCTCGCGATGTGGGTTGCCGAGGAACGGACTGCCGTGGTGCTGCTGCGCCGCACGCAGGACGACCTCGAACGAACGCTCGTCCACGAACTCTGCCACGTGGTCATGGGCGGGCATCGCCCGCAGACATCGCAGGACGCCTATGATGTGGCTGAGGAGCGGGCAATCAATTCGCTGTCGGACGCCCTGGTAAGCTTCCACCGGCATTTGGCACGGTGACGATAGAAATTCCACCAGATCCGCAGTTCAGACACGTTTTTGAACGCCTGCGATAGAAACCCCGGCAGATGTGCAGTTCAGATGCGTTTTCGCACGCATCCCCGCCTGTTCCGTTAAAAACCATTAATTTCTTGACAGGGGCGGAGCCTTGCCTTAAAGTGGTTTCAGATGGTTGACACAAAGACAGCAAAGCATACCGGGGAGGCAAGCGACGGGCTGGTCCGGACTACGGTTCGGCTCCCTTCCGATCTGCATACCTCCGTGAAGATTGCCGCCGCAAGCAAGCCGGGATGGACGTTCCAAAGCATCCTGATCGAGGCACTGACGCGATTCATCGGTCGGAGGAAGCCATTGTGATCTACTTCGCTGCCGAAAGAGGAACTAACTTCGTGAAGATTGGGTACTGTAGGGAATCTCTATCTGGAAGACTGGCGGCCTTGCAGACAGGCAACCCTAGAGAATTGCGGATCGTAGCATCCTGCGATGGCTCACCCGCTACCGAGTTTGATTTTCATAAGAGATTCGCCATGAATCGGGTGCGTGGAGAGTGGTTCACCATCACCAAGGAGATCGCTGAAGTAATTGAAAAGTTCAGCATCGCTATAGTTGAACCCACTGAAGACACAGAACAGACAGTGGACCTGGAGAGGGAGAGGCTCAACGCCTTTGTCTTCCCCTACGTGGTCCGACAAGTGAAGATCGCTGCCGCCACCAGAGGGGTCACGTTGGGCGAGGTCATCGAAGAACTCGTGATCCGTCACCTGCCGCCGGTCCCCGGCCCGGAGGCTGCGCGATGAGCTGGAAACTAGGCGACCTGGGGAAAACCAAGGGAGGCGAGTATTTCGCCCTCACCAACCTCTCTATCGGCGATGGACTAAGCGTTCGGGTTGGCCCTTCTGAGTTCGCGGAAGACGTGGTTACGGCTGCCAACCTGGTGGACTCCGCGCCGGAAATGCTGGAGGCGCTGGAGGCGCTGCTGGCAAACGGTGGAACCACGCCTGGGGAATGGATGCCGATGAAACAGATCCAGCAGGCCCGTGAGGCCATCGCCAAGGCGAAGGTGACAACATGATCCGATCACTCGACGGGCGAATTAACTGGGGCTACGTCATCGCGAGCGGCTGCATTTTGCTGGCCGCCGTCTGTTTCGTCGCACTCGTCTGGAGCCTGATATGTTGAAATCACACGATCCTGTGGCGATAGCTACAGAGCAACTTATCCAGGCCAGGGTTGACCTCGCTGTCGCGGAAGAACGCGAGCGCGGGTTCAGGCAGATATTTCTTGTGTCGTTGGGCTGGCTTTTCCTCCTTGTGGTCGTCGTGCTGGTTCTCCGCTGACGGCAGGGGCGGAAGATCCTCCCCGCCCCTTTTTTCGATCTTTGACATCTGAAGAGTTATGGCGCGGAAGGTACTTTTTGGCCTTGGTCCTGGTTCGACTCCGGACCGCGCCCACCAGTTCGAGCGGCGGTGTAGAAAGCCGGGTGAGAGGCGGGCTAATCCCGGTGCCGGTTAAAACCAGACACCCGCTGTTCTTTGACATCGAAGAGTTATGGCGCGGCGGGCTTTTCCGAGGTTCGATCCCTCAGATCCGACCCCTTCCCGGTGTCTCATTGGGAGAGAGCAGGTAACAAAACTGCCCGCGCCAACCAGTTATGGGGGCCGCTCTGCGCAGAGATGGGGCGAAAGCCCAAGAGGAAGTCGGTGCGATCCCGATGGCCCCCCGACCAGTTCCCCCATCGACCGGGGAGGTAGATGGGGCAGACCGAGGCTGCCGGGTGCAACCCACGTTGCGGGACGTGACGTTCCCGAGGCAAAAGCCCGGCGGGGCGGCGGCGCCGAACCGCCGTCCCCACGCAGAGGAACGATATGGACGAATCGGTTGCTTACGAAAAATGGTGTGCGATGGAGCACCCAAAGGACCAGATGGCCAAATACTATATGACGTTCGCCGCGATACACCCACTGCACGACTGCTGGATCGAGGTATGGGCCACGTCCGAGGTTAGCGCGCGCATGAAGATCAGCGAGTGGCAGGGGAAGATGTATGGTGACATGTACGGGGCCGAACACTTCCACCCCAAACAGTACCCTGGCGGCTGCGTGGCCGAAGTCGACATGCCGAACTACGCTGAGGACCTTCGCCAAAGTCCCGTCCGCCGTGCGGTGGAGCGGGAGTCGAACGGCGAGGATACCGCATGAAACCCGACAAATATCGCTATCAGTATAGACTCACCTTCGCGTTCGGACAATGGAAGCATTCGTGGGAACTCGTCGGACAACGCGGCGGGCTTAACCTTCACATCACAGAGTCGCCGGGTTCTCCATTCGGCAACTATTCCAGTGGTATCGAGTTCCATCACAGGACGCCACAACGTGGCGATGATGGCCCACCCGACCATGATGAGTGTTGGCTCATCAAGGCGAATTGCTGGCACGACGGATCATCTCTGTATGCGCAAGAGACTTTGTTCCGTTCTTCGAAGCGTCACCCAACGACCACGCTTCCATGTTTTCTCGGCTTACAATCGAGGCCGACGAACGCTTCTTTAAGCCGCAGGATGAGGACTAAGGGAGTCGCGGCGGCGCTGCTGGCCGCAACGAAACTGAGTTTTGTCTGGTAGAAAGGAACAATATGGGAGATGTAATGATTCCGGCTCCGATTGGAGTGACGGCGGACGTGATGGAAGCTGTGCTTGGTTCGGGCGATGTGTCCAAGTTGACCGCTCCGCAGCGGGTCGAATACCTGACTGCGGTCTGCAAGAGTTTGGGTCTGAATCCGCTCACTCTGCCGCTCGCGTTTCAGCAACTCGGCGGCAAGACCGTCCTCTATGCACGGCGGGAGTGCGGCGATCAACTGCGACGGCTGCATGGCGTTAACATTGAAATCGTGAGCCGCGAAAAGATCGACGAACTGCTGGTGGTGACGGCCCGCGCCACCGACAAGACCGGCCGTCAGGACGAATCAATTGGGGCAATCAGTACGAAAGACCTCAAGGGCGAGGCACTGGCAAACGCCATGATGAAGTGTGAAACTAAGGCCAAGCGGCGCGTGACCCTCTCAATCTGTGGCCTAGGCGTGATGGATGAATTGGAGGTCGAGAGCGTGCAACGTGCAGAGCAGGAGATCCGACCGGACGCCGCTACCGTGGGCTACCTCGTCGCCGACGAAATCGACCCTGACATGAAGAAGGCCATCGCTGCCTTCGGCGAGATGAAAGAACAGATCGGAGCGGAGAGCTACTACCGCATCCTGGGGGCCGAGGGCTACGAGCACTGCAATGAGATCCGCAAGGTTGCCGACCGGCGCCGGGTGTATGGGCTGATGAAGATGGAGCAGAAAACACAATGAGCGGGCTGACCCTGTACGACACGACTGCTGAGTTCCGGGCGCTACTAGAACTCATGGAGCAGCAAGACGAAGATCCGTCACCGGCCCAGGAACTGGTCATCCAGACCACCATCGCCCAGCAGGTCCGCAAGGTTGACCACTTCGCCCGCTTCCTGAATCACCTGGACGATCAAGTTCTCTTCGCGGCCGACGAGATCGAGCGGCTCCAAGCCCGGAAGAAAAGGATGGCGAAGCGGCTGGAGTCGCTCAAGGGCTTCGCTCTGATGGCGATGGATAGTTTGGGGTTCGACTCGCTCGACGGCGAGACGGCAACACTCAAGATCCGGCTGAACCCGCCAGCCGTGAATGTGCTTGATGAGAACGCGGTCCCGGCTGAATTCAAGACGATTAAGCAAACGGTCCACATCGAACTCAACAACATCAAAGCGGCACTGAAGGCCGGCAAGGAAGTCCCAGGCGTCGAGTTGACGCAGAAACGAAAGGTGGTAGTAGCATGATTGAATGCGACAAATTCTACGACGGCAAGATCGTTGGAGCGCGGTGGTATCCCGGCAAGGATGACCCCAACGCCCCGACGCTCTGTCTCAAGATTGAGGTGGACGGCGAAACGATTTTGCACTACTGCTACACCGGCAGCGACGAGGATCTGCCGAAGCTCATCCGGCAGATGAAGGCTATCGGCGTGGAAGAGTCCCAGATCCACACGGAGGCGTTCATGGATGACCCCGGCACGGTGATCGGGCCGTGCCACTGCCGCTTCAAAACGAAGCCGAAGCCCACGAAGTCGGGCAAGGTGTCGGTGGGGTTCCTGTGCGACGAGCAGCAGGACGCGCCGCTGGCGGAAGGTGTCCGGGCCAGCGTCCTGGCTCGGTTGAAGAAGGCCGTTGCGCCGGTCGCTGTGGCTAAGGATGATGACTCAGGTTGGGTGCCCTTTTAGGAGACTACTATGAGCGATGAACCCAAGACCAAACGCGAGCGCCCGCTGGCGCAACCGATCAAAGACATGACCGACGCGCTGGACACGCTCACCGATCGGGTTGAGTTTCTTGCGGTGCTGATCGCCGGAATGCGCAAGGATCTTGTCGCTCCGAAGCCCGGCGTGATCCGCCGCATCCTGACGAGGTGGCTGTGATGACCCGCGCCGACATGACGCCCAACGCGAGGGTCGAACGTGACCGCGCCGCCCGCTACGAGGCCGGGCGCCTACTCCACCGTCCTCACGGCAGGCCGATGGTGACGACGCATCCCGCCGGCATAGTGGGGGAGGCGTATGAAGAATTGCTGGATGCCATCAACTATTTGAGCGAGTATCCTCCGTCGTCGTGGCTGGTTCGCGATGCACTGAACCAGGTGCATATTGCCGCCGAACTTCTGGCAGCAGAGATCGGAGAGGACAATGGGAATACGGCCATCCTCGCAGCCCGTGACGCCAGCAAGGACACCGAAATCGCTGCGCTAGAAGCGAAACTCGCCCAAGTGGATGATGTGTTAGTCGTCAACTGGATTGCAGTGAAAAATAACGACTACCGACAAGCTCTTGCTGATCTTATCGCCATTAATATTGAAGAACACGATAACCCACTAATCTCTACTGTGGCAAAAGCGAGGCAGGATGAGACCACGCAACTCCGCACCGCACTGCGGGAGATACAGGAGGCCGCTGGCTCGGTTCTCGGCGCGATGGGCCTGATAGACGAGGGCAGCAACGATGATCTGGTGACTGATTACGGCATGTTGGGTCTGCATAACGTAAGAGCACTCAGACAAATCCTCGCCCGGCTCGCAAGGGGGCAGCATGACCACGGCTGAAAAATCTGAAGCCATCCTGCGGAAGATTACGGAAATCATCGACGCAGACCCATCGAAACCGACGGTTGTGGGATTTTCTCAAGGCTGGGGACCGCACACTGTCACCGTCCATATCACCGGGCAGGGTCACACCCCTTGCGGGAGTTTCTCTCCCGACTCGAAGTGGGAGTATCTGGTCGATCATCTCTATGACCTGTTCGTCGAGAACCGTGGCCTGTCGTTTGCGGGGAAAAGGGGCACATGACACGGATGCCACCCACCACCCTCAAGATTGCAGAGCGCGACATCACCCGCACGTGCCGCGAGTTCCTGGAATTGCGGGGCTGGACCTCCGTGCGCATCAACGCCGGCCCATTCGGCAAGAGCGGGATGCCAGACTTCCTCTTCCTCCATTACCAGCGCAGTCAAATCCTTTGGGTTGAATTTAAGGCTCCCAGTAGGAAGCCGTCGAAGAAACAGGCCGAGTGGATCGAGGCCGAGCGCCGTAAGGGCGCGTCCGTTCTGGTGGTCGATGACATCGACCACTTCGTTGCGTGGTACGCAGAGGCGCGGCATCATGACATTCTTCGCCGATGAGCTGGAGGCGACAGCAAACCGCATTCTGGCGCGGGAGCGCCGGTTAAAGCCGGGGACGATGGAGGACGATTACTCGGATGAGGCCGACGCGGATTCTGTCTGCCGAGAAGTCGATGAAGTGCGCGAGATCCAAGGGAAGGAACCATGACAGACCTCGCCTGCTGCATCGCCGAGCAGGGCCGCTGCAAGGCGCACCTGGACAAGCACGGACACGATGATGGCGCGTGGCAGGGCGTGACGGACTGGCTGATGGAGGAGGCGATTTTGAGGCTCGAAACAATACCCCCCTCAAGGAGGGGCCCAAGTGGGCCTCTCTGGCCTGCCTCTACAGGCTTCGGGGATGACAATTCAAAGCAATTCGCCTGCTGTCTGATCGCCGGGAATCCCTTAGTCCGGCGACCCGCTCTCTTTACCCTGAGAGGTCAACTCAGGAGGGTTGATGGGCGGTACTCCATCGCACGCAAGCGAACCACAATGAACACTGGTTTGCGAGACGACCGAACTCCTTATGCCCACTCGCGTACCCGGCAGGAGCTTGTTTTCCGTGTCCCGGTTGGGCTGATTTCAAACTATCATATGACAAAGAGGTATGTCAAGTGAAGCTCAAGGATGTCCTACCTCCCGATGCGTACGCGCTCTTTCTCTGGATTTGCGCCGAAGGTGGGAAGAAAGGTAATGCCAACATGACGCCCGAACAGAAACGCGCCCGCGCACTCAAGGCCAACGCAGCCAGCCACAAGGCTAAGGCCGCACGCAAGGCGAAACTCGCGGCAGAGGTCGCACAACTTAAGGAAGGGAACCAATGAGCAACATCACGGTAGGCGGCGTCACGTTCGCCGGCGTGGCTGGACTACCTGAAAGGCCCCAGCCCATCGAATACGTGAGATTTGTGGATCTGGAGCACGCGAAGATGGACGCGCGGGAGGCTTATATCCAGCGGCTAGAGGCCCGCATCGCCGAACTCGCGGCAGAGGTCGCGCAACTGAAAGCGGCCAGCGCCAAGGAGCTGAGATGAGCAGAATATGCGGATCATTTGCTCTGGTTGGCTGGACCACAAAAAGATCGAATGATCCATGCGCGTTTCCAAAGGTCCAGATAACGTGCCAACGTTGTGGGCTGGTGTTTAACTGTAGATGTCACCGTGCTAAATACTGCCCGGACTGCAAGCGGACGCCGGAATACAAGGACGAGCAGCGGCAGAAAGCTAAGCGCAGAGCGCAGAGACTCGCATCGCCGAACTCGCGGCAGAGGTCGCGAGACTCAAGGAAGGGGGAAATGAATGAGACATGAGAATATGACCGAATGCGAACTCGACGCCGCCGTGGCGCGAGAAGTGATGGGTTGGGAGGTTGTGGTAGACAAAAGCGGCACCCCTTGGGTTTGGGCAGGCAAGGCCAAGCGCCACTCATACCGGACTCACACGATTGACTATAACTGGTGCCGTGCTACTCCACCGACCGCAACGCCGCCGTGCTCGTGCTGGAGAAGATCTCGCAGACGGGACTGAGATATAAGTTCTTGGCCGAGTTCGAGGCCATTACAGCGCACGAGGACGGAAACCTGTGGAAGTTGCTCAACGCCACGCCCGAGGCGATCTGCCGCGCGGCGCTCGGCGTGATGGATAGGCTCAAGAAAGGGGACGGCGGAGGAAGCGCGCCTGATGCGGAACGAACTGTTGCAAAAAGTGCAACGGTTGGAGGTCGAGGCGCCGCGCTGAAGGAGAAGAACGATGACCAAGCGTGAGACGTGCGAGTGGGCAACGCAACTTGATGCAATCGCCAGCCGTTGTGATGCACCTATCCCGGCTGTAGTTTTGCCGGATTTACCAAATGAGGGGTTCATCCCCATTGTTTGGGACGACGACTGCGCCCGCTGCCCCTGCTGGCTGGCGAAGGATGCGCCTGGGCCAAGTGTCGAGGCCCGCTGCCCGGCGTGTGGCGAAACGTGGATGTCCCCGGCTGTGCTGGTGCCGGAGAATGATCCGGCCGTCTGCGTTGAATGCATGATCGAACTGGCAGGAGAGAAGAACGATGCCTGATATCAAGACCAGCCTCGACGAGATCCGGGCGCGGGCCGAGCGTGCAAATGGAAAGGCCGATTGTATCCTGCGGCGTTATGCGCGGGTAAAACTCCGCTCTGACGTGCCCCGGCTCGTGGCCGCCCTGGGTTATGCAGTTACCGTGCTACACCGACAGCGCAAAGGCGACCTAGCTATTGGCATGATTGAGGCCATCCTGGAGGGACGCGATGCCTGAGCACCCAGAGACTGAGGCCGCCCGGCGGGATCTTCCCCTGTGGATCGTCAGTGTCTATCCGCCCCCGACATTCCTCCTCTATACATACCTGTCTGAATTCAATGACTTAGGTGCAACTACGTGGTGGGCGCGCAGGGCGCCGTTGGTTGAGCAGGGGACCTCATGACCTACGCTCCCGGCGCTCTCGCCTACATGCCGCTGCGCTTCGACCGGACGCCCGTCTGCCGCTTCTGTGGCTGCACCTTCGCGTCTCTCAATGGCACGGCCCGGACCTGCCCCAAGTGCATCGGGACGGCGGCGCACAAGGTCTGGCGGCGGCGGCAACAGGCAGCGTACGCGAAACGGCGGAGGGCCAATGAGTAAGCCGCTCGAATACCTTCGTGACCGCTCGTTGCCCATCCTGGCCCTCGCGATGGCGTACAGCCGGGTACTGGCGCGGGCAACTCTCCGGGAATCCCGGATGGTTGCGCCAGTTGTCAGGGAATCCCTGACAACTGAAACCGCGGTGCAACTGCCACTGAAACTGGAGACGAAATGAACATCGAAGAATACCTGACCGCCGTGGAGAGGCGGACCTTTGCAGTCGTGCCGCCACCGATAGATTGGCCGACAAATGAACCGCTCGAAAGATACATAGAACGGCGAACTTCCGCCGATCCGATGCAACACTGGAACCTGAATATGGCAGACTTATGTGCAATGCGGTGGCTCTCCCAACAGTTGGATGCCGTCAGCGCAGTGTACGTGGCCGACGTGCCGATGCTCTGCTGGATGCTCCGCGTAGCGGTTAAAGCCGTGGACCATTCGGCGACGAAAAAGACGGCTGCTCGCGTCAGAACTGAACTTAACGCCATCGCGAAGGAGGCCGACCATGACCGCTGAACGAATCGCCGAGATCAAGGCGCGTGCCGAGAGACGCGGCCACAATTGCCTCTGTATGGGCTGCGCGCAAGATAGGACCGCCATCCTCGCCGCACTTGAAGCCGCCCACGCCCGCATCGCAGAACTGGAAGCAGGTCAGGCGAGTCGCGCATTGGCGCTCACTGCGAATAGCCCGGTAAAGCACATGGACGATCTCCGCTCGCAGTTAGCGGCCGCCGAAAAGCGCATCGCCGAACTGGAGGCGGAAAACGCACTTATCAAATGCGGCGAACCAAACCACCCGGATCGAGCCTATGCGATGAAGGGGTGGCTGAAGACCTTTGGCTTCCAGGTCTACGTCACGCTGAATCACGGCGAGGTCGGCTATGTGCTGTCGCTCCTCCAGGCGGGTGATATCACGCGCGGGAAGGCTGCTGAAGCTATAGCGGAATTGCTCGTAGGAAATGAACCGCCGCTGCCACAATTTGTCGGGGATGTGTTTGGCGAAGACGATTTACCGCGTGAAGCGGTGGGTCAATTGAAGCAGCGCATCGTCGAACTGGAGGCACGGCTTGATGGGGCGGCCGCCGCACGGCAAGATGAGGTTTTCGGCCTCCACGAAATCATCGTTGAGATGTCGAGAGAACTCGCGGCGCGGGCAAAGATCGACGCCGCACGCGAGGTGCCCCGTGGCTAAACTCATCACCCATCTCGCCATGACTGCGGCGATTGGCCTGGGTGCGTACTGGGCCAATACGCTGCTCCACACGGGC
Source organism: uncultured Candidatus Solibacter sp. (assembly GCA_964558355.1). Taxonomy (GTDB): domain Bacteria; phylum Acidobacteriota; class Terriglobia; order Bryobacterales; family Bryobacteraceae; genus PNKE01. The sequence goes on from CAZLDN010000043.1 coordinate 39,241, forward strand.
AGCCCGGATTACGTCCAGGGACTAACTATCGGGAGTATGGTTGGTTGGTTCTGCGGATCTTGGTGGTCATGCCGCGAGGAGGTGCCCCGTGGCTGACCCCGACCGGCCCATCATGGAGGATTCGCGCAATGCGTAAACGGCTCCTTAACCCAGACCTTTTTCGCGACGAAGTGCTGGCCGAAGTCCCCATCGAAGCGCGTTACCTGTACACCGGGC
>CAZLDN010000044.1:0-39008 GCA_964558355.1 uncultured Candidatus Solibacter sp.
GGCGGTCCACCTCCGGTTCCAGGATCATCGAGGCGCGTCTGGCGAAGAACATCACGCCGACCTTGTCGTCCGGCCTGAGGACTGCAGGCGCCTGCTGCGCTACCGCGCCCATGCGTCCAAGCAGACGGCCCATGCTGCCGGAGACATCGAGAAGGAGAAGGACTTCAAGGCGGTCGCGCTCCTGTTCGAACGAGAGGATGTTGATGGGTTGGCCATCGTCGAGGACGACGAAGTCGGCGGCGGTGAGTCCTTTGACCGGCTTGCCACGCTGGGTCACCTGAGCGTCGACACGGACCACGGCCGTTCCCGCCTGGAAGACCGGCGGCCACCGGAAGCGGCCCTTCTCCAACCGCTTGGCACAGACCCACAACCCGCTGCCATCCCAGAACAACAGCTTCAAGCGGTTTCGTTGTGCATTGGAGAAGAGAAACACATGTCCGCTCAGTGGTTCGAGCAGCAACTTCTCGCGCACCAGTCCGTACAGGCCCTCGAAGCCCTTGCGCATGTCGGTGGCTCCCGCCGCCAGGTAGATTCGCGTCGCCGGTCCCCAACCGAACATGCTCAGATCCGATCCAGCACGCCCAGCAACTCCACCAGTGTTTGGGCGTCAAACCCTCGCCCAACCTCAATCCGCCGCCCGGCCGGCAGAGCGATCGCCAGACCGCTGCCGGCCCAACCGGCAGACCCGGGACCGGCACCTGCCACCTCCACAGACACCCAGCGGCTTCCCGGCGGGGTTTCACCGTCGGCCTCCCGGCGCCATCTCTGGTAGCGCGTCAGAGTCGCCAAACTCAATCCATGGCTGTTGCAGAACTCCAGACGGCTCAGCCCGCTGGCCGCATACTCCGCCACCAACTGCCCGGCCTCGGCGCGGCTCCGGCGGCGCCTGCGATGTAGAACCTGCTCTTGCTCGTCCATCCTCCCACTCAATCATGGAAACCGCCGCGGGAACAGATGGGTTGGTCAGACGCTTACTGATGAGCTTCCTGACGGGTCCGAACAGCGAGGTTGAAGTGTTCGGCGGGAAGGGGCGGCTGTTGATCTCGCTGTACCGTTTCGACGGCCTGCAATTCTATTCCAGCAGGACCTATCCTGGCGCCTATGTGGACCGTTGAAGCGTGGCCTGCGTTCGATTGCGGAGCTGCCCGGCCTAGTCGCGGATGTACGCAGCGGTGGAGGATTCCAGGCCACATTCGCCGCCTGTTGGCGGAGCTTTGGGCAGTGTGTGCGAACCGGCCAGACACCAGTCTGTATGCTGGAAGACGGGCGCAGGACGCTCGAAATCGCACTGACGGCCGCCGGTTCCGCTGCCAGCGGAAAGGCGGTGGGAGTCCGGCCAGACGAAGCTCATCGGACATCTCGGGATGCGGCACAGGCCAATGGCTAAGGGCGGTCAGATGCCAGTTGCGCCGGAGTTCTCGGTCGTCATTCCGTCGAGGGACAGGCCGGCGCAACTTCGCAGGTGTCTGGCGGCGCTGGCGCAACTGGAGAATCCGAGGGACCAATTCGAGGTCATCGTAGTCGATGACGGCAGCCGGCAGCCTTATGACCACGTTGTAGCCGAATTCTCGGACGCGATGCAGCTTCGCCTTCTCCGCCGTGGAGGGAACGGGCCGGGTCAGGCGAGAAACGCCGGTGTGTCGATTGCATTGGGCCGGTTCGTCGCCCTCACCGACGACGATTGCGCGCCCGCGCCGGACTGGATCTCCCGGCTCGGCGACGCTCTTCGCCAACAACCTGACGCTCTGGCCGGCGGCCGCATAGTCAATGCCATTCCAGAGAATGCCTGTTCGGAAGCCAGCCAAGTACTGATCTCTTACTTGTACGACTACTTCAGCACCGGCGAGCGCGAGACCCGGTTCTTTGCGAGTTGCAACTTCGCACTAAGAGCCGAACTTTACCGTCAGACCGGAGGATTCCATCCGCGATTCCGGCTGGCCGGCGGCGAGGACCGGGACTTCTGCGACCGCTGGACCGCACCCGGAAAACGCATGGTCTACGTCGGCGACGCCGTGGTGCGCCACCTGCACCACCTCAATCTGCCTGGATTCCTTCGGCAGCACTTCACCTACGGTCGGGGCGCCTGGCATTTCCACAACGCGAGGGCGGAACGCGGCTCGGGGCGGGTCCCTGTCGAACCGCTTTCATTTGTGACCGGGATGCTGGCGCGCCCGTTCCGTGAACCAAATGTCCGCTGGCCGCTGGCGGTTTCGCTGCTGATCGGATCCAGCGTGGCCATGAATGCGCTGGGGTATTTCCACGAGCGGTTCCAGGCCGGGAACTCCGACCAAACGAACCCACTATCTATCTGACAAACAATGAGTTAGTACTCTTCTGTGGGGAGGTTGCCCGCGGAATGGCAGATCCCGCTGAAGTACTCCGGCTCGCAGGGTGTCCGCTGGCGGCTGCCACGACTGTCTCTCCAGCACCTATAATCAGCCATTGGTGCGCCAGGCATACTCGCTACATGGTGTAGTTTGCAAATAGTGTAAAAACTTCTTGACTCTGATTGGGGCCAATGATAACTTCAACGTAGGGAGGTGTACCGATGGCACTGAGTTTCGAATGGCAAGATGAGCGCGACGAACTTCTCGGGGAGTTCAAGGCGTGCTTTATCGAGTTGCCTGGCGGCAAGATCATCCAAGGACTCCGAGCGAGGATCCAAGAGAGCGAGAACTCGGTCGAATGGGACGACGACGACATGGCCAACACTCGGCATATTGTGATTTCGAAGGCCTTCTATCCTGCGTTGGATGCCCTCATCCTCGGTGGCTGGGTAAGACTCGTTGGGGGGTTTCAAAAGGAGCCGCGCCCTGGCCGTGTCCCTGGCATGGCTAAGCTCTGGAAGGTGGTCGAAGATCCGGCGGCAGAGCAGAATCCAGAACTTCCGCCGGAGACCCGACTCCTCGAGGACCTTTGTGATGTCTCGATCAGGATGGACAAGCGGTACAGAAGTGTCTCTGATGAGTCCTTTGATGATGCGGTCTCAACCGTCGGCCGCTTTGTCAGGGAGTGTGTCGCGGACCTACGCGACGATGCCCAGAACGCGGACGGGGCTTGGGGAGGCGAAGTCATCACCGTGACTCAGGTGGCGGAGCTCTTTGGGGTTCCCCGTAACACCGTTCTTAACTGGATCAGCACCGGATCGCTCCGGGCGTTCCGGTTTGGTCACAAGTGGATGATCAGGCGCCAGGACCTTGCAGCGGCCATGAAGGTCTCGTCGAAACAGGCCGACAAGGCCTGACAAAGCAGCAGGGAAAGCTGAATAGGAGCTACACGATGACAACTATGCCGATCAGTCGGAACGAGTTGAGCTTGTGTGTCCTTGTTGACGGCCGGTACTTCCGGAACGTCAGCAAATACTACCGGTTCCACCACCCCGTCCAAACCTACGTCTCGATGGAGGGTATGCTCCGGTTTGGGAAAGCAGAATGTTGCGCAAGCATGGGCTTGGCCGATAGTGGCCGGGCTACCGTCGACGCGCATTACTTTGAGGGGCGCTGGGATCCATGGCAGTTTCAGGAGCGCTACCCTGATCCGGCGTCGAGGCTCCGCAAGCTCGAGGAGGAACGGTCCTTCGAGATGTATCTCCGCAGGTGCGGCGTGAATACGCACTTTCAACCAGTTCCTTCTACCAGCGAGAAGGGGGTAGATGTGCAGTTGGCTCTGACCGCGTTAGAGCTTGTACGAGACTGCGATGTTGTAGTCCTTGTGACAGGAGACGGGGACTTTGTGCCACTCGTGCAGAACCTCAGGCGGCTAGGCAAGAGGGTGGTTCTCCTGTGCTGGGACTACTCCTACAAGTTCCAGGAAAAGGATTTCTGCACTCGTACTTCGACCGCTTTGATTGACAGCGTTGACTGGCCCATCCAAATGTGTCCGCTGATTGATTCGCGGCTCCGCACAGGCGACCCAGGCGTCATGCAGTTGTTCGATTGCCGAACCAGGGTGGCCCAGACTCGCCCCGCCGCATAGCTCTGGAAAAAGGAAAACGCGCAGGACCGCCGGAATTGGCGAACCTGCGCGTTTCCGTCGCTTCTTAAACTCTTAGTAGCGGTAGTGGCCGGGTTTGTAGGGGCCATCGACGGGCACGCCGAGGTAGTCGGCCTGCTTCTGGGTGAGGGTGGTCAGCTTGACGCCGATCTTTTCGAGGTGCAGCCGGGCTACTTCTTCGTCAAGTTTCTTGGGCAGCGTGTAGACGCCGACGGCGTAGACGTCCTTGTTCTTCCACAGGTCGAGTTGCGCCAGCGTCTGGTTGGAGAAGCTGTTCGACATGACGAAGCTCGGATGGCCGGTAGCGCAGCCGAGGTTGACCAGCCGGCCTTCGGCCAGCATGTAGATGCAGCGGCCGCCGGGGAGGATGTACTTGTCCACTTGCGGCTTGATGTTCTCTTTCACGACGCCGGGAGCGTTGTTGAGGCGGTCGACCTGAATCTCGTTGTCGAAGTGGCCGATGTTACAGACAATCGCCTGGTCCTTCATGTTGAGCATGTGCTCCAGGGTGATGACCTCGCAGTTGCCGGTGGTGGTCACGTAGATGTCGCCGCGGCCGAGCGTGTCCTCGATGGTGGTGACCTCGAAGCCTTCCATGGCGGCCTGGAGGGCGTTGATGGGGTCGATTTCGGTGACGATCACGCGCGCGCCGAAGCCGCGCAGGGAGTGGGCCGAACCCTTGCCGACATCGCCATAGCCGCAGACGACGGCGACTTTGCCGGCCACCATGACGTCGGTGGCACGCTTGATGCCGTCGGAAAGCGATTCGCGGCAGCCATAGAGGTTGTCGAATTTCGACTTTGTCACCGAGTCGTTCACATTGATCGCCGGGACGAGGAGTTTGCCCTGCTGGTGCATCTTGTAGAGCCGGTGGACGCCGGTGGTGGTCTCCTCGGAGACGCCGCGCCAGTCCTTCACGATGTCGTGCCAGCGGGTGGGGTTTTCGGCGTAAACCTGCTTGAGAAGGTCTTTGATCACCTTCTCTTCATGCGATTCGGATGGCGTGTTAACCCAGTCGTCGCCGTTTTCGAGTTCATAGCCTTTGTGGAGCAGCAGCGTGACGTCGCCGCCGTCGTCGACAACCAGTTCCGGGCCCTTGCCGCCGGCGTGGCTGATGGCCTTGTAGGTGCACCACCAATACTCTTCCAGCGTCTCGCCCTTCCAGGCGAAGACGGGAACGCCGGTGACGGCGATGGCGGCGGCGGCGTGGTCCTGGGTGGAGAAGATGTTGCAGCTTGCCCAGCGTACTTCGGCGCCGAGGTCGATCAGGGTCTCGATCAGGACGGCGGTCTGGATGGTCATGTGGAGCGAGCCGGTGACACGGACGCCCGCAAGCGGCTTCTCAGTGGCATACTTGCGCCGGATGGACATGAGGCCGGGCATTTCGGCCTCGGCGACAACGATTTCCTTGCGGCCCCAACCGGCCAATGCGATGTCAGCCACCTTGTATTCGGTCGTGGCGGGGTTTAGCGTGGTGCTCATGCAGGCTCCTGTTTCGGAATTTTGACGGCGGTCAACAATTCACATCAAGCTATCGCGATACATTGATATCATACTTACGACCCGCCCATGCAGTCAATCCTAAAAACGATCAAGCTTCTGTCGGACCCGAACAGATTGAGAATGCTGCTCCTGCTGGAGCGCGAGGAGTTATCCGTGGCCGAGTTGCAGGAGATCCTTTCGATGGGGCAGAGCAGCATTTCGACTCACCTTTCGCAGATGCGCCAGGCCGGTCTGGTGGAGGACCGGCGGACGGGCAAGAATGTGCTGTACCGGCTACCCGAGCCGCAGTCGCGGATGGAGGGATTCCCGGGCGCGATGGAATTGGCGCGCTTGGCCGCGAGAGAGGTCCCCGAGGCGGCGCAGGACGAAGAGGCTTTGCGGCTTGTGCTGTCGAAGCGGCGGGACAAGGTGAGGGCGTATTTCGACGAACTGGCCGGAAAATTCGGCAAGCAGTATGTGCCAGGGCGGTCGTGGAAGGGTTTGGCCGAGACTCTGCTGAAGCTGATGCCGCAGATGGAGATTGCCGACCTAGGGGCGGGCGAGGGCACGTTCTCTCAATTATTGGCCCAGCGGGCGGCGCGGGTGATCGCCGTGGACAACTCGGAGAAGATGGTGGAGTACGGGGCCCAGTTGGCACGCGAGCACGGGTTGGACAACCTGGAATACCGGCTTGGCGACATGGAATCATTGCCGATCGAAGACAGTTCGGTGGATCTGGCTTTTTTCAGCCAATCGTTGCACCATGCGCAGCATCCGGAGCGGGCCGTGCGGGAGGCGCATCGCATCGTGCGGCCGGGCGGGCGCATCGCGGTACTAGATCTGCTGAAGCACCATATGGAAGAGGCAAGGGAAGTTTACGCCGACCATTGGCTGGGGTTCAGCGAGGTTGAACTGTTGGGGTTTCTGAAGCAGGCGGGATTCGCCAACGTGCACGTGGACGTCGTCCACAGGGAAGAACAGGCGCCACACTTTCAGACGTTGCTTGCGGTGGCAGACAAGCCGGCCTAACGGGCGGTCGAGCCGGGCCGCTGGAAGAGGAGGATCCTGGTGAAGTAGTCGCCGCGATCGCAGATCAACAGGCCGGGGCCCTGAACATAATGTTGGCGCAGGGCGTCGATCAGCGGGGCGTCGATCTGGGGGCGGCCGCCGGCCAGGAAGTACACGCGGCGCGCGCCGGATTGGCGGAAGGTCTCGGCGGTGGCGAGGGCTTCGGTGCGCAAGGGTGTGAGATCGGATGCGCGCAGGTGGGCGCCCTCGTAGCCTGGGTGGGAATCGATGACTGACGGGAACGACTGTTCGCGCCATGCCCGGCGGGGGGCGAGGGAGTTCAGATAGTAATCCACCGGTGGGCGGCTGAGGCTTCCGAAGACGACGATGTCGCCGTCCGATAGGGAATGAGCCAGGGTCCGCGCGGCACCGCGTGCGTCGCAGCCTGGAGCAATCTCTTTGGCGCCGATGAAAAAGACGAGGGCGACGGCGGAGATGCTGGCGGCCAGAGGTGCAGGTTTGATTCTGGACAGCAGGCAGCCTAAACCGATTGCCAGCACGGGCAGGGCGACGATGGTAAACCGTGAGAAGAAGAATGGCTTCCAGAAGGAGATCAGAAGGGGCGGCAGGAGCGTGGAAACGTAGATCGTGGGAACCCAAGGCGGCACGGGCGAAGCGGGCGTACGGCGGCGGAGTTTTCCGGAGAGGAAAAAGAGCAGGAATAGCGGGACGACGCCCAGGTGCAGGAAGGCGAGTTCGCCGAGGGAGGAGAGCGACGGCGGTTTGAGCCAGGCGGCGGAATCGCCGGAGTTGTTGACCTGGGCGACCAGCACGGGCAGCCAGAAGAGAGCAAACGGCAGAAGTGCAACCGCGATCGCGGCGAGAAGTTTCACGGCCCGGCGTGGAAAGTGGACGATCGATGCGAGTCCCAGGCCGGCGATGAAACAAAGCGACCAGATGTGGGTGAAACTGCCTAGTGTGACGGCCAGCATGAGTGCGGCCCAGATGCGCGGCTTGGCGGGTCGTTCGGCGGCGATGGTCCAGAGCCAGAGTGCCGTGGCCGAGAGGAGTCCTGCGAGCGAGTACATCCGAACCAGTTCGGCGCTGAGGACGGCCAGCGGCGCGAGGGCGTGGATGGCGGCGCAGAGAAGGCCGGCTCCTCGTCCCGCGAGGCGGCGGCCGAGGAGGAAAACCATTCCGGCGGCAGCGAGGTGAAAGAGGATCGAGAGCAGGCGGGCTGCGGGTTCGCTCGGTCCCAGTAGCCGGACCCAGGGTTTGAGGACGAGGAAGTAGAGGGGCGGATGAACGTCAGCGTGGACCGCGGCGAGCAGATCGCGGAACGATTGGCTGGCCGCGCTCAGACTCCATACATCGTCGGCACGAATTGAGCGGCCGATGTTAAGACATGCCGCGGCGAGGATGGCGGCCCAGACAAAGAGGTGAAGCGCCAGTTCACTCTTTGGGATCGAATTGCGGGAATCGGCGCCGGATTGCATCGGGTCCAATCACGTCATCATACGCGACAAGGGTTCACCGACGGGTGAACGGGTCCCACCCGTTGGCCTCGACGACGCGGCCCTGGAGGCGGACCGCACCCGGTTTGCCATCGACGAGGGCGCCGATGCGGATGGAGCCTTGTGGATGACGTTTCCCTGGCGCGAGGGCGAAGAGGAGCTCGTAATCCTCGCCACCATGAAGCGCCTGTTCGAGTGTGGCGTTGGCTGCGATGGGGATTTCTTCGAGATTGGCGGAGAGACCTGAAGCGAACGCGAGGCGGTGGAGGTCAAGGGCGAGGCCGTCGCTGATGTCCATGCAGGCAGTTGCACGAAGGCGGCGGAGGCGGAGCGCGGCGTCGAGCCTTGGCTCGGGACGGAGCCGGTAGCCGGAGGCGGCCATCGCGCCGAGCGGACCCGTGACGAATAGAATGTCGCCTGCATGTCCTCCGCTGCGTGTCAGCCCACGGCCGGTTGGGGTGGAGCCGATCACAGTGATGCCGGCTGAGAGTTGCGCGGCTTTGGTGAGGTCGCCGCCGGCGAGCAAGACGCCATGGCGTTTGGCGAGCGCGCCGAGTCCGCGGTAAAAATCACGGAGCCAACGCTGGTCAGCGGCGGCCGTCAGCGCCAACGAGACGAAGCACCAATGCGGGTCGCCGCCCATGGCGGCGATGTCGCTCAGGCCCCTCGCGAGCGCCTTCCATCCGCAATCGTAGGCGGTGTGGGTGGACAGAGCGAAGTGGACGTTTTCGACCAGCATGTCGGTGGTGACCAGAAGCTGGCGGCCGCGCGGCGGCGTGAGGATGGCGCAGTCGTCGCCGATCAGGTTGTTGCCCGACCAGCGGCGGATGGCGCGGATGAGATCGAGTTCACTCACTTCGCAGGACAAGCCCCGAGGGCAGTTGTTCGCCAAAGACGCGTCCCATCGAATCGAGGTCGCTATCGCCCTCGCCTTCGAAAATCTTGAGCAGAGACGGAGAATCCGCCAGCGTGCGGCGGATGAGGTCTTGCGTGGTTGGGGGCAAATCGCGGGTTGAGTCACCGGTAACGTGGCCGAGACGGGCGATGCACTCTTCAGCGCCAGGGGTGCGGGTGATCGCCTCGATCCAGCGAACGGCGGTGGTCGCGGGCAGGACCTGATTGGCCGGCCCATAGAAGAGCTTGCGCGCACCCAGACGGGCAAGGCACCAGAGCTCGCTCGCGGTGGCGTCGTTGTTGCGGATGCGCTTGACCAGCGTGTTGCCGAGGTCGGTCCGCGTTCCTGCGGGGAGGGCTTCAAGGCTGGCGGCGCAGCGCCACATTTCGCGCAGGAGACTGGCGTTGACGCGTGGGGCCTTGCCGCGGGGCAGAAGGGTGGCGGCGAGGCGTTGGAAGAGGTCGGCCTGCTGGTTTTTGTTCAACCCGCCGGCGACGCGGCCCCAGAAGATCCACCACTGCGATTCGCATTCGACGCGGGAGGCGAAGGTCAGGCCCTGGGCCCAGATGCGGCGGGCGAGCTCGATGCGGTAGTCATCGCCGGGGTAGCCGAAGCCGGGCCGGAGGCAGAGACCGCAGAGGTTCAGCCAGCGGACCTCGTGCGCCGGGCCGAGTTTGCGCCCTTCGGCGAGTTCGAGGAACAGATCGCCGAGGCGGCGGATGGTCTCGAGCGGCCAGGAGTTCTTGCCTAGCGCAAGCGCCTGTTCGAGGCGGGAAGGCAACTCTTCGGGCGCCAGACCGCCGCCGGCGAAGACTAAGCGGATCAGGGTTTCGGCTTCGTCAACCGCGGCGGCGCTGACCACTGCTACCGGTCTGGTTCGTTTGGTCTGCTCGGCGAGGACGGGTTTGCGAAGTTCGAACTGTAAACGCCAGCGATGTTCGCTGACCTTGGACTCAGCCCAGATTTCGAGCGTGCCGACCTCGGTCAAATGCGCGCCCAATCGAACCGGGACATTGCGCTCCTCGGCCTTGCGGCCGAAACGGATGACGGATTCGAGCGGGGCGTGATGATGGAGTTCGTCAGCAGGAGCGAATTCGACGACATCGCCGACCTTGTCGTCGGCCCGCAGAAGCGAACTGTAGAGGCGGAAGGAGACAGCCTTGTTGGCGATCAGTTCAAGGTTTTCGAGGTCGAGGGTCTGCGTGGAACCTTCCTCGGCTCCGCGCGGGACGAGGCAGACGGTGCGGATCCTGTCCGATGAGCCTTCGACACCGAGGAAGTACGACCGGGGCAATCCGCCGCGGACAAGGACGCCCGCGCCGCCGGATTTGACATGCGAATAGTACGCGGCGCCGACGGCAACAGCGAGATCGAGATCGTTGTTCTCGAAGACCAGGGGCCGCTTGCCGTACCAGCGTTCGACCACATCGGCGACGCGGTGGCGGAGGATTTCGGGGATGAAGAAGCCGCCGTTGAAGAGGATGGCGTCGGGAGGCGGCGCCTGTGAGGAAGTGAGGAAGGCGGCGAGGTGGCGGGTGACGGCCGGGTCGGAGACGTAGGGCAGGCCGAGTTCACGGAAGAGGCTGCGCGCCTCTTCCGCCGGTTTTTCGGAGAGGTCGCAGAAGGGCAGGAATCCGTCGAGGGCGAGTTCGAGCGCCTCTTCGCGGAGGATGTTCGTTTTGAGGGTGCCCCCGACCAGCGACGTGCCCGCGCCGAGGACTGTGATTTCGGCGCTTTCGAGGGTAGACGACGAAAGCAGGCGCTCCTTGGCGGCGCTGCACTGGCGGCGCAAGGCGCTACGTTGCCGCAGCGACAGCTTCGTTGAGAGTTTGGATTCGACAAGCCAGCCGAGGGTCAGGTCGAGATTATCGCCGCCCAGGAGGAGATGCTTGCCGACGGCGGTGCGGGTGAATTCGACGCGGTCGTTTTCACGGTGGACGCGGATGAGGGTGAAGTCGCTGGTTCCGCCGCCGACGTCGCAGACCAGCACGGTCATGCCGTCGAAGAGGCTCTTCTGGGATTGCGCCAGGTGGTTGGCGATCCAGGAATAGAACGCGGCGGCGGGTTCTTCGAGGAGAGTGACCTTGGGGAAACCGGCCTCGGCGGCAGCTTCGACGGTGAGTTCGCGCGCCTCCTCGTCGAACGATGCCGGGACAGTGAGGACGACGTCCTGATCGGCCGCGGGTGGGCGGCCCGACGATTCCCAGGCTTGGCGCAGGTGGGCGAGATAACGCGCCGAGGCTTCGACGGGTGACATGACGCGGCCCTGTTCCTGGGCGTCCCAGGGCAGGATCTTCGCGCGGCGGTCGACCTCGGGATTCGAGAGCCAGCTCTTGGCCGAATGGACGAGTTTGGTTGGGACGAGCGCACCCTGTTCGCGGGCGAACTCGCCGGCGTAACCGTCGCCTTCGAGATAGAAGAAGGAGGGCAGGGTGCGGCGCGGTTCCGAGGTCGAGGCGGAGACCGGTTGCGGGATGTCAAGAATGTGGACGGGCGGGAACTCTGAGCTTTCGGCCTCGCGCGGGTCGATGAAGGCGAGCGCCGAGTTTGTCGTGCCTAGATCGATGCCGAGCTTCATATGCCTGCCTGCCGCCCGACTGGAAATTCGCGCTCCGCGCGAAGGCCGCCGCGGCCCGCGCGGCATAGTCCAAGGGTACCGTTTTCGATGCCAGCGAAACTCAAGGCCTATTCGACTTCCAACTCGGCTGGCGCCAGGATCGACACCGACTGCTTCGGATGGATGGCAGGTAACGAGACGCTATCCACGCGCCATCCCTTGTGGCGGAGGATTCCGCCGGCAGGTTTACCCTGCGCCGGGAGGTTGCCGACGAACTTGATGGCGTTCGGGTCCCTGGCCAGGTTGCCGGCCGATTCGGGTTTGGTGAATGTGCCTTCGACGCCATCGATCACGGGGGCGAACTTCAAATACTTGCCAAGCGTGTCCTGGCATTGGGCGTGGACGTTGCGCACGGCAGAGCCGACCTGGTCGTCAGTGTAAGGGCCGATGTCTTCCATCAGGAAATCGAGCAGGCGGGCATCGCGCTGGAGGATGCCGAGAAGTTGAAGCGCGCCGTCGGACGGTTTCGCCTCGGGCGGTTTCGGGGGATCGGCCTGTTTGCGAGAGGCTTTCGAGTAGCCGAATTCAGCGGCGATGTCCTGCGGCAGTTTGCCGCCGAGGATGGCAAAAAAAGAGCGAAAGGCCATACCGATGTGGCTCAAGAAGCGAGTACCTCCAAACCTTCAGGATACAATGCCCGTCCGGGCGACCCGGCACTGACGGCTAGCGCCGTGCGCCTTCGACGACCGACTTGTCGCGCAACTTGGCGAGTTCGCGGCGCGCGATGGCCGCCCAGTAACCGTTGGGGTCAGCTTTCAAGTAGGCGCGCCAATGGCGGACTGCCTTAAGAGGTTCACCGTGGGACTGGTGGAGCAGGGCGATGTTGTAGTGGGCGTCGGGGTAGTCGGGTTGTGCGGACAACGCCGCCAGATATTGTTCGAGCGCCTTGTGCCACTGACCGGTTTCGTCGTAGAGATTGCCGAGGTTGAAATGGGCGAGGGCGTAATCGGGGCGCGCTTTGAGCGCGCGGCGATAGCAGTCCTCGGCCTTCGGCCAGTCGTGCTGATTGTAGTGGATCGTCCCGAGGTTGACGAGGGCTGAGGCCTGTTCCGGGTCCAAATCGATCGCCTTCTCGTAGGCCGCCACTGCCCGGTCGATGGAGATGCCGGCTTGCTCGGCCTCAACGCCCCTTTCGAACCAGGACTCAGCTTCGTTGGATCGTGAAGCCTGCTCTCGCGCATGTGTCGCTTCGGCCTGACGGGAAGGGAACTCCAGCATCCGGCGAATCGCTTCGCGGTCGAAGTCCAGGAGGAGTTGGCCGGAGAGCGCTTCCATTTTGCGGCCATCCACCTGGACGGCGACTTTGCGCCCGTCGGAGAATATCTTCAATTCAGCGAGCGGATCGCCGACATGGCTGAGGCGCGCACGGAGGGAGGCCAGGATCATGCGAATGCGCTCGACCCTGATGCGATTCCTGCGCAATTCCCTCAGAGTCTTGAGGGCGACGAGGTCGCGGAAACCGTATTCGCGAGCCGGGGCGACGAACCCGCACTCCTCCCATCTGACGAGAACGCCCTCGCTCAGGTGGAGAAGACGCAGCACTTCTTCACGGGAATACGAACGTCTGAGGCCTTCAGCCTGCACGGGAGGAATTGTAGCATGAGGGTCCGGCGGGGCGTTGGGGTGGAAAGCGGGGGTTGCGCCGATTGACTTGAGCGGGGCGTTGGGGTGGAAAGCGGGGGTTGCGCCGATTGACTTGAGCGGGGCGCGGGATGGATACTAGGAATAGCCGACATGCAACTGAGTGTCAAAAACGAGGACGCCGGCGCGACGCGTCTCACGCTTGCCGATCTGGATGAAGACGGCTCGGGCGTTGTGGACAGAATCGATCTGCCTGCCGATCTTGCGGACCGGTTGATGGAACTCGGATTTGTTCCAGGCCATCATGTCTCAGTGGGCAAATCAGCGCCTGGCGGCGACCCGCGCGTATTCCGGGTGGATGGCGGCGAGATTGCCCTGCGCCGGGAGACGAGCCGCCGCATCTTCGTCCGTCCCGCCAGGGAGGCTTAGGTGCGATGAGCCAGTCGCAGCAGGGCACTGGTGCGGATGCAACCTTTCCACCTTCCAGCCACAAGCTGGTTGCAATCATCGGGCCGCCGAATTCAGGCAAGTCCACGCTGTTCAACCGGCTGACCGGGCTCCGGCAGAAGGTCGCCAACTTTCCGGGTGTAACGGTGGAGCACCGCGTCGGGAAGGCGCACATGCTGGGCCACCATGAAGTCGATCTGGTGGATCTGCCGGGCGTCTACAGCATGACTCCGCGCTCCGAGGACGAGCGCGTGTCGCATGACGTGCTGAAAGGGAAGATGGCCGGGCTGGAACGGCCGGACGCGGTTTTATTGGTGCTGGACTCGACAAACCTGAACAGGCACCTCTTGCTGGCCGCGCCGATCCTGTCACTTGGGTTGCCAACCCTGGTTCTGTTGAACATGGCGGACGACCTGGGCGCCCGGGGAGGGGAGGTCAACGTTGACCTGCTGGCCGCCCAACTTGGGGCTCCGGTGGCGCTCATCAGCGCGTCGAAGGGCGAGGGTCTGGATGCGGTGCGCCGGTTCCTGACGGGCGGTATCGGCGTGCCGAGGCCCGTTCAGTTGCCCGTTCTTCAGGACCTGCCGGCGTGCCGCCAGTGGGCGCTGCGCGTGGCATCGGACGCCTGCTATTCCCGTCCGGCGCCTCAAGTGTGGACGCAACGGCTGGACAGCATGTTTCTGCATCCGGTGGCGGGGCCGGCCGTTTTCGTACTGGTTGTGCTGTTCGTCTTCCAGAGCATCTTCACGGGTGCGCGGCCGATGATGGACGGGATCGAGTCTCTGGTGAAGATATCGGGCGGAATGCTGGGCGCGTGGCTGGGCGACGGCTGGCTGAAGTCGTTGGTGGTGGATGGTATCTGGAGCGGCGTCGGCGCAGTGGTGATCTTCCTGCCTCAGATCCTGCTTCTGTTCCTTTTCATCACTTTGTTGGAGGATTCGGGGTACCTTTCGCGTGCGGCGTTGATTGCGGACCGGACGATGGCCCGGGTGGGGTTGCAGGGCAAGTCGTTCATCCCCCTGCTGTCCGCCTACGCCTGCGCCGTGCCGGCGATCATGGCGACGCGGACGATTGAGAACAAGCGGGACCGGATCGCCACGATTCTGGTGGCGCCGTTCATGACGTGTTCGGCGCGCCTGCCGGTCTATACGCTGATCATTGCCGCCTTCATCCCGGAGAAGCCCTTCATCGGCCCACTGTTGGGCTCGCGCGCGGCGGTGCTACTGGGGCTTTACCTGCTGGGATTTCTGGCGGCCTTCGTCACGGCCAAGATTCTGAAGTCGTCAATTCTTCAAAGTGAGAGGACGCCATTCGTCCTGGAGATGCCGCCGTACCGGATGCCCACCTTCCGGTCGGTCTCGCTCCGGTTGCTGGACAGGGCGAAGGCGTTCCTGAAGCGGGCCGGAACAGTCATCCTGTGCGTGTCGATTGTGCTCTGGATCCTTGCCAGCATCCCGGCAGTTGGGGGGAAGGCGCCGGCCATCGAGCAGAGCCTGGTAGGGACGCTCGGCCGCGCAATCGAACCGGTTATCAAGCCGCTTGGATTCAATTGGAAGATCGGCATCGGGCTGGTCACTTCGCTTGCCGCGAGGGAAGTGATCGTTGGAACCCTGGGCACCATCTACGGCATGGAGGGCGAAGCGAGTTCTGCCGGACTGCAGAAGGCGCTGCGTTCCGATCTCACCTTTGGCGGCGCTGTCGCGCTGCTGGTGTTCTTCGCGTTCGCGATGCAGTGCATGTCCACGCTGGCCGTGGTACGCCGCGAAACGGGCGGCTGGAAATGGCCCGCGATCCAGTTCTCCTACATGAGCGGGCTGGCCTACGTTTGCGCGTTTCTGACCAATCAATTGTTGTCCTGACGCGCCGGGTCCGGGTGGTAGCATGAGTTTTGAGCGGGCTGGACGCGGCCGCGTCAAGTTTCCAGCGGGTCGATTCGAGAAGGGCAATCCCATGCGTAACGTCATCATCATCGGTTCCGGATGCGCCGGCAATACGGCTGCGATTTACACGGCTCGCGCGGGCCTGGCGCCCCTCGTGATTGGCGGGCACGAACCCGGCGGCCAGCTTTCCCTGACCACGGAGGTAGAGAATTTCCCAGGCTTCCCCGAGGGGATCATGGGGCCACAACTCGTCGAGAACATGAAGCAGCAGGCGATCCGGTTCGGCGCCGAGTACGTCTCGGGCAAGGTGGAAGAGGCGGACCTGTCGAAACGGCCTTTCCGGCTGAAGGTGGAGGATGAGTGGCTGGAATGCCGGGCGCTGATCGTTGCGTCGGGCGCTTCGGCGCGCTGGCTGGGATTGCCGAACGAACAGAAGCTGATCGGCCACGGGGTGAGTTCCTGCGCCACTTGCGACGGGTTCTTTTACCGCGGCAAGAAGATCATCGTCATCGGCGGCGGGGATTCGGCGATGGAAGAGGCGAACTTCCTGACGCGGTTCGGCGAAGAGGTCACCGTCATCCACCGGCGTGAGGAGTTTCGCGCATCGAAGATCATGCTGGACCGCGCCAAGGCGAATCCGAAGATCAAATGGCTGCTCAATACCGTGATCGAGGACATCTTCGACGTCGAGCAGGGAGTCGTCACCAGCGTTCAGTTGAAGAACGTGAAGACGGGCGAGGTCTGGAAGCAGGATGTGGACGGCTTCTTCCTGGCCATCGGCCACGTGCCGAACACGCAACCGTTCGTGGGCCAGCTTGATCTGGACGCGGATGGCTTCATAGTGAGCCGCGGCGGGGCGAGAACGAACATCGCCGGCGTATTTCACGCGGGCGATGTCGAGGACCGGACGTACCGGCAGGCGATCACGGCGTCGGGCGCGGGCTGCAAGGCGGCCATCGAAGTCGAGCGGTTGCTCGAGGCGGAAGGGCACTAAGCCGGCTTGGCCGGGGTGGGGAGACCCGCTCTTTTCATTCGCGGTTCCACGGCGGCGGTGGAATGCGGTATACCAACCACATGAGATTCGCCACGTTCCTCTTGCTCACTTCACTCGCCGCCGCCGCGCCGCTCGACCGCGACGCCCGCTGGACGCTATGGACTCCGCGCGCCGAGATCGCGCCCAAATTGAGCCGAACGGGCGGCGCGCTCGTGGTGGAAGGCGGCGGCAACGCGGCCGTATGCGGAGGATGGCTGCTCGACTCTCCGGACGTCCGGCCCGGCTCCTGGTACAGGCTCGAGGCGCGCTATCTGGCGCAGGGGTTCAGCCATGAACCGTCCCAGCTCTTTGCGCGGCTGGATTGGCGCACGAAAGACGGCAAGCGGGCAGGGTCGCCCGAATACGGCTATCAGATCAGGCAGGAGGGCGGCCGCACTCATCTGACCATCGAGGCGCCTGCGCCAGAGGGAGCCGTATCGGTTCAGGTCCAATTGTTCATCTGGAAAGCGCCGTCGGCGAAGGTTGCATGGGATGAGGTGAGTTTGCGGACGATAGACGCGCCGAGTCCCAGGCAGGTGAAGGTGGCGGCTATCCGATTGCGCCCGCGAGGCGAGGACCCGGTGGAACGGTTCATCGAACTGTCGCGGCGTTCGGTTCCAGCCGGGACCGACATCATTCTTCTGCCCGAGGGGATCACGGTTGTCGGCACGGCGAAGAAGTACGCCGACGTTGCCGAGTCCATTCCTGGCCCGACGACGGCGCGTCTGAGTGCGCTGGCGCGCGAGAAGAAAGCGTGGATCGTGGCGGGGATCTACGAACGCGAGGGGAAGATCGTCTACAACACGGCGGTGCTGATCAACCGCGCCGGCGAATATGCGGGCAAGTACCGCAAGGTGTACATTCCGCGCGAGGAGATGGAAGGCGGCATCACGCCGGGCGACAGCTACCCCGTCTATGAGACCGACTTCGGCAAGGTGGGGATGATGATCTGCTACGACGTCTTTTTCGCCGATCCGGCGCGGGGCCTGGCGACCAACGGCGCCGAGTTGATCCTGATGCCGATCTGGGGCGGCAAAGAGACGCTGGCCCGCGCTCGTGCCGAGGAGAACCATGTCTTCCTCGCCACGTCCGGCTATGACTTTCCGGCGCTGATCTACGATCCCGTGGGCGAGACGCTGGCGCGCACTGAAGTGGACGGGACAGTTGCGCTGACGACGATTGACCTGGCAAAACGCTATGACGAGCGCTGGCTGGGCAACATGCGCGCGCGCTACTTCCGCGAGTTGCGGACGGACCTGGACGACGATTTGCGGACCAGGTAATCCGGCGGCATCGGGCTACTGAGCCGGCGGGCGCTGATACGGATCCTTCATGTAGCGGGCGGCCTCTTCCTGCGCACCTTGGGTATTGTCCTTGGTGCGGATGGCCTGGGTGTATTCGTTGAGCGCCCGCTCGCGCTGCTGCGTGACGTCGAAGACCTTGCCCATATTGATGTGGCTCCAGACCTCGGTCCACTTGGGATCGAGATCTCCGTTGAGGGCCTCGCGGAATTCGTTCACGGCCGACTGGAAGTTGCCCTGGAGGAAGAAGACTTCGGCGATCCGGTAATGCGAGAGCGAGCTGTTGCGGTTGGCTTCAAGCGCCCTCTGGTACTCCTTCAGCGCGTCGTTGTAGTTGCCGAGTTCGGCGAACTGTTCGCCGCGGCGGATGGCCACCGAGACGCGCATCTGCGGGCTCATGCGCAACACGCGCGAGTTGGGATCGACGATGATTCGCTTGGGTTTGCCAAAGGACTCGACGGCGAATTCGGTCTGCGGGCCCACCACCTCGACCCGCTTCTCCTCCGGGTTGCCTTCGGTCTCGATCCGCAGATCGACGGGCATCCTGAACGTGTCGAGGTCCTGAGTAATCTTGCCTCTGACGCGGAAGCCCTTCGGCGTACGGTAGACGGTGTATTCCGTCTTGAATTCCGGTGCGCCGGTCGATTCCAGCCATTGGATGAAGAAGCCTTGCAGGTTCTGACCCGCGATCTTCTCGGCCACCTTGCGGTAGTCCTCGGTCGTGACCTGCTTGTTGGCGAACTCGTCGGGGATCGCCTTGAGCAGCTTCGAGAAGCCCTCGTCGCCGAGGACTCCGCGCAGCATGTGCAGCGTCGCCGCGCCCTTGCTGCCGGTCACGGCGAAAAATTCGGGCGAATAGTCCTCGAAGCGGGCGGCCTGAAGGACTGGGGCGTCGGTGACTGTCATGGCGTCCACATACAAGTCGCGGATTTCGCCTTCCATCACCTGCGCGCCGTTGACATGCTCCTGGTAGAGAATCTCGGCATACTTGGCGGCGCCGTTGGCGATCCAAATGTGGTTGCGGCCCGCGGGCGAGACGAGATTGCCGTACCACTGGCGTGTGATCTGGTTGGCGAGCAGGCGTTGCGACGGTTCGCGACCGGCTGCTGAACTCGAAACAAAGAGAACGCCTGGCGCGGAGTAACCTGCCGGTGCGCCTTTCCCTGTTTCAACGATGGTCATGTTGGACTGTTGCGGAGTGCCGAAGATGGAGGTCAGGTAGGTCATCACCTTGGCCGTCTCTTCACCCCATGCCTGGGTCTGGCCCTGCGCTTCGCCGCGGAAGTAGAAGTCCGTGGTGACGCCCTGCGACGAGACTTTCTTCGCCCCAGCCGGGACAATCGCCACGCTGCCGCCAAAGCCGGGCTGGAGCGATTGGAACTTCGCCGCGGCGCCCTGCTGCAACTCGACTCCACTGGAGATCGCTTTGTAGCCCTGGGGCGTCTCGACGGTGAGTTCCATCGTGTAGCGGTCCGATGTGTAGCCGGCGACCGGGAACCAGCGGCCGGGGTAGAGGAGCCAGGCGTGATCGGTCTGCACGGCGGCAAAGCGGATGCCATAGATCGGCGAATCTTCATCGCCGGTGAGACGCCCGCCGTATTCGAAACGGATGGTGACGGGCTGATCCTTGGGCAGCGGCTGGGCGAAGTTCACGCGGGCGGTGAAGTCCTCGAAGTTCCGCGTACTCTGGAGCGAATTGCCCTCGGCATCCACGACGCGCGTGATGCTGAGGGCGTTGTGCAATTCAAACGTCGCCGACATCGTGCGGTCCGCCAGCGGGATGAAGGTCACCTCAGCCCCGGCCTCGATGGATTGGCTCGCCAGGGCGGGTTTCAAATTGATCTTGTAGCCGACGACGTCAATGCCGGCGCGGCGGTCTTGCGCCTGTGAAGGGGACAATGCGGAGGCGGCCAGCAAGGCCAGCAGCAGCGGGGTCGTGAACTTCATACTCAATGCTTCCCTTCACCTAATAGATGCGACAATCCGGTCCGCGGCGTGTTCAATCGGATCATGACCGGTGGATAGCGCGGCGGAGACTCTGGCCAACCCGTCCAGCATCTTCTGGCGGGCGCGAGGGTCGTTAAGCAACCGGAGCGACTCGGCTGCGATCCGCTCGCCTGTCATCTCATCCTGAATCAGTTCCGGCACCACCTGCTCGCCGGCCACGAGATTTACCATCGAGAAGAACGGCACGCTGACCAGGGGCCTGCCGACAAGCCAGGTCGCTTTGGTGACCTTGTAGTAGGTCACCATCGGCGCGCCGAGCAGGGCGGCTTCGATGGTGACTGTGCCGCTCGCGGGCAGCGTCAGGTCGGCGTGGGCCATGGCGTCCCAGGTCTCGCCGGTGATGAGCGTGGCGCCGGTGGATTCCAGAAATGGTTTGAAGAAATCCGCTCCGAAGCGCCTGGCCGTGTCCTCGGGACCGGCGACAGCGATCGTGCAATCGCGGCTGGCGCGGATGCGCGCGACGGCTTGCGCGAGCGGCTGCAAGTGCCGGCCGGCCTCGCTTGGGCGGCTGCCTGGGCAGATTGTGATCAGGGGACGATCCTCCGGAATTCCATGTTTCGCAAAAAAGTCCTTGCGGCTGGAGGCCGGGCGAACCAATTGGGACAGCGGATGCCCGATGTAGGTCGCTCGAACGCCCCTCTCGCTGAAGAACTTCTCTTCGAATGGAAAGATGCAGTACAGCTCCTTCACGTTTCGTCTGAGCTGTTTGACCCGGCCCTCCCGCCAAGCCCAGGCTTGCGGTGCGACCAGGTAAAAGACGGGGATGTTCATGCGCGCCAGCCGGCGGGCGACACGCAAATGAAAGTCCGGGCTGTCCGTCAGAATCGCCGCCGCCGGTTTCAGCCGCTCCGCTTCGGCCAGCAGCTTTCTGTATTCGCCATAGATCCGCGGAATGTGATGGATCACTTCGACAATGCCTACCACGGCCAAACTGGCCATCTCCACCACGGGCCGGATTCCGGCAGCCTTCATCTGCTCGCCTGCGCAGCCAAACAGGTCCACGTCGCCGAGCCGCGCACGAATCGCCTCGCCGAGCCTGGCGGCGTAGCGATCCCCCGAGGATTCGCCGGCCGAGATGAGAATGCGTGTGGACACCTTCTTTCAGTTTATCGGGCTTGCACGGCGGGTCTGGTAGACTGAAGACGGCGTCCTGCCTCCGCCGGGCGCTGTTTGTCTCAAATGTCTTCGCCGAATATTCTCCAGCGGCTTACCGTACGCCAGTTTGCCGACCGCTTCAATGGCGAGATGGTCGCGCTCGGAAACCGTTTCCGCTATTTTTGCTCCGCCACACTGCTCGGCCCCGAGGATTTGAAAGAGTACCTCGACGAACCGGTCGCCGCGTTGCCGCCCAAACTCGCCGCCGTTCTGCCGCCGATCCAGATTCTGCTGGTGCCTTACCTGCGGCACGATGACAACGGGCAGGGCAAGAAGAAGGCCGAGGTGTTGGTGGCCACCGAGAAACCGGACGAAGATAAATCATCGCTGTCCGCGGCGCTGATCGCCTCGCCCGATACGGTCCTGGCATTCGCGGTGAAGGAAGCCGAAGTCGCCGATTACCACTATCGTTTCTACCGGGCGATCGCCGAGATCCTCGCGGGCGATCGTGTTCCGGCGGCCTTTGCCGACCTGCTGCGCGACGAAATCCGCGCCGGCGCGCATGGCGAGGTCGATGAAGCGTCCTGGCGGTTGAAGGTCGAACTCCGTGCAGGCGATGCCGAGGCGGCCAAGCCTCCACGCAAGTTCACCGCATATGTCAGGCAGAGCTTCATCGATACGCTGACGCTCTATCTACACGGCATCTGCTGCGATATCGACGTCGATCCCGGTCCGCGTCAACTCGCCAGTAATCTCATTCGCAAACGTCTGCGCTGGCTCCGCGACCTGTATCCGCCGCCGGAAGGCTACGCCGTTCTGCCTGAAGACTCGAAGTAGTCCACGGCCAATCGAACCCGTTTGGTAGCTATTCCAGGCGACGGCTGTGTCCAGGCTGCGATAGAATCGGCGCATCATGCAACGCCGATCGTTCCTTGCCACTTCAGCCCTTGCCGGTTCGGCCAGCCTCCCCGCGGTTGCCGCCGCTCAGGCAGGCAGCGCCGCACCAGCGATTCTCGAGTTCCGTTACTTCCGCTGCCGCAACACCACCGATAACCAGCGCGCCCGCCTGACCGATTGGCTTTTGCGGACCGTTGCTCCGGCCTGCGCACGTATCGGCGCCGGCCCGCTGGGATTGTTCAATGCCTCGATTGGCATGGACGCGCCGTTCATCCTGGCCATTCTGAGCCATCCTTCGATGGCGCAGTTCGAGCAGACACACGCCAAACTCATGGCGGACGATGCCTTCCGCACGGCCAGCGAAGCGTTCTTTGCCGGGCCGGGCCTGCCGTTCCAACGCATGGAAACGCAACTCCTTCGCGCCTTCAAGGGCTTCCCGTCGATCGAGGTTCCGCCCAGGAAAGATGGGGCGCGGCTGTTCGAATTGCGTTGCTACGAGTCGAACACGCCCGTGTCGCTGGCCAAGAAGATCGGCATGTTTGAGAGCGGCGAGATCGACATCTTCCGCAAAGCGGGCATGTTGCCCGTCCTGTTCGGCGAAACGGTCGTCGGTCCGAATATGCCGAATTTGACCTACATGCTGGCGCACGATTCGCTCACCGCGCGTGAAGCAAACTGGCGCGCCTTTGGCGGCAGTCCCGAGTGGAAGAAGATGGCCGCCACGCCTGGACTGAGCGACGGAGAAGTGGTCTCGAACATCAGTACGACATTGCTCTCGCCACTCGCCGGTTCGCAGATCCGGTAGCCGCATCAAAGATGTTCGACCCGAAAGAGCATCCGCACCGGCGATTCAACCCGCTCACGCGCGAATGGGTTCTCGTCTCGCCGCACCGTTCCAGGCGGCCGTGGCAGGGCCAGGTGGAAGATGTCCCTTCGGAAGACCGCCCGGCCTATGATCCGGGCTGCTACCTCTGTCCGGGGAACAGCCGCATGGGCGGGGCGGTGAACCCGCAGTACGGAACGACTTTCGTCTTCCAGAACGACTTCGCTGCCCTCCTGCCCGGCTCCGTCGAGGCCGTGAACGGGGCCGATCCGCTGTTTCAGATGGAGCCTGTCAACGGCATCTGCCGCGTCGTCTGCTTTTCGCCGCGCCATGATCTCACGGTTGCCGAAATGACGGTCGAGGAGATCAGGACGGTCGTCGATTGCTGGGCGGATCAATACACCGAATTGAACGCGACGCCCGGGATCGGCTACGTTCAGATCTTCGAGAATCGCGGCGAGATGATGGGCTGCAGCAACCCGCATCCGCATTGCCAGATCTGGGCATCATCGGTGGTGCCAAACGAAGTGGCCAAGGAAGACGCCGCGCAATGCGATTACTTTCGCGCCCACGGCCTTACGCTGCTTTCGGATTATCTCGACCGCGAACTCGCTTCGGGTGAGCGCATCGTCGATGTCAACGACACGTTCGCCGCCCTGGTGCCCTTCTGGGCCGTGTGGCCGTTCGAGACCATGATCGTCAGCCGGCGCGCAGTCTCGGGAGTCGATCAGCTCAGCGGCGAGGAGCGCGACGGCTTGGCCGCGATACTGAAATCGGTCACCACGCGTTACGACAACCTGTTCAGGATCTCGTTCCCGTACTCCTTCGGATTCCACCAGCGGCCCGCGCAGTCGTCCGGCGAAGGCTGGCACCTGCACGGCCATTTCTACCCGCCGCTGCTGCGGTCCGCGACCGTGAGAAAATTCCTAGTCGGCTACGAAATGCTGGCCATGCCGCAACGTGACATCACGGCCGAATCCGCCGCCGCCCGTTTGCGGGAACTCCCCGCAACCCGCTACCGTCACCCCAGGAGCTGAAAATGACGCGCCTTGCCGCTCTGATCCTCTTTGCCATTCTGTCGCTGGCTGCGCAGCCGGCCTTCCATCTCAACGACGGAGACCGCGTCGTCTTCTATGGCGACAGCATCACCGACCAACGCCTCTATACAACGTTCGTCGAAACCTACGTCCGCACGCGATTCCCGAACCTCAATGTGAAGTTCACCCACTCGGGCTGGGGCGGCGACCGCGTCGGCGGCGGGGGCGGCGGAACTGTCGAGACGCGTCTCTATCGCGACGTTGCGCCCTACCGTCCAACCGTCGTGACGATCCTGCTCGGCATGAACGATGCCCGCTACCGCACGTTCGACGAAGACCTGTTCAAGGCCTATTCGGGCGGTTACCAGAAACTGGTCACGATGATTCGCGCCCTCGCACCCGGTGCGCGCATCACAGCCATTCGTCCGTCGCCATACGACGAAGTCACCCGCACGCCAACGGTCGCAGGCGGTTACAACCCCGTCCTGATGAAGTATGGCGACTTTCTTGCCGAGTACGCCGCCAACGAACGCCTGACGGTCGCCGACCTGAACGAGCCGGTTGTCAAGATGCTTGAAAAAGCGAACGCCGCCAACGCCGCCGATGCCCAGAAGATCATCCCCGACCGCGTCCATCCCGGCGCCGCCGGCCACCTGATCATGGCCGGCGCGCTGCTGAAGGCATGGAATGCGCCCGCACTGGTCTCCTCGGTTGCTCTCGATGCCATGCTCGCCAAGCCGGCATCGGTTGAAGGGACAAAGATGGACAACCTGAAGACCGCGGGCTCGATCTCCTGGACCCAGACCGACGCGGCTCTTCCGATGGCGATCAACTTCGACGATCCCGTTGTCGCCCTCGCAGTCCGCAGTTCAGATTTGATGGAGACGCTGAACCGCCAGACGCTCAAAGTCGTCCGCCTGAAGCCCGGCCATTACGCCTTGCGCATCGACGGGCAGCAGGTCGGCGTATTCGACGAGAAGGCGTTCGGCGCCGGTCTCGATCTCGCTGCACTGCCCACGCCGATGGCGCGCCAGTCGGCCGAGGTTCATCAGTTGACATTGAAGCGGACCGGCATCCACAACATCCGCTGGCGCTCGCTCGAAGTGCCGCTGGCTGGCGACGGCCTGGAAGAAACAGCCAAGGCAATCAACGCCCTCGATGAACTCGACGCCGAACTCGAAGAACGCCAGATCGCCGCGGCAAAGCCGCTGCCACGCCATTACGAGATCATCTCCGTACCTGCGTCGGCGGCGGCCGTCCCGCAGGGCTTCACTCCCCTGTTTAACGGCAAGGACCTTTCGGGCTGGCACATCAGCAAGACCAACCACCACGGGACCACGCCCGACTGGAAAGTGGAAAACGGCGTCCTCACGGCATGCAGAATCCGGTTGGCAAGGGTGGCATCCTCTTGACCGACAAGCGGTACCAGAACTTCGAGGTCTATGCCGAAATCAATCCTGACTGGGGTTGCGACGGCGGGCTGTTCCTTCGCTCCAGCGAGAAGGGCGAAGCCTACCAGGTACTGCTCGATTACCGCGAGGGCGGGACGTTGTTCGGCGTCTATGGCGAACGTCTCCAGGGAGTCCCCACCCACTCGATCGCCGAATGGGAGAAGTACTACAAGAAGGGCGAATGGAACTCGGTGCGGGCCCGAATTCGAGGGGACATTCCGAGCATAACGGTTTGGGTGAACGGCCAGCAGGTGACGTCCTGGTCCGACACCGCCAATCATGCCGCCGGCAATGCCGTGGATGGCATGATCGCCGTCCAGGTGCATGGCGGCAACAAGATCTGGAAGGAAGGCGGACAGCACCGCTTCCGCAATATTGCCGTCCGCGAGCTGCCCTAGACCAAACGAACGGGAGGAACCATCCGTGATCGACCGCCGAAAATTCATCGCATCGGCCGCTGCAATTCCCGGCTACTTCGCCGCGCCTCGCGACCGCCGTAACATACTCTTCATTTCCGTCGACGACTTGAACGACTGGATCGGCTGCCTCGGCGGACATCCTGACGTCAAGACCCCGAACTTTGATCGACTCGCCACCCGCGGCGTGCTGTTCACCAATGCCCATTGCGCCGCGCCGCTCTGCAATCCCAGCCGCGCGTCGCTGATGACGGGGGTGCGTCCCTCGACATCCGGCGTCTATCTGAACAACCAGCCGATGCGCCAGTCGCGCGTTCTGGCCGGAGCCGTGACGCTGCCACAGTATCTTCGCAGTCACGGCTACGGCGTCACCGGCGGCGGCAAGATCTATCACGGGGCGTTCCCGGACCCGCGGAGCTGGGACGACTACTTTCCTTCGCAGCGGCAGAATGAACCTCCCAATCCGGAACCGCCCCGGAAACCCGCCAACGGCATCCCCAATACGGCGCACTTCGATTGGTCGGCCGTCGATGCCCGCATGGAGGAGATGGGCGACAACAGGACCTCGGAGTGGGTCCGCGCCAGCTTGGCCAGACGCCATGACAAGCCGTTTTTCCTCGGCTGCGGCATCTTCCGCCCGCACCTGCCCTGGTACGTTCCGCGCCGGTTCTTCGACATGTACCCGCCGGAGACGGTCACGTTGCCGAACGTCAAGGAAGACGATCTGGACGACGTTCCGCCGGCCGGCCGGCGCATGGCCAAGCCCGATGGCGACCACGCGCTCGTGATCAAGTACAACCAATGGCGCAAGGCTGTTCAGGGCTACCTTGCATCCATCTCCTTCGCCGACGAGATCCTCGGCCGCGTTCTTGATGGCCTCGACGCCGGACCCAACGCGAAGGACACCTCAATCGTCCTGTGGAGCGATCACGGCTGGCATCTGGGCGAAAAACTTCACTGGCGCAAGTTCGCACTTTGGGAAGAGGCGACGCACAACGTGCTGATGGTTTCTTCTCCCTGGGCCACGAAACCCAACTCTCGTTGCGACCGCACCGTCTCGCTCTCCGACGTCTACCCGACTGTGCTTGACCTCTGCGGCGTTCCCCAGAAAACTGGGCTTGAAGGCCGCACCCTGTCGCCGCTTCTTGCGAACCCCATGGCTGCATGGAGCCACCCCGCTGTGACGACATACGGCCAGAACAACCACTCGGTCCGCACGGAGCGCTGGCGCTACATCCGCTACGCCGACGGTTCCGAGGAACTCTACGACCGTTCGACCGACCCGATGGAATGGACGAATCTTGCCGGTAAGAAGGGCCACGAACAGGCCATCCAGGAACTATGCAAATCGCTTCCTGTAGTGAACGAGATGCCGAGCCCAACCGCCAAAGTCGCGCCCGGCATCCACGATTGACACCGGTCGGCCCGCTCCTCATTATGGCCGGACAGCCGCCGGGCGCCCCCGCCCTGGCCTGTTCGCCAAATCGCGTCGCACTGTGGTGTTGCCCTCGGATAAGGGTTGCTTTCGCCGGATTTCCGCGGCCCGCCAGACGATTCGACGAACCCATCTTGTCCGGCTTGCGTTATGATCCATGGTGCGGAGGTGACCCATCGTGGTAATGATCTATGTCCCCTGGTGGATGTGGGTGGTGCTGGGGATGGTGCTCTTGTTGGGCGAAGTGCTGACCCCGGGCGGTTTCTTCATCATCTTTTTTGGCGCGGCCGCGCTGGTGGTGGGTCTTCTGAAGGCGTTGGGGCTCGAGATGACGCTCTCCTACGAGATCATGTTCTTCGCCGTCCTCTCGATTCTGGGGTTGGTCTTCTTCCGAAAACCGCTCCAGCGGAGATTCCGGCAATTGGCGCCCGACATTCTAGCCGACGAGTTAAAGGGCGAATCGGGGACCGCGGTGGAAGAGATTGCGGCTGGAGCGGCGGGAAAGGTCGAACTGCGGGGGACGGCGTGGAACGCCGTGAACGCCGGGGAATCGCCGTTGCCCAAGGGCGGCGCTTGTCTCGTCGAGCGGGTGGATGGGCTGACATTGACGGTAAGGGCGAAATAGGCGGCGTCCGCGAATCGTGGGGAGAAAGGCATAGTAATGGATCTCGGAGTACTCTTCGCTGTTGGTTTTTTCCTGCTGTTGGTTCTGATCATCGTCGCCAAGACGGCGGTGGTGGTTCCGCAGCAGAATGCGTATGTCATCGAGCGGCTGGGCAAGTTTGCCGGGACGCTCCAGGCGGGATTCCACATCCTGACGCCGTTTGTCGACCTGATCCGCTATCGGCATTCATTGAAAGAACAGGCCGTGGACATTCCCGAACAGGTCTGCATCACCCGCGATAACGTCCAGGTCGCGGTGGACGGAATCCTCTATCTGAAGGTGCTGAACCCGGAGCGGGCGTCCTACGGCATCTCGGACTACCAGTTCGCCATCCGGCAACTCGCGCAAACAACTCTGCGCAGCGAGGTGGGCAAGATCGACCTCGACCGGACATTCGAGGAGCGGACCAAGATCAACGCTTCGGTCGTCAACGAACTGGACAAGGCCAGTGAGCCGTGGGGCGTCAAGGTATTGCGCTACGAAATCAAGACGATCACGCCGCCGCACGACATCCTGGCCGCGATGGAAAAACAGATGCGGGCAGAGCGGGAGAAGCGGGCCACGATTCTGAATTCCGAAGCGTCCAGAGAAGCTGCCATCAACAATGCCGAAGGCGACAAACAGAAGGTGATCAAGGAGTCCGAGGCCAACAGGCAGTTGCAGATTAACCAGGCTGAGGGCGAAGCTTCGGCCATTCTTGCCGTCGCGTCGGCGACAGCCGAGGGCCTGCGCAGAGTGGCGGCCGCGATTCACGACAAAGGCGGCTTCGAGGCCGTCCAGTTGCGCGTGGCCGAGCAGTACATCACTCAGTTCGGCAAACTCGCCAAGGCCGGCAACACGCTGATTGTGCCCGCCAATCTGACCGACGTAGCCGCATTCCTCGGAACGGCGATGAGTGTGATCAAGAAGACGGAGGGGGGCGGCGGTACTGTCGCAAGCTAAGCAAGGCAAGGAGACTGAGATCAAGTTGCGGTGCGGGTCTGCTGAAGAGGCCCGCGCCCGGCTTCAAGAGTCCGGCTTCAGAGAGACCAGGCAGCGGACGTTCGAGCGCAACGAGGTCTTCGACACGCCAACGCTATTGCTGCGCCAGGAACGAAAACTCCTGCGCCTGCGCGAATACGGCGATGACCGCATCCTCACCTACAAGGGCCCGCCTGAAGCAGGTCCGCACAAGACCAGGGTAGAGATCGAAACCGCTGTCGGCGATGCGGCGGCGCTACGCGAGATGCTTGGCCGTCTGGGCTACTGCGTCGTCTTCCGATATGAGAAGTACCGCGCGGAGTTCGAGAAGGACGGAGGCCTTGCCCTGGTTGATGAAACGCCGATCGGGGTCTTCGTCGAGTTGGAAGGCGCGCCGGATTGGATCGACGGTTTCGCCCAGCGGCTCGGTTTTCTTCCCGGACACTACATCACGGACAGCTACGGCGCGCTCTATCTGGCGTGGTGCAAGGAGCAGGCCATAGTGCCGGGCCACATGGAATTCCCCGTCAGCGCGGCCTGATTGAAGTGCTTCAATGGCGCGGACGGGGCGGCCCCGTCCCTTTGACCTACAATGGATATCGTGCAGGGCAAATTATCCATGGAAGAGGGCGTCGGCTGTCTCGACGCAGTGCGTAATGAAATCGGCCGGGTGATTGTCGGGCAGCAGGATGTCATAGACGGCGTGCTCATCTGCATGTTGTCCGGCGGACACGTCCTGCTCGAGGGCGTGCCGGGCTTGGGCAAGACGACCTTGCTGCGCACTCTCTCACGCGTGCTGCACCTCAATTACTCCAGGATTCAGTTCACCCCCGACCTGATGCCCGCCGACATTGTCGGGTCGATGGTGATGGAAACCTCCGACGGCGGCCACAAGGTCCTTCGCTTCCAACCCGGCCCGATCTTCGCCCACCTCGTGCTCGCGGACGAGATCAACCGCGCCACTCCCAAGACCCAATCGGCGCTGCTCGAAGCGATGCAGGAGCGCACTGTCACCTCCGGCACGACGACTCACGAGTTGGAACGTCCCTTCCTTGTGATGGCAACCCAAAACCCGATCGAAATGGAAGGAACGTACCCGCTGCCCGAGGCGCAGCTTGACCGCTTCCTCATGAAGATCCTGGTCGAGTATCCGTCGCGCGAGGAATTGAACACGATCATCGAAAGGACCATCCAGTTCGAGGAACCCGTGCTTCAGACCGTGATCGGCCGCGAGACGATCCTGGCCGTCAGGGACCTTTGCCGCGGCGTCCTGGTAGCCCCTCACGTGCAGGACTTCGCTGTCAGCCTCGTCATGGCGACTCAACCCGGATCCGCGAGCGCCCATCCGCTTGCAAACAAGTACATCCGCTACGGATCGTCGCCGAGAGGCGCACAGGCGCTTGTGGAGTGCGGCCGTGTCTCCGCGTTCATGAAGGGCCGGGCCCACCTGTCCATCGATGACGTGAAGGGGGTGGCGGCCTCCGTTTTGCGGCACCGGATTATTCTGAACTTCGACGCCCACGCCGACGAGCAGACTCCCGAATCGCTGCTGAAAGAGATCATCAGCGCGACCGCGGCCGCAGCCGCGCGCGTCTGACCCGGGCGGCCAAGCGATGCCGGCACCGGTCATTGAAAGGGCGCTTCTCGAAAAGCTGGAGCGGCTCACCATCCGATGGCAGAAATCATTCCGGGGCCTCGTCGGCGGTCATAACCCTTCCCGCTACTCCGGACCCGGCCAGGAGTTTCTCGATCACCGCCGCTTCCATCAGGGAGACGACCTCAGGGCCGTCAACTGGCGCGCCTACATGCGGCTGGAAAAGCTCTTCCTCAAGATGTTCGAGGTCGAACCTCGCACGCCCATCCGCCTGTTGATCGACGCCAGCGCATCGATGACCGCCGGCGCGCCGAATTCAGAAACGACCAAGTTCGACTACGCCCGCCGCCTCGGCGCGGCGCTCGTCTATGTCGGCCTGGTGCGCCATGACAGTATCGTCATCCAGCCATTCCACGACCGCCTCGACGACACGATGATCGCCAGCGGCGGCCGCCACCGTTTCGGGCCAGTGGCCGACTTCCTGGGCGACCTTCAACCCAAGGGCCGCGCGTCGATGCTTGAAGTGGCGCGCCTGTTTATCAACAAGTACCCCAAGCCCGGCCTGGCCGTCATCATCTCCGACTTCCTGGACGACGGCGACGTCCTCCAGCCCCTGCAATACCTGGCCGACTTCGGCCACGAACTCCTCCTGATGCAGTTGTGGACCGGCTTCGACCGTGATCCCGGCGCCAGTGGCGATCTGCAACTGCAAGACGCCGAAAGCGACGCCGAACTCGAGTTGAGCCTCAGCGAAGAGGCGCGCCAAACCTACATCGAGGAGTTTGACCGCTACTGCGGCAAGGTGGACGACCTGGCCATGCGCAACGGCGGACGTTATGCCGGTTTCGCGACATCCATCCCGCTCGAGGATGCCATCTTCCGTGCTCTCGATTGGGCCGGGGCAACGGCGGCGAGGAGGGGCGGCTAAATGTTTTTCGCCAACCTCACGCTTGTCGAACTTGCCGTGCTGTTCACCGCCGCGGCCGGCCTCACCGTTGCGCTCTATCTCCTCAGCTTTGCCAGAAAGCAGGTGCGGGTGTCGACCCTGCGCTTCTGGCAGGCGGCTAAGCGCGCGGCCGAGCGTAAGAAGCGCAAGCGGATCGACGAACCGTGGTCTCTGCTGATGCAGTTGCTGGCGTTGGCGTGCCTGCTGCTGGCGGTCTCCCAGCCCAGATGGGGATCGCCCGAATCGGTGGGCCGGGATCACGTGCTGTTGATCGACACGTCGGCTTGGATGGCGGCGCGCTCGGCTTCGGGCACGATAGAACGCGAGGCGCAGCGGAAATCGTTGGAATGGGTGGCGACGCTGCCCGCCGGGGACCGCGTCATGGTGGTCGAGGCCGGTCCGGTGGCTTCTCCCAAGGCGCCGTTCGAATCTGACCGGGGCAAGATCGAGGCCGCGATCAGCGCTGCCCGGCCCGGCTCCGGCGCGCTCGACCTCGAACAGGCTTTCGACCTCGCTACGCAGGCCCAGCGGCTTCAAGCGAGACGGCCAGGAGAGATCGTCTATGCGGGCGCCGGACGCGTGAGCGACACGCGCCCCGAAACCATTGCCGTCCCTGCAAACCTCCGCGTGCTCCCGCTTACCGCCGTGACCCGCAACGTCGGTCTGGTCCGCTTCTGGTTGACAAGGGCGGAAGAGCCCGGCGGCGGCTGGAAAGCCTTCATCACCGCGAGAAACGACTCGCCCGTCCGCCGGCCCGTTCCCGTCGCTCTGGCCATGGGCGGAGCGGTCGTGGGCACGCGGATGCTCGACCTCGCGCCCGGAGCCGAGGCCACGGCAAACTTCATCCTCAATACCAGATCGGCCGCCTGGGTCGAGGCCCGTCTGGGATCGAACGACTCGTTCCCCCAGGACGACCGCGCAATACTGGAACTCCCCGCGCAACCGGTCCTGCGCATCGCCGTCTACTCAAGCGAGCCCGAACTTCTCAAGCCGCTCCTGCAAGCCGATCCGCGCAACGAGGCGGTCTACTACACGCCAGCGCAGTACAGGCCGGACATCGCCGCCGATCTCGTCGTCATCGACCGTTTCGCGCCCTCTGTCCCACCCCAGCGTCCATCGCTTTGGATTGAACCAGCGCCAGAGACAAGTCCGATTCCGGCCCGCCGGTTCACGGCTCCCCTCGTCCTCACCGGCTGGAACACCAAGCACGCTCTCGGCGCAGGCCTGCGCTCACGCGACGTCAAGCTCGAATCCGGACTCCTGCTCGACCCGGAAGACGGCGACCTCACTATCGCGGAAGCCGACGGCAAAGCACTGATGGCTGCCCGGCCGGGCGCGGCAAAACTGGCCGTTCTCGGCTACCACCCCGGACGCCCGGCGTTCCGCTATGAACTGTCCGCGCCGCTGCTCATGGCCCACTTGCTCGAATGGTACGCGCCTGAAGTGTACCTGCGCCGGGAGGTGCTCGCCGGCACGCCCGGATCAATTTCGGTCGAACTGGACGAAACGGCCGCCACAGATGCCGTTCGCGTACTGAACAGCCACGGCGATTCCCTCCCGTTCACCATCGATGGCCGCGCGGTGCGCTTCTTTGCCGCCGAGCCGGATACCGTGCGAGTGATCGCCGGGTCGACCGAACGAACCTTCTCCGTCTCGCTGCCCGACGCGGGCCGGTCGCAATGGACGGCTGGCGCGGGCGTGAAATCGGGCCCCGGACCCAGGCAATCCTCGGCGCCAGGGCCGCGCGACTTATGGCCCTGGTTTGCGCTCGCCGGCGCGGCCCTGCTGTTGGCCGAGTGGTGGATCTATGGCAGGAAACGGGCGCGTGCAGGCCGCGAGAGGCGCTTGATGGCGGCGTTGAAAGTGGCCGCGGTCCTGGCCGCCTTGGCCGCGCTGATCGAACCGTCAATCTCCGTCAAGGAATCGAAGATGGCCGTGAATGTCCTGGTCGACACCTCGTCCAGCGTCGACGACCGGGACATCAGTCAATCCGCCTCCGTGGTGCGGACAATCGAAGAGAGCCGCGGGCGCAATGAGGTTAGGATCCTGCCCTTCGCCCGCCACCTCCAACCCAGCGCGTCGCGGCCGTCCGGCGGCGGCATAGGGCGCGCCACTGGCGAAGAGGGCCGGGCAACCAACATCGAGGGCGCGCTCAGAGAAGCCATGACGGTACTGCCGTCAGGTCTCGTGCCCAGAATGGTCGTCGTCAGCGATGGCCGCGAAACCCTTGGCTCCGCCGCCAGAGCAGCCTACCAGGCGCGTCAACTCGGCATACCCGTCGATACCGTCCTGCTCTCCGGCCGCCCCGAGCCAAAGCTGAAACTGACCTCGCTCAGGATTCCGGCCGTCGCTTTCACGGGCGAAAAACTCCCCATCGAAATCACGGTTGTAAGTCCCGAAGCCGCCAAGGCGACCATCGAAATCCTGGCCGAAGGCAAGAGCCTCGGGCAGAGCGGCATCGAGTTGCAGCAAGGCTCGAACTCGCTGCGTGCGACCGGTTCGATTCTGACCCCAGGGGCGATCAGCGTGACCGGCATCCTGCGTGCCGGCAGCCTCGGCGAACTCCGCTTCGAACAGGCGCTTTCGCTCAGGCGGCCGAAACTGCTTTACCTGTCGCAGGACCCGCCCGGTGCGGACACCCACATCATGGGCGTCCTGCGCTCGTCGCAGTTCGATGTCGTCCCGGCTGCCGATCTCCAGAAGGCCGTGCTCGACGACTACCAACTCGTCCTCTTCAATAACTTCGACATCGAGACCCTGCCCCTGCCGACCAAAACCGGACTTGAGCAGTTCATTCAGCGCGGTGGCGGCGTTCTGGTGATCGGCGGCGAACGCAATCTCTATGTCGACAAGAAAGGGCGTCCGGCCGATCCGCTCGACCGTGCCATGCCCGCCACCGTCGCTCCTCCTCGAAGCCCGGAGGGAACCTCGGTCATCCTGATTGTCGATAAGTCGTCCTCAATGGAAGGGCGCAAGATGGAACTCGCCCGCTTGGCCGCGATTGGCGTCGTCGAGAACCTGAGGCCCATCGACCATGTTGGCATCCTGATCTTCGACAACTCCCACCAGTGGGCCGTGCCGCTGCGCAGGGCGGAAGACAAGACGATGATCAAGCGTCTCATCGCCGGCATCACGCCCGACGGTGGCACGCAAATCGCACCGGCGCTGGGCGAATCCTTCCGCCGCATGGTCACTGCCATCGGCGCCTACAAGCACATCGTCCTGCTGACTGACGGAATCTCCGAGGAAGGTGATTCGCTCACAGTGGCGAAAGACGCCGCCGAGAAGCGCGTAACCATCTCCACCGTCGGATTGGGGCAGGACGTCAATCGCGGTTACCTCGAAAAGGTCGCCGCCGCGGCCAAGGGCAAGGCGTACTTCCTGACCGACCCTTCGGGTCTCGAACAGATCCTCATCAAGGACGTCATGGAGCACACCGGTTCAACGACTGTCGAAAAAACCCTGTCGTTGAAAGTGGTCGAGAAGGCCGAGGTCTTTCGGGATCTCGCTCTCGAACAGGCGCCCGCGCTCAAAGGCTATGTCCGGTTCGACGCCAAGAAGGACGCCGACCTGCTGCTCGCCGTGCCTGGAGACGCGGGCAAAGATGATCCGCTGCTGGTTCGCTGGCAGTACGGACTCGGGCGCGCGGCTGTGTTCACCTCAGACGCCAAGGCGCGCTGGGCCGAAGGGTGGGTCGCTTGGAAGGGCTTCGATAAGTTCTGGGCCAACATCCTTCGCGACCTGCTGCCACACGCGCAGTCAGGCGAAGCGACGCTAACACATGACTCAGTGAACGGCGCCCTTGTCGCCGAATATCGCCTCGCACCTCATGTCACTGCGCCGGCCGCGCCGCCCACCCTTTACGTCCTCGGTCCCGGCGGATTCCAGCGCCCCGTGACGGTCGAGAAGGCCGGCCAAGGCTACTACAGAGCCGTGGTCCCAATCGGCGCGCGGCAGGGCCTGTTCCGTGTTCGTCCGCTTGCCGATTCGGCGGCCTTCCCTGAGGTCGGCAGCTACATCCCCGAGATGGAACTGTCTACCTACGGCAACAACCCGCGCCTGATGAAACAGATCGCCGAGTTCACCGGCGGGCTCTTCAATCCCAATCCGCGCGATGTCTTCTCGACTGGAGGCCGCTCGGTCCCATCTTCGCTCAGGCTCTGGCCCGGCCTGCTGGCCTTGGCTCTGCTTCTAAACCTGGCCGAAGTCGCCTGGCGGAAGCTCAAGCGAACCTGAGCGGCGATCGAATCCGCCTGACCGGAAGCCAGTTGGCGGGCTCAGTCCTTCGACAACTCAACCACGGTTTCGATGTGGTACGTCTGCGGGAACATATCAACAACAGTCGCCTTGTCCAGCCGGTAACCGCCCCCGATCAATGCAGCCACGTCGCGCGCCAGCGTCGGCGGATCGCAACTGACAATATGGACCCGTCGCGGCGACAATCGCAACAGGTGCCCCGAGACATGCTTGCCCAATCCGCTCCGCGGCGGGTCGGCCAGCACAAAGTCCGGCGCGGTCTTCAACTGTTCCAGATGCTGCTCGGCCTGAGCCCGGTGGACCCCAATCGAAAGCCCCGCCTTGCCCGCATTATGCTCCATGTCGCGGATCGCGGCCCCGTGACTCTCCACGCCCACCGCCGTGGCGAAGCGTTTCGCCAGCGGTACCGTGAACAAACCCACGCCCGCATAGAGATCAAGCGCCGTCTCGCCCGCCGCGTCTCCAATCGCGCACTCGACCAGTCGATGCACCAGGTGCCTGTTCACCTGGAAGAACGACCCGTGGCTAACGCGGTAAGCGAACCCGCCCACTTCGTATTCCAGCGAACCCGTCTCTGCCCCTGGGACAAACTGCCCCAGCCACTCGAAGAATCCGCGCGCCAACCGGCGCCCTCCGTCGGTCTCCAGCGCATTCACCATCACCTGCGCGCCGTTGGTGAACAACTCGATCGACTTCAGGAAACGGGGCCAGTGCGGATCATGCAGTTTCTTCTTCACCACCCGCAGCGCTTCGTTGATCGCCGGCGCCGAGATCGGGCACTCGTCAATGTCGATCAGCCTGTGCGACCCAGCGGCGAGGTAGCCGATACGAGCGCGGTCGATGTGGAACTGGTTGCGGTTCCTGTAATACCAGGGGTCGGCGCTGATGGTCTCGATCGCCTCCGGCGCTTCGAACTTGCCGACGCGGCGGAACGTCTCCGCCACGATCTCCACCTTCCGCGCCAACTGGTAATCGGATGACGCCTGCTGGTAGTGGCACCCGCCGCAGCTCTCGAAGACCGGGCACAACGGCTCAATGCGGTCGGGCGACGTTTCCAGCCGTTCCGATACCTGCGCTTCCAGCACCGAAGCCCGCCGTTTCGGCGGCTCCAGCCTCACGCGTTCGCCAGGCAGGACGAACGGCACGAAGGCCACTTGCCCTTCAATCCGGACCAGCCCGGATCCACCATAAACCCACTTCTCCACCGTGAACTCCGGCGTCACTACCGGCGTCGCTTCCGGAGTCACTTCCGGCTTTTCTTCCGGCGCGCCGGCCGGCTCGGGATTGTTGTCAGGCACGTCAATCACTTAGGATGTAGATTACCCTTCTTCTAACAGTTTTCGCATGAAACCACGCGTTTTGTCGGGCATCCAGCCCACCGGATCATTACATATCGGCAACTACCTGGGGGCCCTCAAAAACTGGGTCCGGATGCAGCAGGACTACGAGAGCATCTTTCTCATCGTAGACCTTCATGCCATCACACTGTACCAGGACCCGGTCGAACTCCGTCAAAAAATCGAGCAGACTGCCGCCGTCTTCCTCGCCGCCGGTATCGACCCCAAGCAGTCCCCCGTCGTCGTCCAGTCCCTCGTCCACGGACACGCCGAACTCACCTGGCTGCTCACCTGCGTCACCCCTGTCGGCTGGCTCGAACGCATGACGCAGTATAAGGACAAGTCCTCCAAACAGGAGTCCATCAGCGACGGGCTGCTTCAGTACCCCGTCCTCATGGCCGCCGACATCCTCATCTACCAGGCTAACGTCGTCCCCGTCGGCGACGACCAGTCGCAGCACCTCGAGTTGGCCCGCGACATCGCCCAGCGCTTCAACGCCCTCTATGGCGATACCTTCGTCATGCCAGCCACGCAACTGCCCACCGTCGGCGCGCGCATCATGGGTCTTGACGATCCCACCAAGAAGATGTCGAAGTCCACTGAAGGTCCCGGCCACGCCATCTCGCTTCTCGACCCGCCCTCGGACATCCGCAGGAAGATCATGCGTGCGACCACCGACTCCCTTCCTTGCGTCGACTTCGACAACATCGGCCCCGGCGTCGAAAATCTGCTCACCATCCACCAGGCCTTCAGCGGCTGGACCGCGGACCAGATGAAATCGCACTTTGCAGGCATGCGCTATGGCGACCTCAAGAAACAGGTTGCCGAAGCCGTCGTCGCAGGCCTTGAACCCTTGCAGGCCCGCTATGCCCGGATCATGGCCGATCCAGGCTACTTGCACGGCGTCCTGCGCGAGAGCGCCGAACGCGTCACGCCCATCGCCGACGCCACGGTCCGGCTCGTCAAGGAACGGATGGGTATTTACGTCGGCTGAGTTCCCATGGCTGTAAGTGGAGGATCTTCTTATTCACTTTCCGCTTACGGCCGCCTGTTGCGCCACAACCGCGACTTCCGCCTCCTCTGGCTGGCGCAGATCGTCTCCGAACTCGGCGACTGGTTCTATGCCGTCGCCATCTACTCCCTGCTGCTTGAACTGACCGGCCAGGCCCGCAGCGTCGGTTTCGCCGTCGTCCTCCAACTCCTGCCGCAGGTCTTCATGGCCCCCATGGCCGGTGTCATCAACGACCGCCTGCGAAGGCGCAGCGTCATGATCTTCGCCGACATCGGGCGCATCTTCATCGTCCTGTCCATGCTCCTGGTGACCTCGGCGTCGATGGTCTGGCTCATCTGGGTGCTGTTGTTCTGCGAGACCATCATGTGGGCGCTCTTCGAACCCGGCCGCACGGCCATCATCCCCAACGTTGCAAGAAACAAGGAAGAGGTCGTGCTGGCCAACGCCCTGTCCTCCATGACCTGGTCGATCAACCTGGCCATCGGTTCCGGCATCGGCGGCCTGATCGCCTGGAAGTTTGGCCGCGAGACTGTCTTCGTCCTCAACGCCTTCAGCTTCGTCCTCTCCGCCCTTCTGCTCTATGCGATGAAGGTAAAGGAGACCCATAGTCTCCACCAACCGCCCGCCCGTCTCAAGGACTTGGTCGATTTCAAGCCCACCATCGAGGGCTTCCGTTATGTGAGGAACGACAAACGGATGTGGTCCACATTGCTTGTGAAAGCCGGCATGGGCCTCCTTGGAGCGCACTGGGTGCTCCTGCCCGTCTTCGGCGAACGGATCTTCGTCTGGAAACAATCCGGGACCCTCTCCATGAGCGTGCTCTTCGGCGCCCGCGGCATCGGCGCTTTGATTGGCTCCCTGCTCAGCGGTTACCTCGCCAAGGACAAACCGGACCGGATGCGGAAGGGCATCTTCTACGGCTTCCTGATTGTCGCCGCCGGCTATATGGCGCTTGGCGGGGCGTCGTCGCTCTGGTGGGCCTGCTTCTTCATCATCCTGGGCCACATCGGCACTTCACTCTGTTGGGTCTATTCGACGACGATGCTCCATCAGATGACCGAAGACCGCTTCCGCGGGCGCGTCTTCTCCGCCGACTTCGCCGGACTCTTTCTCGTCATGAGCGTGATTAGCTTCGCCGCCGCCTACATGGTCGACATGGGCGTCAGCGTCCGCTGGGTCACCTTCGGAGCCGGAGTTCTCGGTCTCCTGCCAGCCGTCATGTGGTACGCCGCCCAGAAGAAATTCTTCAGAGACTGACATCCCAACCCCATGGTGGGGCAGGCTTCACAGGCTGCTGAAAAACCCACCTGGATTCTCCCTTACCCC
>CAZLDN010000045.1:0-38192 GCA_964558355.1 uncultured Candidatus Solibacter sp.
GGTCCACCACTTGACACTTTTCGGCATGCGCCAGCGTTTGCAAACCAGTAATGGCGTGAGTTTTTGGTGTTCGAAAATCGCCGCTTTGCGACACCGTTATTCCATCCGGGAAAACGAAGCGTTGGAGTTGCTTCCGTGCCGCATTAGATGCTCCGTTCCAGAACTCATCGATGCAGGGAAAGAACCGCTCGCCAAACCTCAATGCATCCTGAATGTCTGCTTCCGGAGTCGAAAGCCGGTCAAGTCGCTCATGACAGCCGGCGATCTTTGCGTCGAGCTCCCGGATGTGCTCTAGAGCCAGGTCGTCCGGCAAGACGCCTTGGATGTTCTTCCTGCCTATTGCTCGCCTCATCTCCTGGTGCCGGGCAAGGTCCCGCAATGCCCCTGCTCGGGCTGCAGCGCAATCTTGCTTTGAGCGAGCAGCATAGTGCTGGATACGACTCGACACGCGCTCCCAGGCGCTCCCAGAAACTCGAAGAGTCTGCATCAGGGCAATAAAGTTGGTGTGGAGGCGGTCCCGAGGGTGGTTGATGCAGCGACAATGCATGCAACGGTAGTGCGCATACCGCTTATATTTGCCCTTCGACCAGGAGGCGGTGAGTAAGTGGCCACAGACGCACCTGAGCGTGCCGCGCAACGGAAATTCAGGATTGTCCCGGTCATGTGCGGTGGGAGTGACCTTTCGAAATGCCTGCTGGGCAGCTTCAAAGGACTTCGCCGTAACAAGCGGCACGAAGGGCGGCAATGCTTGATTGTTCTCGCCAAAGGCGCGGATTTCCCCCTTGTAAAGGGGGTTGCGAACGATCTTGAAGAAGTACGAGTCGCTGATTGGGAAGCCAGTGTCATTCAGCCAGCGACGAACTTCAGACGGGCGCTGGCCCTTCTCAAGTCGCTTGAATATTTGAGCGGCGACAGTGGCAGTCTTTGGATTCGGCTCAATCGTCGCCTTTCCATTGTGCCTCGTGTTTCGGTAGCCGAATGGAGCCATGAACACCCAACGGCCTTCGCGGACTGCTTGAAGCATGCCGCCTTTGCAGCGTTCTGCTCGAATCTCGTTATCGAACTGAGCTACTGACGCCAGGATCGTCTCCGTGAAGCGACCTACAGGTGTGTCCTCGATCCTCTCTCCAACTGACTCGATTCGGATACCAAGTTGCAGAAGTCGGACCTTGAGCCCGGTGTAGTCGTAGGTGTTTCGGGCGAGCCGGTCAATTTTGGGGACGATCAAGACGGTGACTCGCCCCCGGTTGGCGGTGCAGAACTTGAGCATCTCCTGCAGGGCCGGTCGGTGATCCGTTTTGGCACTCTCACCCGGCTCGACGAAGATTCGTTCAAACTGATAGCCCTTGTGGCTGGCATGAGTCCGAACAGTCCGCTCCTGGGTGACGAGCGAGTTGCCGTCAATCACTTGCCGCTGGTCGGAAACCCGAATATAAGCTATAGCTGTTTCCATTGCCGATAGAACTCGATGATGATCGCCGCCAGTTCGTCGGCAGCTTCATCCAATTCCTGACAGGAATCTCGCTCTGGTGCAATAGGTTTTGTTGTCCGAGTCGAGTGGAAATCACGGCCTTCACGCTGGACCCTCCTACGCTCTGGCATTTTCGATGCGCGTCGATTCCCGTCTGTGTTGTTGTTTTCTTTTGTCTGGATTTGTTTTGTTGTTTTCGGTTTTGGAACTTCGATATTGAGCGAAGCCAATGCGACGCTGATAAGTTGGAAATGTTAGGCGCGAGTGCAGGCTGAACAGCAAGTGCGATTTCGAGCGCCTGCGTGCCGCAGTTGAGGACACAAGCCGTTCGTGGGAGTCACGGACGGTGATTAGGCCTCGCTTCACTAGTCTGTCAATCGCCCGGCTGACCGCCGCACTCTGCCGCCCGGTCCGACGCTTGAGTTGATAGTGAGACAGCCAATCCGATTGCTTCCGTTTGCCCGGGCCGAGGTGCCACCCGAACGTTTGTCGAACAATGACGCACAGGACTCGCCACTCCGTGTCCGTCAGCCGAGGCATGACCCGGTCGAGCAGGAAGTTCGGCACCGGGGTAGTGCCACCCCAGGGCGGAGCCTGACTAGTCTTTGGCATAGACGGGCGGATCGTAGTTATGCTCAATGGCGGCGATCAGGAGTGAGGCCGGACGCCGGGCGGCTCGCTGCGGCAACCAGCGCAGTTGACG
Organism: uncultured Candidatus Solibacter sp.; assembly: GCA_964558355.1. Lineage (GTDB taxonomy): Bacteria > Acidobacteriota > Terriglobia > Bryobacterales > Bryobacteraceae > PNKE01. Next base: position 2,175 of record CAZLDN010000045.1, read on the forward strand.
CTCGATGAGGTTAGCCGGGTAGTGATCCACCAGATTCTGTGCCTTGCGCAATCCGATTCCCACATGAACAAGCTCCAAAACCAGTTCGTCTCGGTCGCTGAGAACAGCGTCGTCGGGGCTTAGTTTCCGACCCTGGCGAGGCGGTCGGCTCGGTAGTAGCTCGCCAATCGGATTGAGCCCTGTCATCGCTGCCACCCGATTAGAACCCATATGGTAAGGCCAACTGCAACCAGAACTAACAAGTAGAGCCAGCGGTCTGAGTTGAGCCAGGGTGCATCGTTCACGAATGCCGCACTAGCTAGACTCTGCGCCGGTTCTGGGGAGCAGCGGACAGCTTCGTGCGACCGAGTTGGACCAAGTGACAACTCATGCACCACGCGAAAGAACGCCTCATCAATCGTCTGACGCAGGGGCCAATCCATCAAACCGAGACCGAGGGTCGCCATCGAAGCAGCGAAACGGTCGATCCCAACGAGTCGAATTGGCCGTCCAGGATACTCTTGAGCAGCATTTCGGGCCGATCTGGAGATTGTCGATGAACATACGATTATGCCAGCACTCAGTCCGTGTCTTTGCATGTATCCCCGAAGTTCATCGACAGCGCGTCGAGACAGGGGCGACCTCCAGTGCCTGACTTGCACGGCGATCCTTACGCCCGATTCCACATCAATCTGCACCACAAAATCTGGGCCACTTGCGTAACGTCGACCGCGGCAGTAACGCCGACCAAGCGATCGCATATGCTTATAACCGCTGGCACCAAGCCAGATCCAGACACATCGTTGAAATGAGGCAAAGTCCAGACGGGCGATTCTAGAGCGGAGTCGTATAAATCCGCTGTTGCAGCTGCTGTTGTTGCCGCTGTCGTTTGCCACTGCAGGGATCGTCACGCGGCTGCTCATCCGGCTTCCTCCTCTAAGAACTCACCGACGTCGCCCGACCATTGTCCGGCTTGAGCGGATCGGTTGGCGAGTCGCCGTTCGCCACTTGAATGATAGACAGAGTCCGGCAGACACCCGGGGCATCCCGCCAGGTCGCAGACGAACGGCGTCGGGTACGAGCCATCTTCGGACACAACGTCTCGAAGATCAATCACTACGCCAAGATGATGCTCGAAACACTTGACGATCTCATTGAGACTGCTATATAGGGGATTGGACTTGCCGTGCACGAGTTGGCTGATCGTCGACTTGGCCAACCCAGCATCTTTGGCAAGGCGGGAGGTGCCCCTGAAACAGTAGCGCGGAATGTGCACCATGAGTGCGGCAATTCGATTATGTTTTCGTGTGGCAGCGCTCGCGCTGCGATTGGCATTTCCCATGTCCGATCGCAGCGTGAACGCTACGACTCCAAACCGCAACTGGAGTTCAGCGCGCCGAACAGTATTGCAACATCTTTACCGATGGCGGATGAGACGTCGCGGCGTTTGGGAGTCTCCAAACGACAATCCCCTCAAGATCTTGGCAACCTTGGGGCTGGCATTGACGATCTTCCGATGATTGGCTCGAATGAACTCGGTCGCATAGCTCCTGGACCGAATGTCGAACGAATGGCAGACACTCGCCGATCCGAGATAGGAAACTGCTCTGAGGATGCCACAACAGTCTCGTTGGAGGCCCAGACTGACGTTGGCTATATACAATCCGCACAGCAAGGTGCCCGTAATGGACATTGTTGTAGCGAGGATCGCTGCGGGCCCCAAGCCCATCCCTAGGGCGAATGCCCCGAAGCCTGCGAGTCCGGCCAAGGCGATCCCACAAATCCACCCTAGCAAAGCAACCTCGGCCCGCTTTACATGAGCCCGGCAATCAGTGCAGTATGGAACCTCCCAGAGCCAGCCCTTCGTCCGGGATAGTCGGTTCTTCTCGCTTCCGCTGACGCTGAGGGTGACCAAGGGGAAACCACCGCAACACGCGCAGCACCGTGGGAACACAAATTGCTTACCTGAAACACTCACCTTCATTCGCTCCATCTGACACGGTTCGACGTCAAGCGCGAAAACGAAGACTTTGCAGCGAACATCAGTCGACCGTAAGGAATGGAGCCCCTTCTGGAGAAGGGGCTTGGAATCATAACGTGAACTCGGGACGGCCGAAGAGCAGCCCATCGACTTCACGCTTGACAATCCGTCGAATCAGGCGGTCGACGGTCGGGTTGGTTCTGGCAAACGTCGGAAGCTTACGCGGGGCTCGGCGCGACACAATCAAGTCAGTCCGGGGATCCCATTGATACCGCCAGAGCCGTGCGGCTCGGAACGGCTCCTGATCGAGCTTCGATCCCAAGTGGTACTCAATGCCGCCAGAGACGACGAGAATCCTCGGAGCTCCCCAACGGAGTGGAACGATTGCCGCTCGCATGTGGGCTGGGCTGTGAATCCCTGAAACCAAGACGTTTGCCGACAGGACAAGGCCCTCTGCAATCCGCTCGACTTCATCCAAGTCGGATGGGGCGTGGTTCGCAGGTCCAAACGAGAGGTCAACGAAAGCGAGTTTGCCCATGAGCAGTCGGGCATTACCGAACAGCCAGAGGGCAGCTGGTTCATAGAAGCCAGGCTCCAGGTCAAAGGGTGCTGTCCGTCGTGGCGGTGACGAAGTTGGGGCCGATCGGCCCAGGTTTGCCGAAGTCGTGGTGACCTCGGCAGCGGATCGAGACATGTCTGTTTCCTCCTAGGTGCGCGGCGACTCGGCACAGAGCCAAGCCACCGACCTCCTAGCCGTACAGCGCGACGGATCGGCCATCAAAATTGGGGGCGTCGGACGAAACTAGCGAGCTGCAGGTGGTCGGAGTGAGGCTGCGGGAGACCTGCAAACCGGTTCGGAGGAGCAATCTGGGCCTCGGATCGTTCAAAATCACGATGAACGATGAGCTTGGGCCAAAAGTAAATGGCGTGGCACGAGTTTGTCGCTACGTCCATATTCTGATAGAGTTTGAACCTGATGAACAGCGGTTATAACTAGAGCCCACATGAGCGATCTGAGCAACGAACCTGAGAAAGTCACTCGACGCAAGAGGATCGACCCCAAGCTTGCTGCTCAAGGGTGGCAGGTAGCTGACTTTGATGCGTCAGTAAGCTTTCTAGGCCTTGAGGGTAAAGCTGTCTCTGAGTGGCCCACTGATAATGGCCCCGCCGACTACGCACTATGTTTAGATAAGAGCGTGATTGGTGTTGTTGAGGCTAAGAAGGTGACTGTCGGGCCACAAAATGTCTTGACTCAGGCCGCCAGGTATTCACAAGGTGTTCGCGAGCAGCGCGCAAGCTATGGCGAGGGATTCAAGGTTCCGTTCCTCTATTCAACCAATGGGGAGCTCATTTGGTTTCAAGATGTTCGAGACCCGCTCAATGTATCTAGGAAGGTGGCAACATTTCACACGCCAAACGCGTTAAGAGAATTGCTCTCCAGAAACGATGTCGAAGCTTTTACTAAACTCGATGGTTTGGAGTTTCGTGAAGGATCAGTACGCCCCTACCAAGAGAGGGCCATCTTAGCGGTAGAGAAAGCAATCCGTCAACGCAAGCGCCAAATGATGGTCGTCATGGCGACTGGGACCGGCAAGACCCGAACCACCATTCAGCAGGCCTACCGTTTGATGAAGTCCGGAGCGGCGAAGCGCATCCTTTTCCTTGTTGATCGTCGCGCCCTCGCCGCCCAAACTGTTCGAGCGTTCGCCTCGTTCGTGTGTGAGCCTGGTCTCAAGTTCGACAAGACCTACGAAGTCTATAGCCAGCGGTTTCAGCAAGCAGACCTTGACGACGACTCAGGAGAGAAGTTCGACCCCAAGGTCCTTCCAAATCGCTACTTGACCGATCCCCAGGAAGGAGACGCCTTTGTCTACGTGTGCACGATCCAGCGCATGGCGATCAACCTCTTTGGTCGCCAAGGCATGCTTGAAGGTCTGGGAGAGTCCGAGGACGATGCCGAGCAGCTTAGCATTCCGATCCACGCCTTCGACCTGATCATTGCCGACGAGTGCCATCGGGGCTATTCGCGCAAGGAGGAGGCAATCTGGCGAGACACCCTCGACCATTTCGACGCGATCAAAGTTGGTCTCACCGCGACGCCCGCAGCACACACCGTGGCTTACTTCGGCGATCCGGTCTACCGGTACAGCTACAAGCAGTCCGTGGACGACGGTTATCTGGTCGACTTTGACGTGGTGAAGGTGCGGTCCGATGTCCGCATCGAAGGCGTGACCCTCAAAGAAGGTGAGCGCATCGAGGTCATCGATACCGAAGTCGGCACGACAAAGAACATCGATTACCTTGAGGATGAGGTCAGCTACGATGCCAGCGCCATCGAGGCGAAGATCACCGCTCCAGACTCGAATCGAAAGATCGTCGAGGAACTCAAGAAGCACGCTGAGGCTCACGAAGCGGAGTTCGGACGGTTCCCGAAGACACTCATCTTCGCCGCAAATGACCTGCCGCACACAAGCCATGCCAACCAGTTGGTCAGTCTCTGCCGAGAGGTGTTCGGGCGCGGAGACGCCTTTGTCGCCAAGATCACCGGAGCGAAGGACGTCGACCGTCCTTTGCAGCGGATCAAAGAGTTCAGAAACCGCCCAGAACCCAAGATCGTCGTCACTGTAGACCTGCTCACCACTGGCGTCGATGTGCCCTCGATCGAGTTCATCGTCTTCCTCAGACCCGTGAAGAGCCGCATCTTGTTTGAGCAGATGCTCGGACGAGGCACGAGGCTTTGTGATGAGTTCGAGGGTCCTGCCAAGTCTCACTTCGTGGTGTTCGACTGCTTCGATGGCAGCCTTATCGACAGCTTCAGGCAAGCAAGCGGTATGGCTGTCGAAGCCCCAGTCTCTGATCCAATTCCTCTTGAAGCGGTCATCGACAACATCTGGAACAACGAGCGTCGCGACTACCACGTCAAAGTGCTCACCAAGCGCCTCCGCCGGATCGACAAAGAGATCACGGGCGAGGGCCGCGTCAAATTCTTAGAGTTCACGAACAACCTTGATCTCAGCTCGTTTGCCGATCAGCTCGATTCTCTGCTTAAGGCAAACTTCACCGGCACGATGGAGCTGCTTCGCAACCAAGACTTCCAGCAGTTGCTGAAGCAATACCCGCGCCCCAATCGCGAGTTCGTTATCGCTACAGGCGTCCAAGACAATGTCTCTTCTGAGCGCACCATTCGGTACAAGGATCGGGACCTGCGGCCCGCTGACTACCTTGAGGCATTCAGCCGATTCGTCGAAGAGAATCGAAATCAGATCGAGGCGCTGAGCATCCTGCTCGACAAGCCCGAAGGTTGGAGCACGGATGCACTCCGAGAGCTTCGATCAGCTTTGAGACAAGCTCAATTCCCAGAGGAGCGGGTGCGAGAGGCGGTCTCCATCGCCAAGCACAAGGCACTTGCTGATGTCATTTCAATGGTCAAGAACGCCGCCAATGAAGCGCGACCCCTGCTGACCGCCGAGGAGCGGGTGAACGCTGCGATCAGCCAAGTCACCGGAAGTGCCGAGCTTTCTGATGAGCAGAGTGCGTGGTTAGAATTGATTCGTCAACGATTGGTCGCCGACCTCGCCATTGAGCCCGAGGACTTCGACTTGCACCCCCTCGACGAGCGTGGCGGATTCGCCCGCGCCAACCGAGCGTTTGGTGGTCAGCTGCGAGACCTCTTGAGACAACTTAACTGGGCGATTGCCCACGCCGCATAACGAACCACATGACTGACGTTGTATCCAAACTCTGGGGCTTCTGCCACACCCTACGCCACGACGGGATTGACTACGGCGACTACATCGAGCAGATCACCTACCTGCTCTTTCTCAAGATGGCCGACGAGCGCGGCGTTGAGATTCCAGAAAAGTGTGATTGGGCATATCTAAAGACCCTCAGTGGTACCAACCTCACGGACGAATACCCACGCATGCTTCGGGACCTTGGACGCCAAAGCGGCATCCTCGGGGACATCTTCTCGGGGGCGCAATCGCGCTTCACCAATCCAGTCAATCTCCGCAAGCTCATCACGCTAATCGACGAAACCGAGTGGACGAGCCTTGAAGTGGACGTCAAAGCAGAAGCGTTCGAGGGCCTGCTTGAGAAGGCGGCCAGCGAAGGTAAGAAGGGCGCCGGACAATACTTCACGCCACGTCTCCTCATTCAGAGCATGATGCGCTGCATCAAGCCTAATCCGCGCTCCAAAGCTGACTTCAAGATCGGCGACCCGGCTTGTGGCACGGGTGGATTCTTGGTCGCTGCCTATGAGTGGCTCAAGGAGGATCTGAAATCGAGCGGCCAGGCTCTGGACCGCGATACCGATCGCCGGATTAAACGCAGCACTTACTACGGTCAGGAACTGGTTCCCCGGCCTAGACGCCTCGCATTGATGAACCTCTACTTGCACAACGTGCAGCCTGAGATTGCCCTCGGCGACTCTATCTACGAGGTCTACAGCGGTCCAAAGTTCGACGTGGTGATTACCAACCCACCGTTCGGCAACCGTGGCGCGAACCAAGCCCCCGAGCGCGAAGACTTCACCGTCACCACCAGTAACAAGCAGCTCAACTTCATCCAGCACATCCTGACGATCCTCAAACCTGGCGGGCGAGCCGCTGTTGTCGTACCGGACAACGTCCTCTTTGCTGACCAAGCCGGAGAGGTCTTCAAAATCCTCATGCAGGATTGCGACCTCCATACGGTGCTCAGACTCCCGCGAGGAACCTTCACGCCCTACACTCCCGGCACGAAAACCTACGTGATCTACTTCACCAAGGGCAAGCCGACCAAGCAGGTGTGGCTGTACGATGGCCGAGCAAACGTCCCCGGCATCACCAAGAAGGACCGACCACTGACCAAGGCACACTTCGAGGATTTCGAACGGTGCTACGGAGAAGATCCAAACGGCCAGTCCCCACGAACCGAGACCGAGCGATTCCGATGCTTCAGCCTGGACGAGGTTAAGAAGCGCGAATACAAGCTCGATGGATTCAAGTGGATCAAAGACGAAGCACTCGATGACGCGGATGACCTCGGCGAGCCGGAGGAATTCATCACCGAGGCCGTTACCCAGCTCACCACCGCGATCGACGAGCTGAATCAGATGCTCAAGCTGCTGGAGAAGCCGCAGACGGTGGAATCATGACGACTCGTGCTCAGCAGTTGGATACTAGCGCGTGGGGATCGGCATTTGGAGTCTTGGAGTGGAAGGACACTCGCTATGGCGACCAGCCGCTGGCTAGCCAGAGGATTCTTGAACAGTGGTCGACTCACTTCACCGATGATCAAGACCCTTCTCCACCGGAAGTTGTGACAGTGCTGGAGGGGACGGCGGACGCTTTCGTCAGGGGCTTGGCCAGTCTCCTCTCTCGATGTGCTCGAAACTTGCAGACGCTTCTAGTGTTGTGTCACGGGGATGACTTAGGCTTATGTCAGACTGTGGACTCGCAAGAGCACCTCAGTTACAACGGATTCTGGGAGGCGCTCCAAGCACATTTTGAAGGGATTGCTTCGGGTGAGTCCGACTTTGACCTAAACTGCGATATTGGGGGTGGCCCTGGACATGGGCTGGTCGTGATATTCGGGGCTTGCCATAGCATGGCTCACATTTGCAGCCACAGCCTCGCTCCCAAGTACCTCAAGTGTGTCGTCGGATTTTCTGGCACTCCGAATTTGTCGACTGTAGAAACAGTGTTCAATGGTTACGCGCGGCACGAAGATGAGGGCTTCGAACTTGCACAAGAACTCTTCCACGATGCTGCGTTAGAGACTCGAGGTCTCGACGCGATTCCTAGGTCAATAGCGGCTGTTGCTTCAGTTGCTGACAAGTTAGAACCGTCGGCACCTGACCCACACGGATTTGACGGTGATTCAACGCCTGACCTTGATGAGGGTTTGCTACTTGAATACTGCCCTGACAGTGGGCGGATAAGACAGTTGCCCTTAGGAAAGACAAAACACGACGCATTAGTGAGTGACCGGGAGACTTCATGAACGAGATCATCCTCTACACCTCACCAGACGGTGCGACGAAGGTCGAGGTCCACTTCGAAGACGAGACGTTCTGGCTCACTCAACGTCGAATCGCCGAGCTCTTTGGAGTGTCGATCCCTACCGTCAACGAGCACCTCAGCTCCATTTTTGAATCCGGAGAACTCGACCGCGAGGCAACTATTCGGAAATTCCGAAGAGTTCAAATCGAGGGTGACCGCGAGGTTGAGCGCGAGCTCGATCACTACAGCCTCGACGCCATCATTGCCGTCGGCTACCGGGTCAACTCCAGGCAAGCGACCCAGTTCCGAATCTGGGCGACCAACACCCTCCGAGAGTTCATCATCAAGGGCTTCGTGCTCGACGACGAGCGGCTGAAGCTCAACAAGCGGTTCGGCAAGGACTACTTCGACGAGCTCATCGAGCGCATTCGCGAGATTCGGGCGAGCGAGCGCCGCTTTTATCTCAAGATCACTGACCTCTACGAGCAGGCGAGCATCGATTATGACCCGAACGCCGAGATCACTCAGACCTTCTTCGCCACCGTCCAGAACAAGCTGCACTGGGCGGTCAGCGGCAAGACCGCCGCGGAGATCATCGCGGAGCGAGCAGACGCCAGTAAGCCGAGCATGGGCCTCACCACATGGAAGAACGCGCCGCACGGCAAAATCCTCAAGCGCGACGTTGGCACGGCCAAGAACTACATGATCGAGTCCGAGATCAAGGAGCTGAACCGGATCGTCGAGCAATACCTCCTCTATGCCGAAGGGCTCGCCGAGCGACAGATTCCCATGAAGATGGCGGACTGGGTTGACCGGCTCGACGCCTTCCTCAAGTTCAACGAGCTCGACGTGCTAACAAATCCGGGCAAGGTGTCCGCGGATGTCGCCAAGAAGCTCGCTGAAGCGCAATATGACAGATTCCGAGTCAAGCAAGATGAAGTGTTCGAGAGCGACTTTGAACGAGAGGTGAAGCGAATCGAGGGCAAGCAATGATAGTTGAACTTGCACCAGCCGACGTACTTCGAAGTGAGTGGCCCACATTGCCTCTCTCTGAAGGACTCCTTAGTGGTGTTCAGCCCGGTTTTGCCTGCGGCAACCACAATCGCAACGGGGATGGCATTGTCCATGTTCGACCGTTCAATGTGAACACCGACGGAAACATGGACTTCTCGTCGGTCAAGTTCATCCCAAAGACCGAAGCACACAAGCCCGAACGACTCCTGCAGCGTGATGACGTAGTCTTCAACAACACGAACAGCCCAGAGTTGGTCGGCAAGACGGCCATTTATCAAGAGCAAGACTCGCGGGCGTTCTCGAACCACATGACAAGGCTCCGGGTAAACCCCGATCGCCTTAGGCCAGCCTTCCTAGCGATGGCCCTGCACCAACTCTGGCGCGAGGGCTACTTTGCGGACAAGTGCAACAACCACGTGTCTCAAGCGAGCATCAGTCGTTCAGTGCTGCTCGAGACAGAGATCCTTGTGCCGCCCCTAGCCGAGCAAGATTCTTTGGTTCAACAGGTTCGCACTGCCCAGGACAAGGTTGAGGGTGTTCGTGACCGCCTCGCTACGATCCCGACGCTCCTCAAGAGGTTCCGCCGATCCGTCCTCACCGCAGCCTGCTCCGGCCAACTCACCGCCGACTGTCGCGGAACAGATGATTTGACAGGATGGGAAGATATTGCCGCTCAGGAAGTCTGCGAACGAGTGCAAAGCGGCTCGACCCCGAAAGAGGGCTTTCAGATCACGCCAGGCGTTCCCTTCCTAAAGGTCTTTAACTTGGTCGATCAGCGGCTCGACTTCGATTACAAACCACAGTTCATCTCCGAGGTGGTCTTTAGAACCAAGTCCATGTCGCGCTCGACAGCGATTCCCGGGGACGTGCTCATGAACATAGTAGGACCACCGCTCGGGAAGGTTGCCGTTGTAACAAGCCAGTATTCGGCGTGGGTATTCAATCAGGCTCTGACATTGTTTCGTCCATCGGCGAAGATCAGCACGGAGTGGCTGTACTTAACCTTGTGCAGTGGCATCCCCTATGAAGACATCCTGATGCACACTCGCGGATCTGCGGGGCAATCTAATATTTCATTGACCCAGTGCCGGGAAATGATTCTTCCTGTTCCGCCCGTGCCGGAGCAAGCCGAGATCGTCCGCCGCGTTCAATCTCTCTTCGCCCTCGCCGACTCCATCGAATCCCGCATCGCCGAAGCCACCGCCCAAGTCGAGCGCACCACCCAAGCCATCCTCGCCAATGCATTTCGAGGCGAGCTTATGTAAGGACAGCCTATGCACATCCGTCGAGTAACCATAAAGAACTTTCGAGGCATCAAGGAGGCATCTCTTGATCTTCCACGGCACGCAGTTCTTGTCGGAGACAACAACTCTTGTAAGTCCACGGTGCTGGAGGCGATAGATCTAACACTCGGGCCTGACCGAATCTCACGGCCCGATCCCATCGATGAGCACGACTTCTATTCGGGTGATTACGTTGACGCGCAAGGAGCCCCCGTACTTATCCAGATCGAAGTGATCGTCATTGGCTTAAGCGACGAGCAACAGCGGCGATTTGCCGACCACCTGGAATGGTGGAATGAAGACGCGCTGGCTCTCCTACAAGCGGGACAAGCTGCACAGGTCGACCAAGCAACCGTTAGCCCTGCGCTGAGGATTTCCTTTGAAGGCCGTTATGACCCAGAAGAGGATGATTTTAGGGCGGAGACATGCTTCGCAGCATCGCGCCAAGAGAATGGACAGGCAACTCCATTTGGACGCATGGATAAGCGATACTGTGGATTCCTATATCTCCGGGCGCTCCGAACTGGATCCAGGGCGCTGTCACTAGAACGAGGCTCACTGCTAGATATCATTCTTCAGCTTGAAGAAAAGAGACCGCAAATGTGGGAGAACGTACTCGGGCAACTTCGGGCCGTGGCTGTTGCTGAGGACCCTGAGTTAGGCATCTCGGAGGTGCTCACTCGCGTTCAAAAAGCGGTTCAGAGCTATGTCACCTCCGAATGGGCCGAGGCTCCCAAGCTTCGAGTCACAGATCAGACAAGAGAGACGCTTCGCAAACAACTCGTGCTTTTCATTGAAACCGGGGCAACGCGTCACGATGGCAGTTCCCATTCAGCACCTTTCTACCACCAGGGGACAGGCACAATCAATGCCCTAGTGCTGGCCCTGCTCTCTATCATCGCGAGCCTAAAGGATTCCGTCATTTTTGCGATGGAGGAGCCCGAAATCGCAATTCCCCCGCACGCTCAAAAGAGGATCGTTTCAAGCGTGAGGCGTTCGTCGTCACAGGCGATTTTCACTTCCCACTCTCCATACGTTTTGGAAGAGTTTCCGCCGGGCCAAATCCTAGTTATGAATCGAATTGGAGGTGTGCTGCAGGGAAAGCAGGCGACACTGCCGCCGGCCGTCAAGCCAAAAGCGTATAAGCTCGACATGCGGAGGCGGACATGCGAAGCACTGCTTGCTCGCCGAGTCTTAGTGGTCGAAGGTTCGACGGAATACCATGCGCTGCCAGCAGCGGCTCGTCACCTGAGCGGCACAAAGCCCGGCGACTATGGCTCCTTTGAGGCTCTGGGTATTGCAGTCGTAGACGCCGAGACAGACTCTCAAGTGGCTCCCTTGAGCAACTACTTCAAGGGACTTGGGAAGACTGTGTTTGCAGCTTTTGACCAGCAGCAACCAGATCAGTTGGCTCAGATCCAGGCGGCCTGTGATCACGCATTTGAGTCGCCTGAGCAGGGCTTTGAAAGGTTAATCCTGAATCAATCGGATGCCGTAGCTCTTCGCCGATTTGCAGCCGAGCTGGAGCAAAACGGCGATTGGCCACCTCATCTTGCAGTCAATCCGCCGAGCGGTTGGGCGGACGATGCAGCCATGCGTGTAGGCCTTCTTGAATATTTCAAGTGGCAAAAAGCTTCGGGCAGCATCGCACTGTTCTTGGAGAGTTGCGCAGAGGGCGAGATGCCCGCTTACGTGCGAGATACGATCGCCGCAATCAAGGCCATCGTTGCCCCAGCCCCACCACCACCGCCGGTGCCCACCGCGGATCAGGTGGGCATTGAGGGTGTCTAGCGCCTACGGGACCAATACATGAATGGAGTTGACGAGCAGCGGGAAGCCATTCTAAACTGCACCGGACATCTCCTTGTAACAGGGGGACCTGGTGCGGGCAAGACGACAGTTGCCTTGCACAAGGCTCTGGCGTGTATTGCTGAGGGAAAGCTCCAGGCTGGTCAGCGGGTCCTGTTCCTGAGCTTTGCGCGCGCCACCGTCGCGAGGATTGTCGAAGCCGCACGACGTGAACTTTCACGCGATGTCTTACGCTTGATCGACATCGACACCTATCATGGTTTTGCTTGGCGGCTGATCAGGTCTCATTCCTATCTAACCAACGGGCAGTTACCCAGGTTACTGCCCCCAGCTGATATCGCTGCGCTATTTGCTGACGTTCCTGACGAGATGCACGATCAGGAATTGGAGCGGTTGTGGCGAGAAGAGGGTCTCATCGGATTCGACCTCTTTCCGGTAGAAGCACGCCGCATCCTCGTTGAGTGCAAACGACTGGGAAACATCTATTCTTCGAAGTTCCCAGTTATCATCATTGACGAATTTCAAGACACAAGCGCCGAGCAATACGCAATGATTCGAGCGTTGTCTGCAAGCTCTCAGATCATTGCCTTGGCAGACCCTGACCAAAGGATTTACGACTTTGCCGGGGCAGATCCAAAGCGAATCGGGGAGTTCGTCGAGGTGTATCAACCCGAGATCGTAGACCTGTCCGGACGCAACCATCGGAGTGGTGGGACCGACATTGCCCAATATGGGAATGATATGCTCACAGGCTCAAATCGGGGTCGCTCCTATGATCACGTCAAGGTGAAGGGCTACGCTCTAGGCAAGGGTCGAACTAGCCCCGAGTTTGCGCTCAAGGCTGAAACCATAGCGGCCATGCGGCGGTTGATAGCGAACGGTGATCCATGGTCCCTTGCGATTTTGGTTCCAACTCAAGCAGTGATGCTCTCGACAGCGAGATACTTGGCATCAACAGATGACGGCTTGCCTACAATCGTCCACCAAGTACATGTTGACCAGGAAGGTCCATGTCTAGCCGCAGCCATTATCGCAGGTCTTCTGGAACGAGGCACGCCACAGGAAGTCTTCGAACGCCTCTTGGGCCAACTCCGGTCACATGTCCGCGGGCGCAAGGGGCGCAGGTCCAATCCAAGCCAGGCAGACCTTGGTTTTGCAGTTTCAATTAGCGACCCCACACAAATCGGTGCCATCAAAAAGAAGGACCAGCGAACTACATTAGAAGCGTGCGCCCGCGTCGCAAACGCATGTGCTGGGTTGACTCTAACCGGTGCCCCTGAGGACGATTGGAGGCGGGTGGTCGAAGTCTTGCGTGCCGAGGACGAGTCGCGAATTGCCAAGGTGGCTGACGATGCAAGGTTCATCCGCCTTTTGAGGAGGGGGTCGGTTCTTCGGGATCGACTGAACGAACTCTGGAGGCAGTTTGGGGACTATAGGGGTGCGCGTGGAGCGATCGAGTTAGCTCTCGCTCAGCTTCATATGGCCAATAACGTTGAAGAGGTTAGAGGGATACACGTCATGACCCTTCACAAGTCAAAGGGCAAGGAGTACGACGAGGTCATCTTGTTCGAGGGGGCGTACCAAGGGCGCTACGTCCGTGGTATTTCTGAGACTGACATTGCGATGGCAAAACTCGTCCTGAGAGTAGGAGTTACACGTGCTAGAACCCGTTCCACGATTCTAACTCCGACCGGGAACCGGCGATGCGTCTTGCTCTAAACTCTAACTGCTCTTGGAAGACTGTTGCAAAGACTGGCTCGCTCAGGCCCAAGTAGATGAACGACTTGGCTTTGGTATATCGTTGGCACTCGCATTCGCGAATGCTGTAGGGCATTGTAGAGTCCGTCACAGACAGCTTCATTTCCAAGGCTTTGTTCGACATGCTCGTGGAGTAGCAATTGGCATGTGGAAGCAACTTCTAGAAGCGGGAATGACGACAAGCATATTCTTAGGGCTTTCGCCTCGTCAATAATCGCGATCCCATTGTATTCGATAGCACATGCTATGGTTGCAGCCTCTCCGTCGTCCAAGGTATCTTGCGCCGCTCCGGTGACTAGAGTTTCAAAGATGGCCCTTCCCACGTCGCCCATCTCGACAATCCGAACTAAGCCGACTGCCCTTAGTTCATCAAAAAGGTGGGCCTGGGTATGCCCCTTTGCAGTGCCCCTTTGAAGATCCGCCTCGACCTCTTTGGGAACCAGCAAAGGGTGTGGCATGAGTTGAAGCATCTCCTGAGCCATCCGGGTTCCCGCGAGATTGATAAGGGGACTAGCATCAAAGATCGCTGGCGTGTCGGAGTTAACGAATAATTTGAGAGTGCTCACTGGCTTCGTTCACCTCCGTATCCAAGCCATCGAGGACTTGTCTCACTTGCTGCCTGTCCAATTGGAGGAGACGGGCTAGCTGACCCTCGCTGTAGATTTCGAGCTTTGCAGCCTCGCGCGCGAGGAGCGCAAGTCTGTGTGGGAGGATTCCGGCGGATCGAACTTCTACAAGGTGCTTGGTGGCATCTTCTCCAATCACCTCTCTCGCCTGTTCGTCGGTGATGCCGCCGTTGTCCTGGAACCAATTCCAAGCGCCATCACGAATGAGGCCGAGTTGCTCCAGCCTTCGGACGATGGCCTCCCGCGATACGAAGAACTTTGCCGCTAGTAATATCACATGGCGGCGAGTCAAATCACGCTGGCCTGCGGTCAATTCAACGAAGCGCTGTTTAACCGCGACCGCTGGCATCAAAAGGGCGGCCGCGAAAGCGTTGGCATACTTGTCCTCGCGCGACGTGAAGCGGTCACCGATCGAGACGAGGGACGGACTTCGACGGTTACTAGCGAGGTGTCCCCACTCATGAGCGGCAGTCATTGGCAACCGACCTGGCTGATTCGCGTTGAGAAGTACGCAAGCTCCGGCAACCTCACTAAATGCGAATAGTCCAGAAATGTTCGAAGCAAGGGGTCGGACGTACACGCGGACGCCAAGTTCAGATTCCAACACACCGACGATATCCGAAATGGGCCCCATCCCAAGTCCGAGCCAACGGCGATGCTCGGTCGCATCGTGCTCGGCTTGCTGGGTTACGTCTCCCGGTAGTAAAGGTCGCTCCGGTGGGTAGTTACGATGGCGCACAACTCCGAGCACATTTTCCAGCTCAATCTCAGCGGCAACAAGCACATTTAGGAGCTGGCTGGCCGACTCAACATCATCAGCGTTCGCTCTCGGTTGCTTTCTAAACTGGGGCACTAGGTCAAGATGGAGAGACTCGCGTCGAAGAAGGGCGTTTACGCTCGATCCATATCGTGCTGCCAACTGTTGCAGTTCCTCTAACCGCACCTTGCGTTCGCCTTTCTCAATGGCGATCAGAGTCGTCCTCACGGCTCCGATGAGCTCGGCTGCCTCGGCTTGCGTCACTTTAGCCCTGTCCCTTGCCACGCGTAGTCGCTCGCCAAGCTCAATATTCGAGATTCCGAGTGGATACTCCATTAGCTCGTTCCTCCTACCCAATGCCGGATGAATGAAGTCTCACCTAGAGAGCCCACAAACTCGGCCCACTCCTTGGCATGGCGGTCTATGAGGTCGAACAACTGAGCTTGAGCTTCATCGAATGGGATCGAAGTCACCAGGGCGACACTTGCTGCATGTCTGCTGATCGCCGCTTCGCCAAGCCACTCTCGGTTGAAGTGATCAAGTTGCTGCACTGCCCCGATCGCGTAGTGCCTAAGCGCATTGGTGACCCTGAAACCCGGTGGTGCGGCCTCTGGAAAACCAATGGCATGCAGGTTTTCGAAGGCATACGTTCCAGCTGGTTCTTTAAGACCGGCTGAATGAAAACTCTGACGACGGAGGAGGCAAGCTGCGCAGACACCGCATTGAAGCCGTTTGCCGTCGATGGAACACCATCGAGAGTCCTGCCAACACGATCTCGTGCCTTCCCAAGTCGAAGCAGAACCCGAAGCCATGAGCGCACGGAGCGTCTCGCCTTTGGTACTCCACATTCGAGGGAACACATACTCAACTCTGTGCCCAAAAACTGATTCAATGATCTTAGCAACCTTCGCCGAAAACATCGGGTGATTCCGGTAGTCAGGGTAACCCTGGAGGGTTGCGGTTAACACGGGTCCGAAGATTCCCTGTCCACTCTCCGGCACAACGGCCTGCCTGGCATCAACGAGATATGCCGCAATTCCGCCGAACATGGCAAATCGAAATCCGCGTGAACGAGCCGATGATTCAACCGGTCGTCTGCCAAGTTTGACGCTATACGGAATACCGGTAAAGGGAATTGGGCGTCCTTGGTTTCGCTCTCCACGCGCTGCAGCGCTTCCAACTCGGACACGAAGGATAGCGCCAGGGTTGGAGGCGTCTTCGAGGGCAACAACGGCCCTAGAATCCAGCCCGTCACTGTAAGCCATGACCTTGCGCGTCCCAGAAGACCCCAGGTCTAGTAGCTCTTGTGGCTTGGGTGGCGGAGCTCCTAACCGAGCAACAAATTCAAAGGTCCAATAGTCACCGGTCAATAGCCTTAGCGCGTCGTTTAGGGCTCCCGAGACGTTCTCGCCCGTCCATAGCTCTGGTTCGTAAAGAGGAACTCTGATGTGGAGGTCTCTGCGCCAGGTGTAGGCTGGTCGTCGAATAACTCGATCCGCGTAATCGACGGCGGCCATGACCGTCAGTGCATCAACGACCGAAGTCTCTCTTCGAGCAAAACCGTACGTTTCAAGAGCATCTAGGTTGAACCTGATGTGATTGTCTGGGTCGAAGACTAGAACGTCGGTATTGCTGGATTTCATAGGGACACCCCATCATCAAGTCCCAACTTGCTAGCCGGGCGGCGAGACACTCGCGTCCCAACCTGTGGATCAAGGAGGGCTCTCGTGACCTTGTTGACATCGAACGATTTCCAACCTTGTGATAGCCGATCTCGATAGACTCTGGCCGCAGTGTCTCCTCTGCGCTGCAGTCCATGTTCCTCGATTCCGCCGCAGATGGACCGATACGTGGCCTCGATGACTCGCGGCAGACAGGACTCTATCGTTGGTGCGCCTTGTGGCTGGTGATGAACTTGATAGACTGCCTCGCTGATCAGTTGCTCAACAAACGCCGAACCGGGGTGTTGCCGCCGAACTTGATCAATCTCGATTCCGGTCTCGATAGGAGTCGGAGGGAACAGCCGATTTTGCGCATTTGGGTTCAGAATCTCAGCGACTCTCCTTATCGCCTCTCTATCTGCAGCCTTAAGCAGTGCGCTTGGAATACAGTCCGCAATCTCACCTACAGAGTAGGAGCCGTTCCAAGCCCGCTCCGCCAGCCTACGGCAGGCTGAGTTCATTGGCAGGCTTCTGTGAGGTCCGTCGGTCATGGCACTTCCTTAATGTCAGAGTTATACCAGATATACGCTGACATTGTCAGGTTTGATTCAGGGTGCGCTAGACGTTTTGGGTCTGACACCCTGAGATGCCGAAGGGGGCATTTTTCCAGAGGCTCACAGCCGCAATTCCCGTTGCAACATGCGGTGGTGCATCTCGTAGAAGGAAGAGCGGGCCAGCTCCCAGACTTTCAAGTCATGGTCGACGCCGAGGTAACGGCGGTGACGCTTGATTTCCCCAACCTGCTCAAATCCGGCCTTCACCAGATTCGCTTCGCTTGCCTGGTTGTACGAGAAGGTATCGGCCCGTAACCTCGTGAGCGGGCTCGTGATCGAAAAGCGCCAGTGCATGAAGCGAAGTAGGGCAGAAATGATGAGGCCGGAACCACGGGCGGAGCGGTCGGCATAGGCCGTCAGGTAAGCCATGTCGTTCTGGCTCTGATACGTGTAAACGAACCCTCTTGGAGCCTCCGCCGCGTCCAGAATGACGCAATACGCATCGAAGTATCCAGACTGCAACCTGCTTACAAACGACTCGGCAAACTGCTCTCGCGTCGGAAGGGACTGCCGATGCGTCCAGAGGTGCATTTCCTCGGGATCGGACTCCCACGCTCTGATCTGCTCCCAGTATTCCCGCTCCGGTGGCACGAGTGATATCCGCGAGCCGCACAACTGCGGGGCGGGAAGTTCGATGGTTGATGGTTTTGGCGTTTCCTTCATGTCCGGAGACCAAGATGGGCGGCACCGAAGCCGAAGCTCCGGCGACCGCCCCCTGGGGTGTGGTTACTTAGAGGAGCTGCTTCCGCTCGATCCGCTGGAGGAACCTCCAGAGTCAGAGCTGGTTGACTTGCCGTTGTCGTAACCCTTGTCGTAGGCGCTTTGCGCCTTGGTGTCGTAGCCGATGATCGGCCCGAAGGCCATCTTCACCGTGTCGATCGGCGGGTCGTACTTGCCGTGGGCTCCGTCGGCTTGACCCTTGTTGTGATAGCCCTGTTCTCGGTTGCTGATGATATTCACCTCGTGGATTGGATTTGACTCTGGTTTCCCATCGTCAACAGCTAAAAGGCTGGCAATCTTGCCTGGGTTGGACAAATTTCCAAAAAAACCTGGAGATTTTGCTGAGCAGCCATTTTCTGGACCGGTTCGAGCACTACCGTTACAGCGATGATGTCGAAGCAAGGGTGATCGTGCTGGGTGCCCCGCCCAAGGGTTGGTAAAGTCGAGGTGTGCGAACGTCGCCTCCCGCGTAGTGGCGGTAAAGCTCTGGTACGCGTTTGTCGGCCCAGGTTCCGAGCTCATCAATTGCAATCCGGCCGTCTCGGTCTATATCCGCCCGGCCCAAAAGCCCCTCAATGATCGCTTGGGTAAGAAACCCACTTTTGAGTCTAAGCCCACCAGCGTTTGCAACCTCACTTTCTCCTCCCGGTTGGGTCGCGGCCAAAACATACGCCTTCGCGTCATCCTGGAGGGACCGTACAAATCCTGAGCCCGACCAGATGTCCTCAAAACCTCTACCGAGAGTGCCGGATTTGCACGCGTCTAGAACATAGACCTGCTTTCTTGCCCGAACCCACGTCGCCCAAAGCGCTAGGTCAGATGAACCCAGTCTGCCTGGTGCAGAACCAGGGCCTTCTGGTGCCGTCACGATGAATGCCTCGGATTTAGACATTCCCGCATCTTGCCGAACACGACTTGTCCGTTTGCCGTGCCCTGCGAAAAAAAAGATGAACGTATCTTCCGCTGCAGTTTGATCGCCAATCCGCCTGACAGCCTCGTTTATCGCCCTGTGCGTGGCAGCACTGCCCACCAATAGAACGGGTTTGACGCTGTTAAAACTATTGCTGCCCACCTGCTTCAATGTGCGAGCGATTGAAGTTGCATCTGACTCGGCGAATGAAATCCCGTCACCATTCACACCAACAGAAATGACATAGAGATTAGGCTTTCGGCCAACTCTATTATAAACTGAGATGGTTGCACGATCAGATTCAGCACCTGCCGATGAGAAGGCACTTATAGAGAAGTCATTCCTCTCCATCGGTATTGGAATTCGGAGGCGCACCACCCTTTCAGAGTTGGAGGGGACCAATATTCGTTCAGCAAGCACGACAGTGTTGTTTGAACGCACTAGAAATCGATCGCACGTTGACTGACCGGCTCTAACATGAACCTCAAGTTGTGCCTCCGATTGAGTCTGCGCGAGCACTCTAGAATTGAGAACCTTCGGCCGCGACAAAGCAAAGCTCACAAGGTCTGATCCTTTGGTTAGGCTCTTACCGCTGAGGACAAGCTCAACCAAGCCTGGTACAAGGAAGCCATGATCTGCCAGGGTTTCAAGTGGAACGGAGTATGCACCGCTCGCAAATCGTGCAGTTGAAAGCATCCCCTCTGTTCCGGTGAAGTGTCCCTCGGGAGTAGTTGCAAGCCATTGGCCGCTCCGGCCAAGTCGCATCCGCAGCACCTCTTTTGCTTTAGCCACGCTCCAAAACCGCGCGGTCAAGTCCTTGCCGCCCGTTGCAATGAAACCATTCTTCAAGTCCATCCATGTTACGAAGCAGGGGCCACCGTGACCGCTCATGACTATCTCCTTGTGACCATTGACTCTGATCGCGTAAGCCTTGCCCCGAGTGCTTCCAGTGTAGAACCACTCTCCATCCTTAGAGAAGCCCGAGGCCCATGGCCACCACGCTGGATACATTTCTAGCGCCCGATCGTCAACCGCCGCTTTTTCTACCTTGAAGTTGCCAGAATCCACTTCAACCACACTCCCTGCCCCAGTTACATCGCTGATCCCCAACAGGAGACCTTTCGCGTCGAATGACATTGCAGGGATTAGCCACCTCATGGCAAACCTCTTTTCTTTTGCACGAACCCCGGACAAGTCGACCTCGTTGGTACGCCATTCGGTTGAAACAGATAACAGGTCATCACCCGGATTTCCAAGAAGGGGCTGAGACGAGAACAACGGGGGGATGACGGTCCTTCTTAGAGAGTTGGTCCTGCAGTCCCATATCTCGATCTTTCCTCCGTTCGCTAGGGCGACTAACAGTTTGTCCGAAAATGCAACTGACTCAAGAGCAGTTTGCCTTTCGAAAATCAATCTCAACGAGCTTAAGGACCAGACTCGAACCAGGGACTTAGTAGCGGCGAAGAGAAACTGCCCATCCTGGCTTACATGTAGGAACTGTCTGCCAGTACCAGGCATCAGGAGCCGCTTTCCAGACTTTCCATCCAGTGCATCGACGCTGATGAAGTCCTGGTCTTGTCGCCAGAACGCGAAGACTTTGCCTTGCCGATCAGAAGCGACGGCTACAGGCGTCGAATCTTGTTGCCACATCAGCTGTCCTAGCGTCGCCCGCAAATCGACGCGCGTGCTGTATGACCCGTCAGCCGAGCGTCCCGTCAAATCACTCACAATCATGCTCGTTCGAAACCAGAGTGTTCGCGTGTCGCCGATGGAGTTCGTGTAGGGTAAAGAAGCAGGTGACGGGCCGAGGCCCGAGGTGACTGCGTAGACCTTTCCGGCAGTCGAGACTCTGCGAGCAGTCCCCGATTGATCAAGGACTAGCAGTCCGGAAGCTGTTGAGAATGCCGCACAATCTTCACTCCAAGGCTCACTGTGCAATAGTGCCCCTTCGAGCGATCGGAGTTCAAGCAGTCCGCCATAACTCACTAAGATCGGCCCGTCCTCACCCATCACGATATCCGTGTCAGTTCCCGTTCTGCTCGATTGTTCGATCTCTTCAAACTTTCGACCAGTCGAATCTGATACATAAATCCGTCCATCACTCGTGCCCACGACGACTTCGGATGTTGCCTTCTGTGGCAACATTGCAGTCGAGGATAATGCAGTTGCGTGTGCAGGTTCGCCGGACTCTGCGTCGAAGGAATAGAGAACTCTTTCTGTCCCGACCAAAACTCGACGACCATCAGGTGTAAAGTCAAGTAATGTTTCGGAAT
Source organism: uncultured Candidatus Solibacter sp. (assembly GCA_964558355.1). Taxonomy (GTDB): domain Bacteria; phylum Acidobacteriota; class Terriglobia; order Bryobacterales; family Bryobacteraceae; genus PNKE01. The sequence continues at coordinate 23,544 of CAZLDN010000045.1, forward strand.
TGCCCCCTGGCACCTCGATAGCCTGAAACTGCTCGTTGCCAGAGGAGACATTGTGCACACGAAGAATCAAGGACTTACCGCCTTTGACCTGCAGACTAGCTAGACGGCGGCCAGTTTTGTCGAACGACAGCCTGTTAAATGGTCCATCGGCTTTAAGTTCGAACACGCAGTTCGATGTTGTGGAATCCCAAAGGATAAGTGAACAGTATTCAGTGGCTGCTGCAACGAGCGTGCCATCCGGATCAAACGCCAAGTCGTAGACTGACATTTGTTCCCCAAACATTTGCTGGATCGCGATTTGCGTTTTAGGATCTGTTCTATTCGCTGGAAATCTTCTTGATGAGACTTCCAACGTCTTTTGCTCCAGTGTTGTCACGTCGCCAACCGTAACAGTAGGGGGAACGGGATCTTCGATTCGTGGGTAGCCAGCGGGAACCCAGCCCTGCCTCCGAAGTGCCATCGCGAACTTCGGGGTTCGCGATGATGTTGCAACCGTTGTCAACTGAAGTGTGGAGTTAACGACCGGCTTTAGCTTGCCGGTCTCCACCTCACGCATTGCTGGCGCGGCTACAGATTTCTCGACAAGTGTGTCTAGATCGTAGATCAAAAGAGACCACGGTCGGACCGCGATCAGGCTGCGTCCAGCATCGTTGACGACCAGTTGCTGAACCCTCCCTTCGAGGCTACGCTCCCCACCGAACTCATCTGGCACGGGCTCAAGTGTAGCTGGGCGTCGCGTTGCAATGGGCTGCCACGCCTCGTCAAACGCAACCAGTTCTCCTTTTGCGGTTCCACAGATCAGCTTCGCACCCAAAGCGTTTTGAGGAAGAAACGCGACCGAAGTGAATGAGCTACTCTTCCAAGTGAGGTCAGCCAGCCACCGGCGGAGCCTGAGATCCCACAGTTTTACGTTCCCGTTAATGTCCCGGCTCGCTAGCACACTGCCAGAGTCATCAGATGCGAGCTCCTCTACCTGCACGAAGTGAGGCGAAGGAGACGCAAGTCTGAAAGAGGGCAGTTCTTTAACAGGCGTGAACACGCCCGTGTTTGACTCTGCGCCCATCCTGTGGAAAGAGAGGACACCTATGGTGAGCAATAGTAGGGCCAGAGCCGGGGCTCTTAATATCCGGGACCGTCTTGAATCGTCTCTCGCTTTTGAATCTGACGGATGTCCCTTGTCCGGATTGTCAATGGCATTGACGCCTTGAATCAGGACGGCATGAGAGCCTTGCTTGCGTTCCTTCTTCCGTCTCGACTGCTTACCCACGTCTCTTCCTCAAAGTTGCTTCCGCGTCCTGCCGTAACTGTCGAGCGGCATCCATCACCTTGACATCGGCATTCTGCTCCTCAAGCACCTTGTCGAGAACGCGGATTGCCTCTGGCAACCTGTCCAATTCTATTAGCAGCGAAGCCCTCTTAGTGCCAGAGAGCCCACCGTTCAATCCATTCGCAAAGTTGATAGCCTCTTGGCAGGGCACGTAGAAGGTCGCATCAGCTTCAAGTTGCTCTTGATCAACTTCGTACCGAAGTGTCCAGGTGTACCTGCTCTGGTTGAGAAGATTCTGCGAAACTGTCCAGCTTCCAGCCTGAACATCTGTCGTACTTGCAATGCGCATATCATCCTTTGACAGCACAACCTCAACTACTCGCACCTTCGCATCAAGAGCGCTCCATCGTAAAGTGGGCTGAGTTCTGTCGACAGAAGTCCTATCTGGGCTCATATCGACGTGACGGACGCGTTCGCTACGCGCCTCGACCGAGAAGACTGCAAGAGCACGCCCAGCCGAGACAGTAGCATGCATGTCAGATGACATCGTGTCGCCCAATCTAGTGATGGCGAATATAGCAATAACGACGGCAAGGGAGGCAGCCGCCCCGACAACGGCAAACGTCCGTGAGCGTGTTCTCCAACGCAAGCTCCGACGAAAAGTTATCCAGAGTCCAGGGTTATCCAGCTCTCGTTGCTGTGGAGGGGTTGGCGCAGCCCATTCAACCTGCCCCCTTGTCGAAGGGGAACGTGCTTGAGTGTGGTCTGCCTCTGTCTCGGCCAAAATGCGATTCCAGGTCTGGTCGTCGACGATTGTGGAGTGCTCATCACGAAAGGCTCTCGCCCATTCGAGGCAGTCCTGCTCCTTTGCCAACCGTGAACTCCATGGCTCGGTTTGGAAAAGATTGACGAGCTCCCGATAGCGTAGTTCGGAGAATGCCGCCACTTCGCCTCGCACAAAGTAGAATAGCTCATCATCAGAGACCTCCCGGCCGCGACCGAGTTCGGCCGCAACAGTGAAGTTGTCGTTCAGATGGTCGCCTTTATTCAAGTCCCAACTCCTTGCGGAAAAGGTCGGCGTGGCGACGGAGCTTCTCGACGGCTTGATGGCGCAGCGCCTTAATTTTCTTCTCGCGTATGCCCAGTGCCATGCCAATTTCCGCATCACTCAAGTCTTCAAAAAGCGTTAGGCGCATGACACTCAGTTGATCGATGTTCTTAACTACTGCCTCTATATGTTCCCACACATGTGCCATATCCACTTGATTTGCGATTCTGCAGGTATCGTCGGGAGCTTCAATCTCGATTGCCAGAGTTTCAAAGCACAATAGGCCCCTCAGCTTCTCAGCCCTTTGCTTCTTCCAGCGTTGGTGAAGGACTTCCATCAACGGACTCGCAGCGTTCGTGAACAGGACCGATGGAGAAAAATAGCGAATCGAGGCGCTCTGTCGAAGCAGGACAGTGAAAAAAGACTGAACTAGTTCGCCAATCTCGTCGGGGTGATTGAAGCCCTTTATGCGAATGAGAGGAATCAAGTACTCCCCTAGGAACTTCCCAGAGAGTCGCAACTCATTTAGAAGGTTTCGGTAGTCCCCCTGGGCAACCGTGCTCAGGTTGAACTGCGCAAGATCCACGATGGCAGTTGGAAGACCTAGCTGACGCAGGAAAAGGAGCGCGTGCTCCGTTTCTTCGCAACTCAGACGTTCAGGCAAGGTAGACATTGTTCCAGCAGCGTTCCTGTATTCTGACATCCTGGGGTTGTGGACTGGAGATGCTGATAGAGCTGGCCCGGTTCGGGCCAGCTCTCGAAGGTTGGCTGTATTAGAACCGTTCTGCCTCTGTCTCGGCCAAAATGCGATTCCAGGTCTGGTCGTCGACGATTGTGGAGTGCTCATCACGAAAGGCTCTCGCCCATTCGAGGCAGTCCTGCTCCTTTGCCAACCGTGAACTCCATGGCTCGGTTTGGAAAAGATTGACGAGCTCCCGATAGCGTAGTTCGGAGAATGCCGCCACTTCGCCTCGCACAAAGTAGAATAGCTCATCATCAGAGACCTCCCGGCCGCGACCGAGTTCGGCCGCAACAGTGAAGTTGTCGTTCAGTTGGAATTGACTCATCGGACTCCTTGCTCGCGATCGGATGCGAGCCCGGAACCTTAGAATTGATTGAAAGGCACCTGGGCTTGCTCCGAGCAAATACGAATCGCTGGGCAGGAAGCAGAGATGTGCAAAAGATGGTTTCCATACTAGCAAAGCCTGGAATGATTGTCAATGGTTCTTACTGCTGTTTACGGTTGCTCTCAAGGTGCCCGGTCGGAGGGACAGGGCCACCTGTCAGTCGATGACGGAGCCGTCGAGGCTGGCCGGATTGAACCGTGCCTCTGTCCGTTCGAAGTAGAGCTGCCAGAAGCGGCGAATGAGGATGATTCGTGGAGCGCTCAACTCCTTTCCCTTGCCCGCCGCCAAGCCGCCGAAGTTGACGCTCACCTTCGAGAGGCTCGGGACCAACCCTTGTCGCTCCAACTCGGCCACCGTTTTGCTCAGGTTTTCAAGGTCCAGCATAGGCGAAACCAAGTCAAGCTCCGGCGATTGTTGTATGCCGTCGCTAAAGACGACGAGTTCCTTGTGGGTCAAGTCTCGAATGCCATCCCGTTGGAACAAGTTGGCCGCAATAGACAGCGTCAGAACAATGTTGGTGTCGGCGGCCGCATCCGCCCGCTGCTTCTGGGCCTTGCTGACGGCTTCGTCGTGCTGACGAAAGAGCCCCTGAAGTTCAGCGTCGGCGGCGTCAGCGATGCGAGCCCGTTCACGGTCGAAGTCTTCGCTGTACTGGGACAGCGCCCCTTTGCGCCTCGGCATCTCAAACGAGACCGGGTATTCGGGAACTCGGTTGGCTCCGATCAGGTCGACGTAGACCCGAGTGCCCTCCATTTGCATCAGCTTCTGCCGAAACTCCCGCCGATATTGCTCACGCTGGGCAATGCAGCTCGCTGACGAGTCGAAGAGGAAGAGCGCCACGCTGTCTGGCTTCGCTTCGTCAGGTCCGCAACCGGATAACAGCAATGCGAGCGGCACGATCACGGAGATGAGCCGTCTCATCGTTCGGTCTCCTTCGGCCCCGAAGCTCGGGAGTGCTTTGCGATCGACTTGGCTGCTTGGCCGTTCAGGTGGACGACCGGACCCAAGAGAGGTTCCGTCACGCGGAGAGGTGGCTCCGGGTAAGCGACCAGGATTTCGGGCAAGTGTGGCTCAATCATGCTGAGGTCGCGCGGCTTCACGCCGTCGGTACGATGTTTCGTGTTCTCTCCGACGTAAGACGCCTGGATCTGCGCGGCGATCGAGCGCCAGCGATCCGCTTTTTCTCTCGCGCGTTGCCAAGCCTTCTCTCGGTCCGTGTAGGCGTGACTTTCCATGTCGTGAGCTTTGGTTCGCTTTCGACGCTGCTCTTCGAGCGGATCGCAACTAGCGTATGCGGTGAGCATTCCGGCTAGGAAAGCTCCAGCTTGAAACGCCAAGAACATCCAGAGGAATCGTGAACGATCCTCGGGCTCAGTCTGCTTTGGTTGTGCCGACGGCTGGTTGATAACGCTCCGGCTCGAAGTAACAACAGGAGTCGGCTTGGCGGCGATGTACTTGGCCCGGGCACCCGCGATGCCCCACGAAACAGCGATAGCGATCACGACGGCCGCGACCATCAACGACTTGTCGGTCGCATTCTTGTCCGGTTTCTTCAGCGTTCGCCCGACGAAGTGGGCGCAGACCACGATCGTGGTGCCGACCAACATCGTCGCCAAGAAGTTGAGGATGGGCCGATCTTCGAACGAGCGAAATGCCAACTCATTTATGGCGAACTCGCCAGCCATGAGGAGGACGAGGAAAAAGTAGTGAAGCCAGAGCGGGAACACTGGTTTCTTACCGCGTTCTAGCCAGGCTTTTTCGACCTCTTCGAGCTTCTGCTGCTCCAGGTCGCTGCGGCTGATACCGCTCTGAATGCGTTTGGTCAGTCGCCGGTCCTTCTTTTCGAAGGTTTCCGCTTCGTCTTGCAGGTGAGTCTCGGCTACTCCCTGGACTTCACCGAGATAGCCGGAAGGCGGTTCGCCGGGAGCCGGAAAGCCGAACGACGCGTCTTTGCGGCCGTGCCGCTTTGCGTTCCAGCGATCATAGAAGTATACGTGTGGCATATGGTTCTCCTTGGGTTTGTTCTTCTGTAGGCTCGCCTCGGTCGGCTCTAAAGTCCGATGCCCGGCGTCGCCCCACAGCCATAAAGGAGGTCATGACCGTCTGAGTTGGAGATCTAAGTGAAAAGAGAGCTCTGGAGCACAATTGATAGGTGGAAGACCAGACGACGGAGGACAACATCTGACCGTAACGAGCCAACTGCCGAGCTTAGCAATCCTCAGGACGAAGCCCGATGGTTGAAGATTTGTTCGGCTGCATGATTGAAGCGTGTCAACTGAGCGCACTGCCTTTCATGAGGCTGGTCACGCGGTCGCAAAGGGCATTTGATGCCGCTGACTTGCAGGATATTCGTGCTCGATTCTCTTTCAAGTGACTCTGAAGCCGAGCGGTCGCGCCATGAACGGAATCCCCCACTCGTAGTTGATGATCACGAAATCCCCTTGGGCTGCTGCAACTCGAACCGCATCAGCCAGGTCAATCCAAAGGCTCGGCGGTCCCTGATCCACAATCTTGTGGGCGATCGGGTGCGCTAACGGCGTGACAGACGAAAGAAACGCAGCGAGGTCGTCGGCGCGGGTTGCTGAACTGGCAGTCAGCAGCCGGGCATACCGGCGAGCCCAGGCAGATGGCAGGATGTGACGCGCGTATCCTCCGCCGGTTTCGACCCAAGGCAAGATGGGTCTCGCCACAGGGGCAACGCGGGATGACAATACAGCTCTCTCTTGAATGATGGTGTCCATTTGGCTCCACCTGTCCGAAGTGCAGAGTCGCAGCGGCAGGTACATCCTATAAGGGAGGGAAGAACATCCAAGTTGGAGAACGGCAGAATTCGACTGTCAAAGCGCGAGAATCGCAGCCATGGTGGCTTTCCGTGGTGGCTTACGACCTCATTATCAAGCGAGTGCCTGGAGCCAATAGGGTGACACTTTGAACCTGAAAGAAGCGCCGGAAGTCATTTGGAAGGGGGTCTCCGAGGCCTCTTAATCAGCGGGTCGTAGGTTCGAGCCCTACACGGTCCACCAAGATTTGAACCTGAATCGGGCCTCTTTTTAGAGGTCCGTTCTGGTTTTTGACCAAGTTTTCCGCTCGTGGTGGCTTTCATGGTGGCTTTGGCTCCAAACGGCTTGACCGTCTCAGAAAGCGGCTTGAGAGCATCGATCGCAGCTCGCATAGCTTCCAGGCTGACGCCAACGTAATACTTGGCCGTGGTGGCGATCGACGTATGCCCGGCATAGGCTTTTAACTGGTGCATCGGCAGCCCCCGATTGGCCAGGTTGGTCAGGCAGGTACGGCGCAGATCGTGAAGGCTGAAATGCTCCAACTTGGCTTTATCCAAGCAGACATCGAGTTGCCGCTGGACATTGCGGGGGTGTGAGGGGGTGCCACGAAGGGTCGGGAAGACCAAGCCGTTGTCCTCGTAATCTTCGATTCGAGCCTGCTCTCGGTCGATCATTGAGAGTTGCTGCCGGAGCGAACGAACGGCGGTAGCTTCTAAAACGAGCGTTCGGATACTGGACTTGGTCTTGGGCTGGACGAGGCTCCAACCTTCTTTCTCGTCCCACTCCAGTTGCTGCTCGACGCGAATCAGTCCTGTTTCCAGGTCGCAGTGATGACGCTGCAAACCCAGTAACTCACCGATGCGCAACCCCGACAAAAGCGCGAATCGGAAGAGTTGCCGATACCGGGAAGCCTGTCGCGGATTGAGCGCATCCTTTCGATGGCAATGGGGCCTGCGGAACGCTTCGTTTAGCATCGCCGCGATTTCGTCGGGTGACATGACGCGCATCAACTTGGATGGCAACCTTGGCAGAGCGCAGCCGCCGCAAGGATTTGTGCTTAGGTATCCGTCATTGACGGCAGCCTCCAGGGCCCGCTTCAGCGCAATGAACGCGATTTGAATGGTGCGGGGTCCGACGCCGTCGCGACTCAACTGGTTGATCCAGCCTTGAATCACAGGAGTCCGCAACCGGCTGAGCTTCTGTGAGCCCAAGTAAGGTGAAATCTGGTTCTTGAACGCGCCGAGATAGCTCCGATGTGTCCCGCGGGACAGCTTTGGCGGGCTGACATACTCTTCGATCCAGCCAGGGAGAAACTGGTCAATCGTGACATCCTTGGGTGGATTCGCAACCCTGAGTTGCTGAATCTCGGATTGGCGCTTAGCGACTTCCTTTCGGAACTCCGTATAGTCCTTCCGCTTGACGACAAACCGCCGCTTGCCGACCCGCCGAGTCCAGACGTAGAATTCGCCGTCGCGGGTAAAAGTCCCTTCGCCTGATTCTCGCTTACGTGCCATGGTTCTTGTTACCTCAAATAGCTCTCCGCCGCTTGTCGTTCCATCCACTCGTCGAGTGAGCGCTTGATCACCCGGATTTCCCGTCCGTTGCGATAGGCCGCCCAGCGCCCCTCACTGACGAGACGTCGTGCCTTTGAATAGCCGAGTCCGACATAGATCATCGCTTCATTGAGAGTCAGGCTGCCCCGACTCTCCAATGGCACCTTCTTAGACCGAGCCATCGAAGTCCCCTTCTTCCTTTGTGTCTGAGCGACGCGCTGAGCTCTGGACAATCGCCCGACTGAGGCCGAACGCGGTTTTCCCGGTCCAGATACAGACGTCCCAGACGACCTTCAAGCATCGGGCGAAGGCTCTCACCTCTGTTGGTACGTGTTTGGCCGAGCTCGGGACAATCAGGATGAAAACGCCCACAATCACCAAGAGTGGAAGCACGGTCGCAATCAGGCTGATCACGATGACACTTGGCTTTGACCCGAAAATGAAGCCGATCACCCAGTCAGCGGCAACAAAGAGCCAGCAAACCAGCGGCCAGCCGAACCGAAGGCAAAGGAAGAAGACCAGCCACGCCAACACACGGGCAAGTGGACGAAGCGTGTAGCTGTCGGCGAACTCGCTCAGATCAGCTGAGCCGCATCGAGTGCAGCTTTGGGCTGACTTCGGACTCCAGTGCCCCTTCGGGCACCGCTTGCCGTAGAATGCGCCGCCGCAGGTTCCGCAGAATTTGGACCCATCGGGCCAGCTGGTTCGACAGGATTTGCAGATAATCATTGGGATCTCCTTAGAAGTGTCGAGGGCCAGCACAAACTGACTGGGCACGACCAGATGGGTAAAAGCGGCCCAGCAGATTGCAGGACCGCACTGACCGTTCCCAGCACGGGGAACGGCAGAGGTGGACACTGTCTGAGCAGGTTTTGAAGGCGCTGTTGTCCTGTGGTCACGATCAGGACTCCGAATGACTCCTGGCCGTAGACTTCGTGGTACGCGCCGTCGTTGAGATACGAACCGTAGCTCGCGAGTTTCGAACAGATCGCGATCTGCGACGCGTTTCCGAGGTCAAGTTCTACGAACCAACTCTCGGTGACCCCGCCGTTCTGCCAACAGACGAACGAGTCGGGTTTGACCACGCGGCGTTGGCCACTTACCGAGTAGACGTGGCGGCACAGTGCCTCACTGCGCCAAGACCACTGCTCGATCGCGGCATCACGCAGGGCCTTCTCAAAAGCCAAGCGCAGTTCAACTAGTTTCGCAGTGTGTTCCATGAAGGTCACCGCAGCAGAAGAGCTGGCAGCCCGTTGAAACTCCGTAGGGTTTATCCCGAGGCGTACGGTCAGGTGTTTAGCCGCTTGGTGACCGACTCGATAGAGTGCGGGACTGGCACCGCCCGCTGCCGGATGGCGAACCACTTGAACGAAACCGTGCTGCCGAAGGCGCAGGAGTCGGGAATTGCATCGCTGCACCGATCCAAAGTGGCCGAGTTGCATGATCTGAGCCCGCGTCAAGACCCCGTGCCCAAATAGGTCGAGCAACAGGTCCTCGTCGCGCTTCTGCAAGACACACCCTCCAACGCTAGGGCAAATACGGGCGGCGTTCATGACGCACCTCCATGGACTGGGTTTCAGTAACGCTTTGCGACGTCAGCAGCTGCCCTACTTGAAGGTGGGCAGCTCGTTCAGCAAGTTCTGCTTTGGTTATCGCCGGGTCCGGGGAATGGATCGTCGCAACCTGTACTGAAGCCTGACCGCGCCGAGAAAGAAACGAGGTCCCGACCGGCTGGTTGGCGAGAATTCGTCGGAGTCGTTCGCGAGGAAGCGTGGAACCGATATCGTTTGCCAGATCAGAGGCATCCGCCGAGGAGCACTGAAAGAAGAAGTTGGTCTGAACACTTGCCCGGATTGCCTGACGAAGTCCATTCTCAAGCTGACCGAGGTTCTGATGAGCGAGGAAGAGGGATAAGCCGAAGCGACGACCCTCCGCAATGATCGTGTTGAACGTCGGCGTCGCCATCGTTTCAAACTCATCAATGTATAGAGTGAGCGGGACGCGCTGCTCTTCTTCGTCGTCAGCACGGCTCATGACCGCGTCTTGCAGCGACGCAACAATGAGCCCGCCCACGGTTTGGGCAACCCCAGGGCTGCGATGAGCGGCCAAGGCAATGAGGACGACGTGGCCGGGTTGGTCAATCCAGTCGTGCCAGTCGATCGACGCTCTTGACTGAAGCGTGGCGCGAATCTGCGGAACGCTCCAGAAGTGCGACAGCTTGTTCAGAACTGGCAATGCCCAAGTGCTCTGCCGCTCGGGGCTCAATTGATCGAAGCGAGCGAAGAACCGCTTCACCTGCTCGTCGGAACACTTCCGGAGCAGGGCACTTCTGGCCGACGGGTCGGTCAATAGCGATTCAACTTCCAGAAGTGAGCCACCGGCTTGGGATAACGCCACGAGTGAGAACCGGAGCGTTTCATCGATTTGAACTCCCCAACTATGAGCACCCTGATGGATCACTTCGAGGAGGTGCAGGGCACGGCGGTAAGGATTTGAGGTTCCGATCAACGGATTGAACGGCACAAACCTGTCTTCGGGGCGAAAATCGAGCAAGTGGATTCTGCCGGACTGAACCGTGCTGGGTTCCATACGCCGGATCAGGCGGTCAACCAGATCGCCGCGCAGATCAACGACGACGGCGTTTCGCCCTCTGGCGATGTCGTCGCCAACCATGCGAACGAGCAGGTTGGACTTGCCACATCCGCTCGATCCCAAAGCATAGATGTGCTTGCGCCGGTCTCTCCAACTCAACGCTATCTGGGCGCGTGAACTGCCGTGTCCACATTGGTGTCCGACGAGGAAGTCGGAGTCGCTTATCAAGCCGGTCGTTGGATCGACCTTTTTCGGCCTCGGCAACATGGCTCGCTCAATAACATGGGTCAAACTTTTCATTGTCTCCTCCTGCTGCCTTTTAAGGAGGCTCCGGCCCGCTCAGTGGGAGTTCCTGCTGAACTCAAGCACAAATGCTGGGGCCGAGGGATAGGTGGGGTGCTGGGCAGGAATTTGAGTCGAGATTCGACCAATGTCGGATGATGTTCTAAGTTGAACTTATGTTCAGCGAGGTAGGGCAGACCTGCTCGACCAGTTGCTCGGCACACCGAACGCTGCTTGCTCTGCTTGACGCACGTGTCTATGATCCGCATGAGCTTGCTCGCCAAGAGGCGGAGGCGGTTGCTTCGGCCTTTTGGCACGGTGAAGCCATATGTGTTCCTTTGAACTTGGTCGGCTACTCATTACGCCGACTGCGCAACTTGAAGTTGATCCCTCTGACGTCGTTGAAGCCATTCATCGTCATGCAGCAGGTGATTGGGGTGACCTGGAACCAGAAGATCGCGAGGAGAACAACCTGTCGCTACGCGAGGGTTTAAGACTCCTGTCGAGTTATGAAGATCGGCGAGGTGTTCGGTTCTGGATCATCACCGAGGCAGATCGGTCGGCGACGACCATTCTGCTTCCGGACGACTACTAACTCGGGCAGGCGGAAGCCTGCCCTTCACTCGTCTGGAGCTCTCAGTTCTCGAACTGCTCGATTCCGTCGTTGCTTGCCCAAGTAAGATTAGAGACAATCTGATCATGAGCGAGTCGCACTTTGACTTCATTGTTGCCTCGAACCCAAGTTTCTGCACAATATGGGCGGACAACGAGGTCGCGGCTTCATGGTTCCGCGAGTGGACGGAAGGCGAGCTGAGGAAGTATGGCGATGGCTTCGCCGTCGAGTATCGGTACATTCACGATCTCTGCAACGGCATCCTCGATGCCGGGTTCACGATCACGAAGGATGGCAAGACGATGGTCCGTAGCAGCGAAGGTGAGCTCGTCCTGGAATAGCCTTGGTTGACCTCCAGCCTCAAGGGCTTTCTTCGGACTCTGTCACTTTGACAGGGTCCTTTTACTTGATGATTGATCGGTGAAACGAACATGGTTTGCGGTATCGGGCGGTCGTTGCGACCGTGGCCCTACGGACGGCTTGTCCGACCAGGAGCCCTCATGTCAACGCACCTTCAATCAAGAGGGTCGCCAAGCGCGACCTACCAACTCGTTACTGACCGGATTCTCGAAGCTCTCAACCGTGGCACAGTGCCGTGGCGCAAGCCATGGAAGGGTAGAGAACAACTGCCGTGCAACGCTCTCACCAAGCGGCCGTATCACGGCATCAACCTGCTATTGCTTGGTTTGAGCCCGTTCGTTGATCATCGCTGGCTTACCCTGCGACAGGCCAATGAGGCGGGAGGTCAGATCAAACGCGGTGAGAAATCAACGCTCGTCGTGTTCTGGAAGCAATTCGAGGTCGAGCCCGAGCAAGAAGGGGACGGCAGTCGAAAGCGAACCATCCCGCTTCTTCGCTACTTCCTGCTATTCAACGTCGAGCAGTGCGTCGGACTCACCGTAACGCCGCTCGAAACGAGCGCCCGACCGACTGACGTACGGATAGCAGCTGCCGAGCAGATTGTACAGTCGATGCCTCTTCCACCACGGATTGTCGAAGGCGGTGCCGTTGCGAGCTACCAGCCTGGGCCTGACCTGGTGCGGATGCCGCGACTGTCGGACTTTGAATCGCCCGAGAGCTACTACGCAACGCTCTTCCATGAGTTGACCCATGCGACAGGCCACGCAAGACGCTTAGACCGAACGGGCGTTACGGGAACGATCGAGTTTGGCTCATGCGACTACAGCCGCGAGGAGTTGATCGCCGAACTTGGATCAGCCTTTCTCTGCGCGGAGTCCGGCATCGACAACTCAACCATTGGCAACGCTGCGAGCTACATCGACGGCTGGTTGAGAGCCCTCTCATATGACCCCAAGGCAATCGTGACTGCCGCCGGACAAGCCCAAAAGGCCGCTGACTTCGTCCTTGGCCGAGCAACAACCTAACCTTCACCCAGACCCCGCCAAACGCGGGGTCATCTGCATTTGGGTTCCTGGTGCTGTCCCGGAACGGAAGAATGGCGTAAGCTTCAGACAAATGAGCAAGTCGGTTCCGTTATCCTTTCCCCTTGATTCCGATGGCTTCCTGTCACAGGAATGCCCGTCTTGCGAACGACAATTCAAAGTGAAGTTCACTCAGGAACCCGATGGCAAGACGCTCTCTTTTTGCCCCTATTGCGGTCACGAGGGGCAGAATTGCTGGTGGACACCGGAACAGGTCGATTACATTCAAGCATCCACGACCAACTCGGTCGTAAACCCGCTGTTGAGAGACTTTCAACAGGGCCTTCGGCGGCTCAACAACCCTTCCGGAGGGTTCACGGTCAAGACTTCTCCAATTCCCGACAAACCAGCGGAAGCGCCAATCGAGTCCAACATCCCAATGACGACTCACACCTTTGCCTGCTGTGATGAAACGATTAAGCACTCTGATTGGGACAGCGACCTTCACTGCATAATCTGCGGCCTCACAGGCGTGCTCGAATAAGAGGACAAATCGTCATGCCAAGGAAGCAGATCACCAAAGACCAGTTCCTTGTCGCCCGGGCATACATTTACACGGACATCTCCCGCGAACTCCAGTTGGCAAGTGCTTCGCAGTCTAGTGAAGGTGAGACTGCTCTCAGAGACCTTGGCGTTGCACCTGGGGGAGGAAATTTTCTCGCGGCGCTGGCCGCGCTTTGCTACACGGAGTTTGCCGGTGGCATTGTCACAGGTGGGGACGGCAGTAGGGCGAACTTTGACGCATTCCTGCGCCGAATGGGACCTGGCTATGAAGCAGTATTGGATTCCGGTTTGAACCCCTACAGGGTTTTCCGGTGCGGAATGGCACATGAATACTTCGCCAAGGGATCGATTTCCGTCTCTATGTTTGGGAATCCGCCCACAGGTCTCGGAAGGCAGCCCGATGGAAGGCTTTTCTTTTGCCTGGAGAGGTATTTCGTCGACTTCGTCACAGCCTACGACAACCTAGGTCGTGAACTAGGATTCGACTGAATTCTACTGATCGCCCTACCTGTGCCATGCTTTGAACGTTCATGAGCCTCATCGTCACACACATTTCGAGCTTCGGAGTCTTGCAGATCGCCGACTCTGCGCTGACCAACCTTGGCCCACCCGTGACGGATGCTGGTGATGCCACCAAGGTATTTGCGGTGCCTCAGTTCAATGCTGCGCTTTCTGTAGCCGGATCGTACTCGGTTGGCGTCGAGCGCCTTGAGCAGTGGCTGAACGACTTCATCGCCAGTCGATCCAATGTGGCGGACCTTCGTGCCTTTGCGAACGATCTCGGAACCGAACTGACTAACCAAGCGACTGGCACGCAAGCCCACATTGTCCACCTTGCTGGTTACGGGCACAATCCGCTTGTTGGGACAATCCCCGAGTTTTGGCATGTCCGGAACTATGGAGGCATGGACGAGACGACCGGTGCCTACGTGAGCCGTTCTGGAACGTACGCGGTTTCGGAAGATTTCCAAACTGTGAACATGCCAAGTGCCGGAGGATGGCCCGCATTTCAGGCTGGAGCCGAGATGATCTATGTGAACGGTCTGGTTCATGGGAGGGTTATTTTCAATTCAGCGTTTCAATCTCTTTCTGCGATAGAATCCGCACTCGTGAATGATCCTACGAATGCCCTGCGAGCGCCGCAATCGATGGTCGAGATGGAGAAGAGGATCGTACGCAGATTTGAGCTGGTTGGTGATGTCTTTTCGCGAAACTCATATGGAGCGCGAATCATTGGTGGTACGACCCAAGTGATTGCCTTGCCGCAACCATAGCTAAGGCAACATCATTTCGCTACTCTTGTGGATCGAAGAATCCTCCGATTGATCGCCAAACCGAACGTGTAGATCCAGCAGAAGATTGAGTCCTGCTTCTGTCATTGAGTCTTCAGCCACCTTGCCCGATGGCTTCGGACTGCGTTGACGTGGGTCCACCAAGAGAG
>CAZLDN010000046.1:0-37766 GCA_964558355.1 uncultured Candidatus Solibacter sp.
GCCGCCGCGCCCCGCGACCGCTCGCACACGCACTTCCTCACATTCAACCGCAGCGACGATGCCGCCCGTGCGGCGGACGCCGCGGCGGCGATCGTCTGGCTCGCAAAGCAACAGCCGGGTCCGCTCGAAATCGCCGCAACGGGCAAGGCGCGCTACTGGGCCCTGTTCGCCGCCGCCGCCACAAACGCCCCTGCGAAAATGCTGTTTGACGCTTCCGCCCCCAGCGCCTCGGAGGCGGATCTCCTCCGCGATTTCTTTGCCCCCGGTCTCATGAGGGCCGGTGGCGTGGAAGCCGCCAGAAGAGCGGTCAGAAAATAATCGCTATTGGACTGCGGAGGCGCCACGCGGCGTCAGCCGCACGGCCAGCAACGCCAGCAAATACAGCCCAGAGCCGATCAGTAGCGTGTTGCTCAGGCCGATGTATAGGGCCAGGAAGATCGCCGCGGCCGATCCCAACACGCTCGACGCCGCATTCAAGCTCCAGGCCCAGCGCACGCTCGGGCTGTGCCACTTCTCCAGTCGCGACAATCCGCTTGGGAATGGGATTCCCATCAGGAATCCGGCCGGCGCGATCATCAATATCGTGATGATCACCTTCACCGGAAGCGCCAGACCGACGGCCTTCGTCGTCAGCGGAGTCGCGAGCATCGCCGAAAGCGCCACCACCGCGGCCGCCCCCGCCAATACTGCCATCAACCTGCCGTCCCGGCCATCCACGATCCTTCTGCTGAAATAGCTGCCCGTTCCACTCGACACAAGCATCGAGAAGATGACCACCGTCAGCGCGTAAGCCGGGTGGCCAAGGAACAGTACCAACTTCTGAATCAGCCCCACTTGAACCAGGATGTAGCCGATGCCCAGGCAGACAAAATACGACAGGAACACCGGCACCCCCGGCTCCTTCGGCAGTCGCGTCTTCAAGAGAATCGGCGGCAGCAGCAGGGTGACCGCAACGGCCAGCAGGCTTACGCCCACCAAGGAGAACAGAGTCGGTACGGCCAGATTGATTTTGTAGTCCGCACTAAGCTTGGCCCAGTCGCCGACGAACGTCCATACGTCTCCAGGCTGGACGGTGTAGAAGAAGAACGGCTTGTCATCCCGAACGGGCCGGACATTAAAGGGATAGCGTGCGTAGAACTGTTCCGGGTCCGCCGCGGTCAGCAGACTTGTGAACGCTCCCGCCGGCTTCGAGTCCGGGAAGTAGATCTCTTCGAACCCGCTTTTGGCCGCCGCCGCATGGGCACGCCCGATGTCGGCGGCGGTCAGCGGCTTGCGCGAAATCACCACCGTGTCGGTCGCGCCCCATCCTTTGATCAGATCCGACTTTTCGCGCACGACGATGACGTGCCGCCACGGCTCGGTCTCGCCCAGGCTCTTCAGCGCAACCCGTGCCAAGGAAAGCAGCCGCAGCGACTCCCTCGGCGGCTCGAATCCCCACCGTGTCCAAACCAGGATCCCGTCTGGCGTCAGATGCCTCAGGTAATCCTCAAACGCCTCGACCGTGTAGATGTTGTTCTCGGAAAGCGCAAAGGCGCCCGCCGCCGTTGACGCCCACGTGTCCACCAGCGTCGCCTGGATCACCTCATACCGCTCGTCGGTCCGTCTCACATAGCTGCGCCCGTCTTCGACAACCAGCCGCACCTCCGGACGCAGGTAGATCCCCTTGTTCTCGTCCTTGTAGCGCTGGCGCATGATCGTGGTGGCGATGATCGGGTTGATCTCGACGCCGGTCACGTCCTTGCTGCCCGACGCAATCGCGCGCGCAACGTCCCAGCCGCCGCCGGGTCCCAGGATGAGGCTCTTCGCTCCCGGACGCAGGTGGTATGGGAATGCCGGCCCGTCGGACTCGAGCGCCTTCCGGTCGCCTTCACTCAGGTTGTCCAGATCAAACTGGCTCAGTCCCGTCGTTGCGTCGGCGTCGATGGCGATGAGTTTGCCCCCGTTGGGCTCCTTCGTCACCGCGATCCGCGAGAACGTATTCCACTTGACGAACTCCTCCTGCCCGATCTGCCGGCCCTTCGCCGTGTGGATGTCAATGACCTGCGAGCCCTTGTTGAAGATGACCAGCAGCACCAGAGCCAGCGCCAGCGCCACGCCCGCGGCCCGCCCTCGCGACGAACCCGCCATGCCGTACCAGACCGCCGAGGCCGCCGCGAAGAGTACGGCCGCGGCCAGCACAGTGCCCGGCCCGCCCAGAATATTCAGGAAAGGAATCAGCAGCAGGCATCCGCCGGCCGCGCCCAGCAGGTCAAAGAAGTAGACCCGGTCCACCCGCGAGATGGTCGCGGCAATGGCCAGGGAAATCGTAATCCCCGACAGGACGAACGGAATGCTCGACACGAAGTAGATCGCCGCAAACCGCCAGAACCCCTCGCCTCCAGCCATCGACAGGATCAACGCCAGCGAAACGACAACCGACAACGCGTTCGCCGCCGAGACGGCGCCGAGCTTTCGGTACAGCGCTTTGCCGTCGCCGGCTATGTAGTAGGACAACACGCCGCCCGCCCCAAGGCCGAACAGCGCAATCGAAATCGCCAGGAACGCAAAGTGGTAATAGAAGACGACGGAGAAGATCCGTGTCAACGAAAGCTCGAGCACCAGGGTGGCCATGGTGGTCAGAGCGACGGCGGAATAGAGAACGCCCCAATGGGTGCTCTTCTTCACTGTGTAGCTGGATGAAACGACGGACAAACTACTATCCTATCGTCCAGAGGGCCTCGACTTCATAGGTTGTGCCAACAATAAGACGCCGGGCCGGCACGGATAGGTTCCGAAACCGGCCCAAATCGGCCCGCCGGTCACATGATGGCAGTCGGCGGAGCAGGCTCGTCCGGCGACCCGGCCTTCTGCAGCGGCCAGTAGATCATCAGCAGCCCCAGCAGCGCCAGCACAACCAGCCCAAGCGCCATCGGCGGCGTCTCGAAGAAGCTGAAGATCCCTTCGATCGGATTCTCCGCGATGTTGAATCCGGCCTTCACCAGGCCCATCAGCGCCTCGCCCGCGATCAGGCCCGAAGCGATCAGCACCGACGCGTTCTCCACCCGCGCCTTCTGTGCGTCATTGAATCCGCGCTTGTCGCGGACCCGGTCCATCAACCAGCGGATCACGCCTCCCGCGAAAATCGCGAACGTCGTCTCCAGCGGCAGATACATGCCGACGCTGAACAACATTGGGCTGCGCACCTGGACCAGAATCAACGCGAAGCCCATGCAGATGCCCACCACGACCAGCGGCCACGCCATGTCGCCGCCTACGATGCCCTGGCTCAACATCGCCATCAGGCCCGCCTGCGGGGCGCTCAATTTCGGGTCTCCAAAGCCGATCCCGCCTTCCTTGATGTTGCCGTAGTGCAGCATCCACAGCGGGAAGAACATCACCAGGCTCGCCAGCGCCACGCCGATGAAATCGCCGATCTGCATCGAGCGCGGCGTGCCGCCGAGAATGTGCCCGACCTTCAGATCCTGCAACATCTCGCCCGCCACGGCCGAACTGACGCAAACCACCGCCGCCACGCCCAGCACCGCCGCAATACCCGCCATGCCCTTCACCCCAATAGCCACCATCAGCAGAGCCGCCACGATCAGCGTCGCCAATGTCAGCCCGGAGATCGGGTTATTTGAACTCCCGATCATGCCCACCAGGTTGCCCGACACCGCGGCGAAGAAGAACCCAAGGACGATCATCACGACAGCCGCCACAACCGCCGCGGTCATCGACCCGGCGAAGTGCGCGTACAGAAATATCATCGCCACAAACGTCAGGCCCAGGCCCACGAAGACCGTCTTGAAGCTGAGGTCGCGTTCATAACGCACCTCGGCCTCTTTCGCCGCGCTGGCTTTCTTCAGATCCCCCACCGCCCGCTTAATCCCCTGGCCCAGGCTGTTCCGCATCTTGAACATCGTGTAGCTTGCGCCCACCAACATGCCGCCCACCGCGATCGGCCTCACGATGTTGTACCAGACCGCCTTGGCCAGCGCTTCCCAATCGCCCTGACCCGCGCCCGCCGGCAGCGTCTTCTGCAACTCCGGTCCGAGGAAGTACATGAGCAGAGGAACCAGAAGGCCCCAGGCCATCAGGCCGCCGGCGAAGTTCAAGGAGCCGAGTTTCACTCCAATGATGTAGCCGACGCCCAGGTAGGCCGGAGCGATCGCCGGCAACGAGAACTTCGTCAGCCCGCCGACCTCGATCATCTTCCCGCCGCCCAACTTCACCACGCTCTTGCCAATCTCGCCCACCTGCACGACGAAATCCTTGCTCGCCGCGAACAACTTCATCTCGCCCAGCAGGAACGTCCCGCCGCCGATCCCCATCGCCTGGAACAGCGTCTTGGCCGCGCCCGATGTCCCCTGGCCCGCCTTGTGGATCTCCGCCGCCGCCTTCGATTCCGGGAACGGCAACTCCGGATCCTCCACCATCACCCTTCTCAGCAACGTGACGAACAGAATGCCCAAAACGCCGCCCACCATCATCAGCGCGCTCGATTGCCAGTACGCCTCGAACGTGTTAAACGCCGGCCACGCCTGCACGATCACGAATGCCGGAATCGTGAAGATTGCGCCCGCCGCCACGCTTTCGCCGATCGATCCCACCGTGCGGGCCATGTTCTCTTCGAGAATCGATCCCCGCAGCAGTCTCAACACCGCCATGCCGATCACGGCCGCCGGGTAGGTCGCCGCGATCGTCTGGCCTGCCCTCAAACCCAGGTACGCGTTTGCCGCGCCCAACACGATCGTCATTATCAGGCCGAGCAGCACCGCCTTCAGCGTGAACTCCGCCATCGTCATGTTTGCCGGCACAAACGGCCTGTAAGGCTGTTTCTCATCCGTTGCCATGGTTTGGCTCCTTCCAGTCCTCGAGTGGATTCGCCTGGCGCGAATTCACAATCATACTGGGTTGGGCGCAATTCCCGCTACTGCGTCATTTCCCCCACCAGCCAGCCCTCCCGCCATCGCCATATCAATAGTTTCCAGGCCATTGACTTTGGCCCGCCAATTGCATCACCTCCTACCGGAGATCACCATGGCCTACGTTATTACTGATACCTGTACGAAAGACAATCTCTGCGTTGAAGCCTGCCCCGTCAGTTGCATTCATCCGATGGAAGACGCCCCCAACTACGCCGAAGTAGCCCAACTCTACATCCACCCCACCGAGTGCATCGACTGCGGCGCTTGCGTCCCGGTTTGCCCGACCAATTCCATCTTCGTCCTTGAAGAGCTTCCCGAGGACAAGGCTCAGTTCGCCGAGATCAACGCGGCCTACTTCAACTAATCAGTTCGTCCGGCCTGCAACAGGGGGCGGCGTCCCCTCCTCAATCCCCTCCGAGCCGCCCCCACTTCCTCTCCCCCTCTCCCTCCTGCTGTATCCTCGTCCTATGACCCGCCGTAGTTTTCTCGCCGCGCCGGCACTGCCGGCCGCCATCCAGGCCCAGCAGAATTCGAAAGTCCGCCTCATCATCCATGCCGACGACCTCGGAGTCTCTCACTCCACCAACGTCGCCATTCTGCAAATGCTTGAAAAGGGGCATGTTTCGTCGGCCTCGGTGATGATGCCCTGCGCCTGGGTGGCCCAAGTCGCCGAGTGGAGCCAAACGAACCTTTCCGCTGATCTGGGCCTCCATATGACCCTGACCGCCGAGTGGAAGCATATGCGTTGGGCGCCGGTCGCAGATGCCGCCAAGGTCCCTGGCCTGCTTGACCCCCAGGGCTACATGTGGCCCGATGTCCGCTCGGTCGCCATGAAAGCTTCCGCCGCTGAGGTCGATACCGAACTCCGCGCTCAGATCGCCAAGGCCCAGAGGATGGGCATCCAGTTTACCCACCTCGACACCCACATGGGCGCCGTCTATGCCCGGCCCGACTTCTTCAACGTCTACTACAATCTCGGGCGCGAATTCCGCGTTCCGGTGATGATCATGAAGCCGGCGCCCGAAGCCGAAAAGCAGGGTTCCAAAGAGATTGTCGCCTTCCTGAAGACGCAGCAGGACCGCTTCGCCCAGGACAGGATATTCGTCCTCGACACCCTTATCCCCGACCCGGTCCGCGGCGCACTGACCCTGGCCGAACGCCGCGACCGCTATGTCGCCGCCCTCGAGGCTCTGCCGCCAGGCATCCACCAGTTGATCGTCCACCCGGCGAAACTCGACGAGGAACTCAAGGCCATGACCGGCTCAGCCGTCGCGCGCGACCTCGACTTCCAGGTCTTCTCCGACCCGAAAGTCCACACGCGCCTCGCCGCCAAGGGCATTTCTCTGGCCCGCTACCGCGATTTCCCAGGATAAGCCCTGGCCGCCTCAGGCTACGACTTCGCGCCAATCGGCGGCAGTTGCTCAAACGAATCGATCCGCTCGTAGAGCGCTTCAACCACGCTGCGCGGCATCTCTTCCAACCCAGCAGCGATAGCTGGCTCAAACGAGGCTAACACTTCGCTCGACGTTTTGACAGGCCGGCCACAAAAGACCGTTAAACCCATCGCTGCCGCCAACTGGCAACCTGTCTTGACTAGGCATTCGCCGCCAGCGTCGTGGTGATGCTCTGCCGCCCTGATGAATTCTTCCGGGAACCGCCATTGCCTGAGCAGGCTTGCTCCGGCGTCACAATGGCTTTCGCCAAACATCCGGCGCTCGATTTCGACGACCGGATCGGCGCTCCGTACGACCGCGGCTTCGTATGCCATCGCCCTTTCTTTGCTCAACCCCAACAGAAGCGCCAACCGGCCGATGTCGTGGAGCAATCCGGCGGAGTAAGATGCTGGCCAGTACGTTGACGTAGCCGAGGCCAGACCTTCGGCCAGCAGCGCCGTCGCCACCGAATGCCGCCACCAGTTCTGGCAGTGCGTTGTCCAACTTGAAGTGTTCTTGAACGACCTCAACGCCGCCGTCAGAATCAAGCCTCGCAGCCGGTTCCGGCCGAGCACCGCCATGGCGTGCTGAACCGTCTTCACCTCCCGGGTCGCCCCTATCAGCGCGGAGTTCGCGCATTGAAGCAGATTCGCCACGAAGATCGGATCGGGTGAGATCGCGGCCACCAATTCGCGCGTTTCCGTGCGATCGTCCCCCAAGAGCCGGAACGCGCGCAGGGCGACCGCCGGGAACGGCTTCATCTGGTTCAGCCCGGCAACGGGGTGCGAGCGCGGGCCTGTTGTCACTTCCTCAATCAGCGGTTGCATGGCGTGTCTCCGGTTGGGCGGATGTCCCCCACCGGCTCCACTGCTCTTATCGGCACTTCAACCGCGCGTTTTTCGGATTCTGGTGGAGAATCAGCCGCGAGACGCTGTGCGCTCCATCAGGTAGACGCAATCTTCCAGCCGCGACGCGCCGCCGTCGTTCACCGTGAACTTCGGCGACGTGAAGCCGCCGCCCCGGCGCGGCCGGCCGCTCCACAGCGCGGCGCCGCCATAGACGCCATCCTTGCGTAGGGCGTAAAAGTTGATGTCGAAGCGATTGAGCTTCCCCTTGTCGTTGTTGAAGTTCCGGGCAATCCGCTTCAGGCAGTCCAGGCAGGCCTCCTTCGGGCTCATGCCATGGCGCATGTTTTCGACGATGGTATGCGCGCCAACGACGCGGATGTTCTCCTCGCCCCGGCCCGTCGACCCGGCGGCTCCGACCTCCTGGTCCACATATAGGCCCGCGCCGATGATCGGCGAATCGCCCACGCGGCCCGGGATCTTCCAGGCCAGCCCGCTTGTCGTCGTCGTGCCCGACATCTCGCCTTTGGTATTCAGCGCCAGGCAGTTGATTGTGCCCGTGGGTGGATACTTGGCGACGTGCAGCGCCCAGGCGATCATCTCGTCGTCAAACTGCGGGAACATCTCCTTCAACCGTGCCGCGGCTTTGGGGCCCGCCGCCTTGTCCGGCGCGTCCAGACCGTCGGTCCAGTTGTTGTTGCCGTCGCTGTCACGCAGCGACTGCTTCCAGGCCACCCATGCCAGCCGCGCCCGTTCGGTGAGCAGGTTCTCCTCTTTGAAGCCCATCGCCTTGGCCCAATCGAGCGCACCTTGGCTGACAAGCATCACATGGTCGGTCTGTTCCATGACCAACTTGGCGACCTTCGACGGGCACTTAATGTTACGGATCGAAGCCACCGACCCGGCCCGCCGCGTCGGACCATGCATCACGCTGGCATCCAATTCCACAACACCCAGTTCGTTCGGCAACCCGCCATGGCCGACCGAAGTGTCGTTCGGATCCTCTTCCACGATGTTGACGCCTGCAACGACCGCGTCCAGCGTGTCGCCACCGGCCTTGATGATGTCCATCGCCTTGGCGCTGGCCTGTAAGCCGTTGGCCGACGAGATTACGATGTTCTTCGGCGCCGCCGTTTGCAGGGCCGCCGCGGTTGCCGGCAGCGCCGCCCCGCTCAGTATCCAATCGCGTCTACGCATGGTCGGCACATTACCTCACCGCCCATTCTCCGCGTCCACGTCCGCGAAAAGCAACTCGCAGGTCCATCGCAACCGTTACACTGGAGAAACTGGGCAATGAGCCCCAAATGCTCACGGCGCCACTGGCCTCATTCCCCATCGTTCATGACACCGGCAGGGGACGCGTACGCCTCGCCAGGCGCCGGCTGTTCCGGCCGGGATTCAGGAAGTGAATTGTTGATATCCAAATGAAGCAGATCATCTCTCCGTCAGGTCCTCTCAAGGGCTCCGTCGAGATGCCGGGCGACAAGTCCATCTCACACCGCTACGCCATGCTGGCCTCGGTGGCCGAGGGCGAAAGCGTCATCGCCAACTACTCATCCGGCGCCGATTGTCATTCGACGCTCGGCTGCCTGCGCTCTCTTGGCATCGAAATACAGATCGACGGCCGCGAAGTCCGCATCCATGGCCGCGGCCTTTCGGGATACACCGCCCCAACCGCTGATCTCGATGCGGGCAACTCCGGCTCGACCATCCGCATGTTGTCGGGTCTGCTTGCCGGGCAGAAGTTCACCAGCCGCCTGACCGGCGACGAATCGCTCTCGAAACGCCCCATGCAGCGCATCATGACGCCGCTGGCCCAGATGGGCGCAAGACTGTCCGCGCGCGATGGCAAGTTCCCGCCGCTCGAAATCGAGGGCGGCGATTTGAAACCCATCGATTACGCAATGCCCGTCGCCAGCGCCCAGGTGAAAAGCTGCGTTCTGTTGGCCGGGCTTCACGCCGATGGCGAGACCACCGTGCGCGAACCCGCCGCGACGCGCGACCACACGGAAGTCGCACTGCGCGCGTTCGGCGCGGAGATTGAAACCGGCCGCGGCTGGGCCAGGGTCCGGGGCAAGGCGAAGCTTCAGGCGCGCGAACTTCGCGTGCCCGGCGATCTCAGCTCGGCGGCGTTCTTCCTCGTCGCCGGAGCCATCGTCCCCGGCTCTGAACTGATCATTGCCGGTGTCGGATTGAATCCCACACGCGCCGCGTTGATCGATTTCCTTGTCGCCGCCGGGGCCGAAATCCGGGTCCTCGATATTGGCATGAGAAACGGCGAACCGGTGGGCGACCTGATGGTGAAAGGCTCGGCGCTCAAGGGCGGCGAGATCTCCGGAGCGCTCTCCGCTTCATTGATTGACGAGATTCCCGTTCTGTCGATTCTCGGCGCGGTCAGCGAGAACGGCCTTACCGTCAGGGACGCGGCCGAATTGCGCGTCAAGGAGACCGACCGCATCGAAACCATGGCTGATAACCTTCGCCGCATGGGCGTCGAGATCGAAACCTCCGCGGATGGATTCACTATTGCGGGCAGGCAGCGGTTCCGTGCGGCGACAGTGGACTCCTTCGGCGACCACCGCATCGGCATGGCCTGCGCCATCGCCGCCCTGCGCGCCGAAGGCAACATCGGGATTGAGAATTCTGAAGCCGCCTCGGTGTCTTTTCCCGAGTTCTGGGATACACTCCGATACATTGGCTGCTGAGCGAGACAAGCCACATGCCGCCCGAAATTGACAGAGACATCACGCTTGAAGGGCTTGTCCACGACCTGAACAACGTCCTCGAAACGATCTCGGAAGCCGCCGAACTCATCGAGGAGTCGGAGGGCAGCGACGAGATCGCCGCCACCATCCGCCGTTCGGTCGAGCGGGGCCGCCGTATCACCGGCAGCATCGTCCAGCAGGCGCGCGCGCCCGGCGGCGCCCAGGAGCCGATGGAATGGGCCGCCGGCTTCGTCCGCGACCTGGCCAAACTCGTCCACTCGGCGCGCTTCTCGGTCACCGTCGACGCCGACCCCGAGATCCTCCTGCCCGGCGAAGCCTCGGACTGGGAACGCGTCTTCATGAACCTGTTCCTCAACGCCATGCAAGCCACCAAGGGCGCAGGCAAGGTGACGGCGCGCGCCCGGCGCGACGGCGATCAGTACGCGATCTCGGTCGCCGACAACGGGCCCGGCATTCCAGAGGAACTCATCGGCAAGGTGCTGCGCTCCCGCGTGTCCACCCGTGGCGCGCAGGGCGGACTCGGCCTGTCCATCGTCAAAGCCATCGTCGCCGGCCACTCAGGCACCGTCGAGGTGCAGAACCAGCCGAGCGGCGGCGCACTGTTCCTGATTCGCGTCCCTGCCTGCTGACCTGGAGCGAGGCAGGAACGGATGGCCGGTGCGGGACTCGCGCCAGTAGCGTCGGGTAGGGTAAATCACTTACACATGCCTCGGGGATTTTCCCTGGCACCCTAAGGGAATCGGTTACGCCTGTCGATGGACAGGGTGAGATGGGGAGTCGTCGTCCCCGCTCGCGTTGCTGACATGGCGCGACAAATCAGAGTACCGGGCCGGGTGGCTGGGGCTGCCGCGGGTTGGCAGGCAAGCCGCATCGACGACCCTGTGCGCCGGCTGAGGTTTCTCCGCCGGACGGTGGGCGACCGCTGCCTGCTGAACCCTGCAGCGATCCGCGAAACCAGGTTTTGGAAGGACCAACGGGGTAAGATCGTGGTCGCCGCGGCCATCATGCTGGCGTGGCCGGCGCTGGAAGTAAGCCGGGGCATGAGTGGCATGTTCGCGGTGGTTCCTGTCGTCTCCGCCAAGAATAGAGTCGCAGAGACAATGCCCAACGTGTGGCTGCTGGAGAGCCAGGGTACGGCCGAAGTCTGGTCGAACGGGCTACGAATCGAGCGCCGTTTTGAAGTGGCAAACGAGCCCAGGAGCTATGAAGCGTACCCGATCGGCCGGGAGGCGAATCCGGCGGTGATGACAGCCCCGGCGGGCATCGTCTACCACACGACTGAGAGCCACCTTGCGCCGATGGAGGAACAGCAGAATCGACGGTTGAAGATCATAGGCGAGTCGCTGCTCGGTTTCGTTCGGGACAACCGGTCTTACCACTATTTGATCGACCGGTTTGGCCGGGTGTGGCGGGTGGTGCAAGAGACCGATGCGGCCAACCATGCCGGCAATTCGATCTGGGCGGACAGCAAGTACAGCTACCTGAATCTGAACCGAAGCTTTCTGGGCGTCTCAGTGGAGACGCAAACGGCTTCGTCCGGCGAGGAGACGCCGGCGACGTCAGCGCAGATTCATTCGTTGAAAGTGCTGACTGAGATGTTGCGTTCGAAGTACCGGATCTCGGCCTCGAACTGCGTGACGCATGCCCAGGTTTCCGTAAACCCGGGCAACAACCAGGTCGGTTACCACTACGATTGGGGGGCCAAGTTCCCCTTTGCCGGCACAGGGTTGCCGGACAACTATGGCGCGGCGGTGCCGGCGATCTGGCTGTTTGGATTCACTTACGACCCGTCACTGGTGACGGTGACCGGGGCTCGTTACTGGGAAGGCCTGCTGAAGGCCGAGGCAAGGCTTCGAGAAGACGCGACGCAGAATGGCGCGCCGCCCGAGGTCTACCGGAAGAGATTGTTGCAGCGGTACAGGACGCTGTTTGACCGATTGAAAGCGAAGGCGGAGACCTCGGCCGAAGCGAAACAGGAAATCAAAAAGGAGAGCACGGAATGAGCGAGCAGAAGCAGCAATATGTGGGGTTGGACATCGGGACGAGCCGGGTGGTGGCGGCGAGGAAGTCGGAGGAGGGCGAGGTCTATGAGAGCCAGTTAAACGCCTTCGTCAAGCTTCCACACTCGAAGATGACTGAAGCGAGCCTGGCGCGGGAGAACGTGCCATTTTCGGTTTCGGGCGGTCACATCCTGGTCTTCGGCAATGAATCCGCGGCGATGGCGGATCTGCTGGGCCAGGAGGTGAGGCGACCGATGACTCAGGGCTTCCTGAACTCGGGCGAGGCGGAGAGCCTGGAACAGATGGAGGAGATCCTCAGTTCGGTACTGACGCCTGGGGAGGGCGACGACCTGTCGCAAACGAAGGTCTGTTTCAGCGTTCCGGCGCCGCCGTCGGGCAATCAGGACAATCTGACGTATCACGAGGCGACGGTCCGGCAAGTGCTTGAGAAGTTGGGCTATACCGACATCCGCAGCATCAACGAGGGCGTGGCGGCGATCTACAGCGAGTTGGAGGACACCAACTACACGGGCATTGGCGTGAGCTGCGGCGGCGGACTCTGCAACGTCGCGCTGACCTACATGTCGGTGCCGGTGCTGACGTTCAGCGTGGCCAAGGGCGGTGATTTCATCGACACGAGCGCAGCCGCGGTGACGGGCGAGATGACGAACCGGATCCGGCTGTTGAAGGAAGAGAAGTTCCATTTCAACGGGCACTATGCCGATAAAGTCCAGCAGGCGCTGACGGTCTATTACGACGATATGATCCAGTCGGTGGTGCAGGGGCTGGACGAAGCGTTACGCGGGTCGCGGCAGGTACCTAAGTTGAACCGCCAGATTCCGCTGGTGCTCAGCGGCGGCGGGGCGATGCCGGAGGGATTCCAGGCGCGGTTTGAGAAGGCTCTGAGGGCGGCGAATTTGCCGGTGCCGGTGTCGGAGGTGCGGCTGGCGGGGAGTCCGTTGCACACGACGGCGCATGGGGCGCTGGTGGCGGTACTGAGCGAGTAGGGGTTTGGGAAGTTACGACCAAACGAACTTGTCTTTCAGGTAAGTCGTTTATTTGTAATTGTTTATGAATGATCGACCGGGCGGCAGGGATGCCTGCTGGCCCCGTCGGCGGTCCGGTCGAATGCACGCGGGGCGGGATTCCATTACCCTGTAAGTTAGGAGGGATAATCCCATGCGTGTACTTTTCTGTCTGGTTTTGATGGCGGCAGTTGCATTCGCTGGAGAGGCGGAGAATAAGCGGTTGCAGGCATCGGCCGATGTCCTGAAAGAGATCATGACGGCAGGGGATAACTCGATCCCCCAAGGCCTGCTGGAGAAGGCGGCTTGCGCGGTGATCGTGCCGGGGATGAAGAAGGGCGGGTTTATTGTGGGGGCGAAGTTTGGGAGGGGGTTCTCGACTTGCAGGAAAGCGTCGGGCGCGGGATGGTCGGCTCCGTCGGGGGTTCGGATAGAGGGCGGGAGTGTCGGTTTTCAGATTGGTGGGGCAGAGGTGGATATCATCCTGCTGGTGATGAACAAGAAGGGGATGGACCGGCTGACGTCGTCCAAGTTCACATTGGGCGGCGAGGCGAGCGTGGCGGCTGGACCGGTGGGCCGGGATACGCAGGCGCAGACGGATGCGTCGATGCGGGCGGAGATCCTGTCGTGGTCGAGATCGCGCGGGGTTTTCGCCGGGATTGCGTTGCAGGGGGCGACGTTGAGGCGCGATGTCGAAGTGGACGCGGCGCTGTACGGATCGCAGAAGACGGTGCTTGAAATTCTTAATGGACAGGCGGCTCCGCCGGCGGCGGCTGGGGCTTTGCTGGCCACACTGAACAAGTATTCGAGCCGGCCTAATAAGTAAGCGGGCGGGGTAGTTACCCGCGGAGCAGGCGGAAGCTGAGCCCCGGGCCCGGGCATTCGCCCGGCGACCGGCTGGGAAGCCGGTCCCACATGTGCGGGCTGAAGCCCTTCGCAGGCTGAAGCCCGCCCCACCTACGCGACTTGGTTGATGGGTGAGCCGGATAGGAAGGCTTTCAGGTTTTCGGCGGTCATTTCCATGAGGCGGGCTCGCGCCTCGCGGGTGGCCCAGGCGATGTGCGGGGTGACGATGCAGTTCCTCGCCTGGATCAGCGGGTTAGATTCGGCTGGGGGTTCGACGGAGAGGACGTCCAGGGCGGCTCCGGCGAGGCGGCCCGAGTTGAGAGCATCGGCGAGGTCCTGATCGACGAGCAGGGGTCCGCGGGAGGTGTTCACCAGCAGGGCCGAGGGTTTCATCGTGGCGATCGTCTCGGCACGGATGAGCGACTGGGTGGAGGGGAACAAGGGGCAGTGGAGGCTGACGACGTCTGACGCGGCGAGCAGTTCCTCACGCGAAACGAAGCGAAAACCGTCGTAGGGGGGCGGGTTGGCGGCGACTTCGTCGTTGGCCAGAATCTTCATGCCAAGGGCATCGGCGATGCGGGCAGTCTGGCGGCCGATTCGACCGAAGCCGATGATACCCATGGTCTTGCCGGAGAGTTCGATGAGCGGGGATTTTGCATACGACCAGTCGGGCGATTTGGACCAATCGCCGTGGCGCACGGAATCCGAGTGGGCGCCAACGTGGTGGCAGAGTTCGAGCAACAGGGCGATGGCGAACTGGGCGACGGAATCGGTGCCGTAGGTGGGGATATTCGTCACCGTGATGCCGAGTTCCCTGGCGGCGTCCACGTCAACAATGTTGTAGCCGGTGGCCAGGACGCCGATGTAGCGGAGCGACTTGGAGCGTTCAAGGACGTCGCGGCGGAGGGGGGTCTTGTTGGTGAGAACGAGTTCGGCGCCGGCGATGCGTTCGGCGATCAGTTCATGCGGAGTGCGGTGGTGCAGGGTGACGGCGGCGAGAGATTCGATGGCGGACCAGGAGAGGTCACCGGGGTTGAGGCAGTAGCCGTCGAGGACAACGAGTTTCATCGATCAGATTGTCTCAAATGGGCGGAGGGCGGAGCAGGGTGAAAAAACCGGAAGAATCTGCATAACGTGGACCGGGGTATGCGTATCCGCTGATGAGAAGGCACAATGGGAGCCGGGCAGATGGCAGCAGCGATGACGGGAGCAGGATGGCGAACAGCCGCCCGCGAGGATGCGGGTTTTGCGGCCATCGTGCGCGAACACCAGTCGATGGTGTATTCGATCGCGTGGCATTTCTTCCGGAACCGGGCCTTGGCTGAAGAAATCGCCCAGGACGTGTTTCTGCAACTGTTCCGGAACCTGGATGGGATCGAATCGCCGGGCCACCTGGAAGCATGGCTGAGGCGAACGGCGAGCAACCGGTGTATCGACGCTTGGCGGAAGAAGGGCCACAAGGAAGAGGTCCCGCTGGAGGGACATCTGGAGCCGGCGGGCGGGATGAAGATGGGCGACCCGATGATGCGGGAGACGCTCAAGAAGCTGGTGGCGTCGCTGCCGGAGACACAGCGGATGGTCATTATTCTGAAATACGGCGAGGACTTGGACCCCGATGAAATCGCGCGGACGCTGGGGATGCCGGTGAGGACGGTTTGGAGTCATTTGAGACGGGGCGTGGGGATGTTGAAGGACAAGATGGCAAGGGTGATGGAGCACTGAGATGGATCGATTTGAACAGGAACTCGAAGATTCATTGAGGCGCGAACCGGCGCCGGACTGGTTGGCTGATGCGGTGATGGCGCGCGTGGGCGCGGAGAAGCAGAGGCAACGGAAACCGGAGTGGTTTGGCTGGGCGCGGCTGAGATGGGTGGCGGCGGCGATGGTGCTGGTCGCCGTGGTCGGCGGGGTGCGATTCGAGCAGCAGAGGCAGGAGCGGGTCCGGGGCGAAGAGGCGAAACAGGAGCTTCTGGCGGCGTTCCATGTGACCGGCGCGAAACTGCGTCAGGTGGAAGAGCGGGTGTTGCCGGTGATGCACCGGGGCCGGGAATAAGGAAACGAGGTAAAGGCGAGATGAAGACGAAGCTGTTTGTGATGTTACTGGCGGCGGCGGGCGTGATGGCGGCGCAGCAGGTGAAGTTGCCCGCGTCGCTTGACCGGCTGGCGGACAAGGCGAAAGAAGTGACG
Organism: uncultured Candidatus Solibacter sp.; assembly: GCA_964558355.1. Classification (GTDB taxonomy): domain Bacteria; phylum Acidobacteriota; class Terriglobia; order Bryobacterales; family Bryobacteraceae; genus PNKE01. Next base: position 15,970 of record CAZLDN010000046.1, read on the forward strand.
AACGTGACGCTGGGCCCGGAGTTGATGGGACTGGCGACGAAGTTCATGGACGGCAAGAACCGCGATGAGGCCGAGGCGAAGAAAATTGCAGGCAAGCTGCGGGGCGTCTATATCCGGAGCTATGAGTTCGAGAAGGAAGGCGAGTACACGGAAGCCGACTACAGCGAGATCCGTGAACAGTTGAAGTCGCCGGAATGGACGAACATCATCTCCACGAGGAGTTCGAAGGAGATCTCCGAGATCTACATGCACAAGGATGGCGGGATGCTGATTCTGTCGGCCGAGCCAAGAGAGTTGACGGTGGTCAATATCGTCGGCAACATCACGGCCGATGACATCGGCGGGCTGAGCGGGCAGTTTGGCGTACCGAACATCAGCAGCACCCATGGAAAAGTGAAGGAGAAGTCAGAGAAGGACAAGGCGAAGAAGGAAGAAGAGGAGTAGGCGGGATGGGCCGGAGAGCAATCACTCAAGAAGCCCACATCGGACCGGTAGGCCCCGATGCCTTGAAAATCCCCGCCCGAAGGGCGGAGTACTCATTAGCGGAGAGCGCCCACTCCCCATTTCAGGCGTGGAAACTGAACAGGTTCCGGGAGTCCTAAATGCAAGCTCCAGATAAACTCCTTGTTGGCCTTGCGGGACGGAGCAGACACGCCGCCTGCGGATTATTTCGACTCATCCTGCTCGCGTCTGTTTTCGGTTCTGGCTTTCCCTTCACCCGGGTCTCAAATGAACAAAGCGCTACTGATCGTGTCCAACTTCAATTGAATACTGATGAGGCGGACATGGTGCTGGCGATTCTTGCAAGAAAAACCGAAGGACAAACCGCCTCTGAGTCGGACTGGCAAAGGCTTTTCGCCACGGAACCTTATGTCCGGCTGAAGAAGCGCGAAGCGAGGTTGAAGCGCGACTTCACCGACGACGATTTCAAGACGTTTGTGCTATCTCCCGACCTGGTGGCCAGAGCGGAGGCGTTTCATCACACTCTGGCGGATTGGAAGAAGGCCGATCTCACCGCGTCAGCTTTGCGAGTACTAACCTACTTGCCCGGGCAGGCGAGGATTCACGCCAAAGTATTTCCTGTCATCAAGCCCAAGACCAACAGCTTCGTGTTCGAGACGCAAAGCGATCCAACCATCTTTCTGTATCTGGACCCGCACGAGTCGGCTGCGAAATTCGAGAACACGGTCGCGCATGAGCTTCACCACATTGGCTTTTCCAGCGTCGCTTCCCTGGTAGAGGCAAAGCTGAAAGATCTGTCGCCGAGCGTCAAGTCCGCAGTGGAATGGATGGGCGCCTTCGGCGAAGGCTTCGCCATGCTCGCGGCCGCCGGAGGTCCGGACGTTCATCCCCATGCAGTCAGCTCGCCCGAAGAACGCGCACGCTGGGATCACGACATGGCTAGCTTCAACCAGGATCTGGCCACGGTGCAGCAGTTTTTCCTGGACATCATAAGTCAAAAACTCAAGACCAAGGACGAAATCGACAAGAAAGCCTCTTCCTTCTTCGGCGTGCAAGGACCGTGGTACACAGTGGGATACAAAATGGCGGTGATTATCGAAAAGCGGTACGGCCGCGCCACGCTGATTGACTGCATGATCGATCCTTGCGAGCTCTTGGCACGCTACAATTCCGCCGCCACGGAGCTGAACCACATTCAGAAAGACCAACTGGCGCTGTGGTCCCTTGAACTGCTTACGAAGATCGGCGTTAGCCGCTGAGTTCGGCTGGAGGGCCAGTGCGGCATACGAAAATGAATTTCGATGCGAAGCAGGAGAACCAGGACGATTGAGGCCGTACGATCCGCCGCATTAGCCAAGGGAGAAAGAACAATGATCAGATTCGCAGCGCCTTTGTTCGTGCTGGAACCTGGGACAGACTGACCCGTCCCAACCGCAATTTTGGCACAATCTTGACGTGTGACCATCCTTGGCTACCCATTATGCTGCCGTTTGAAGGGCTGCGACCGCAAGCCCTGGAGGTCCGCACCTGCTATGCCGAGAGTCTCCATGCCGAGCCCGGCCGCCAACGCCATTCTGCGGACCCGACCACTCTTTGGCCTGTACTCGTTGTCTATCAAAGACTTGCAAGAATGCGCAACGGGCTGAACTCGGCTTTGAGTCGTTCGTATTTTTCAGAAATCCCGGCTGGGACGGGTCAGTCCCAGGTTCCCAGGTTCCCCAAGTGCGCCCTCGCGGTCAACCAGGGGCGGCATTTGGACAAATGTGGGCGCGGCCAGGCAGAGGGCGAGGGCGGTGAGAAGTGATTTCGATTTCATAGGGGTGAGAGATTCCTCCATTGGGGAGAGCGAGGGTTGGCACACGCCTCCCCTGAAAATGGCCATTTTCATGGCTTGTTGCGGCTGGCAACGGCCATGTGGAACTCCGTTGAAAGTCGCGCCGGAAAGCCCACTCGGTCGAGAGTGCGGTCCGGAACCCGCTCTCTGCGTTCGCGGCCTCATGATTGGGGACGCCGCGGCGGAGCTTTCATCGCCATCGGCGGGCCGATGGCCCATGGGGACGCACTCACACCAGGATACGAGTCCGGTGGAAACACGGTTCATGGATTTCGTCCGATCAGGCGAGTTTGACGGTGACGGTGGCGATGGACAGGGCCGGTAGTTTCATCGCCAGTTTGCCGGCGGCGGCCTGGACGGCGAACGGCTTGGGCATGATCAGGTCGGGTTGGTCGAAGGTGTTGGCGGCGTTGAGGTTGGCGTGGTTGAGCAGGGCAGCCGTGGCGGAGGCCGGGTTTGCTCCGGAGATTGCGCAGGAGACGTCGAGGGCCTGGGTGGGCTTGGGATTGACGAAGGTAAGGACAAGTTCGTTGTCCTTCTTCGACGCTGAGACGGAGAGGGCGAGGGCCGAGGGATCGGGGTTTGAGACGCGGACTGAGGTGCGGCCGCGGTGGGCTTTGAGCATGTCGAATGCCCAATATGTGGTGGTGCGGCAGGCTCGGGGGCCGTCGGTCAGGATTAATGAATGCAACACGTTGACGATCTGGGCGATGTTGCACATGACGAGTTTTTCGGCCTGGCGGTGGAAGACGTTGAGTCCGAGTGCGGCGGCGACAGCCGAGCGCATGGTGATCTGCTGGAATAGTGCGCCGTACTTTTTCTCTTCCTCTCGGTCCATGCGGTCCCAGACGCCCCATTCGTCGACAAGAAGGCCGATGCGGCGTTCGGGATCGTAGCTGTCGAGGAGGGCGCGCTGTTGGATGACGGCGCGTTCAAGTCGTTGAAACGAAGAGAGTTGCTCTTCGGTGGCGGCGTTGTCGAACTTGGTGGACTGGGAGCGGCTATTCGAATAGAAGTGCATGGCGAAGCCCTCGGGGCCTCGCTTTCCGCGGAGGGCATCGAAGAAGCGGCGGGTCCAATCGGTATTGTTGCCGTTGGGACCGCAGGCGATTTTGTAGGGACGGACGCCGCCGAATTCGCGGACATAGGTCGAGAATTGGCGATAGAGGGCGCAGTACTCTTCAGGGTGCATGTTGCCGCCACAGCCCCAGTTTTCGTTGCCGACGCCCCAGTATTTGACCTTGAAGGGGTCGGGGGAGCCGCTGCGGGCGCGATCGTCGGAGAGGGTGGAACCGGAGGGGTAGTTGCAGTATTCGATCCAGTCGCGCATCTCCTGGGGGGTGCCAGAGCCGAGGTTGGCGGCGAGGTAGGGTTCCGCGCCGATGAGGCGGCAGAGTTCGATGAATTCGTGGGTGCCGAAGGAGTTGTTTTCGGTGTAGTTGCCCCAGTGGATGTTGACGGTTTTGGGGCGCTTGTCGTGGGGGCCGATGCCGTCGCGCCAGTGGTAATCGTCGGCGAAACAGCCGCCGGGCCAGCGGAGGACGGGGATGCCGACTTGTTTCAACCACTCGACGGCCTGTTTGCGGTGGCCGTTGACGTTGGGGATGGGCGACTCCTTGCCGACCCAGAGGCCGCCATAGGTGCAGGAGCCGAGGTGTTCGGCGAAGTGGCCATGGAGTTCGGGCCGGATGAGGCCGATCGCGACGTTGGCATTCACTTCGACCGAGGCGGTAGCGCTTTGTCCACGCAGGGCGCGGGTGGCGAGGGGCAGGGCGAGTCCGGCGATGAGCTGGCGGCGTGTGGACTTCATGATGAGGTCTTCCTTATTTCTTGAAGATCGATTCGGCGTAGTTCAGACTGCGGCGGATGTTGGATTCGAGCGATGAGGTGATTTCGGTCTTGGGATCCCAGGCGAGTTCGACGACGAGGTAGCCTTTGAAGCCGTAGTCCTTCAGGTAGGCGGCGACCTGGGTGTAGTCGACATCGCCTGGCGCGAACTCTTCGAGCCAGATGCCGTCCTTGGAGTTGCGAAGGTGGAGAGCGGCGAGGCGGGGGGCGGCTTCCTTGAGCAGCGTCATGACGTCCTGGCCGCCGCGCTGGACCCAGTGGACATCCAGGCAGATCCGGACGAGTTTCGGGTCGGTGTTGGCGATCATGTGACGCCATTCACGGGCTCCGTTAGCCATCTCCGGGGCGTGCTGGTGGACCATGAGGCCGAGTTTCTCGCGGGAGAGTCCGGTGGCGAGGCGGTTGAGGGTGGCGGCCTGGATTTTCAGTTCGGCGTCCGATTTGGCGGCTCCCTTGGGTAGGGGATTGGGGTTGACGTCGACCCATTCGAGAGTGCCGGTGGCCTTCTTGACGCGGCGGGCGAGGGCGAGGGTGTCGCTGATGGTCTTTTCAGCGCCGGCTTCGGTGTGCATCTCGCCGCCGTTATAGACGATGGGGAGTTTCAGTTTGTGGCGTTTCAGGAGACCGGCAGTTCGTTCGGTGTATTCGGGCGCGAAGAAGACGTTCGTGAGTTCGAGATTGTCGTATCCGGCGATGCGGAAGGACTGGAAGATCTCCTCGAAGTGCTTCTCGATAGGCTCCTTCATGCGACCGTAGTGCTGCTGGAAGACGTAGGCCTGGCCGGCGAAGATGGGCGAGTAGCCCTTGGCGGCTTGAAGCGCGGGCAGGGCCAGTGCGGAGGAGGCGAGCAGTTGGCGGCGGGAGATCATTGTGGTGCTTCGATTCATGGAGGTAAGGGGTTCCATTGGGAAAGCTATCACCATGCGGAGGGGGAAGCAAACGGGAAGGGGGTAAGGAGTAACCCAGGAGGAGTCGATTCCGTATATTCTCTTGACTAGTGAGGCTCGGACACAACAATGATGGCGATTAGGCGGCTTGCCGCGGTTCTGATGTTTTTCCCGCTGCTGGGCTTGTGCCAGGAGACGGCCAAGTTGGGGAGCGTGGAAGGGACGGTGGTGAACTCGGTGACGGGCGAGGGGATCAGGCGAGTGGATGTGGTGCTGCGCGGGAGCGGACCGGCCGTGATAGGAAGCCGGCAGGAGCCCACGACGATGGTGACTTCCAGCGACGCCGAAGGGCGATTCCGCTTCGAGGGTGCTGCCGAGGGGATGTACTTCATAATCGTTGGGAAGCAGGGCTACGTAGCCGACCGGCGTTCCAGATATACCCCGCGCGGGATTCGGGTTTCGGCGGCGCAGGACGTGACCGGCCTGGAGTACAAGTTGCAGCCGCAGGCGGTGATTACGGGAAGGGTGGTGGACGACGAAGGCGAACCGGTGCAGGGCGTCTCTGTTTCGGCACTGCAGCGCAGGTATATGAACGGGAAACGCCGTTGGATGCAGTCGTCGGGAGCGACGACGAACGATTTGGGGGAATTCCGGATCTTCAACTTGCCGCCGGGCAAGGTGGTGGTTGCGGCTATGCCAGCGCGGAGGGCGATGCAAGTGGCGGGTCCGCTGGTGTCGACGCAGTTTGGGGGAGAGGACACGCAATTCGTGCAGACGTTCCACCCCAGCGTCTTTGAGCCTGATCAGGCCACGGTAATCGAGACAAAGGCCGGGCAACTGGTGAGCAACGCCGACATTCAATTGAGGCGGGGCACGGTATACAAGATCAGCGGGCGTGTGGTGGATCCGGAGGCGCAGGGCCAGTTGCGGTTCGGAGTGTCGGCGATGCGGACGGACGATATGATGCGGGGCGGCGAGGGGGCGAGCACGCGGCCGGACGGGAGTTTCGAGGTCCGCGGGGTGCGGCCCGGAACATATATTCTGACGGCGACCAGCTACGACAACCGGACCGCCGGGCAGAGACGGCTGGGGGTGGCGAGGGTGGACGTGCCGGGTGACGTGGAGGGAATCGTCATCGAGATCAAGGGCGGGTTCAAAGTGAGCGGGACGGTGTCGGTGCAGACGGCGCAGGGCGGGGAAAAGGTGGATCTGAAGGCGGTCAACGTGATGCTTACGCCAGCCGAGCAAGGGATGTTCTTCGGACCACCGCCGCAGGTGGTGGTGGCGAGCGATGGGACCTGGACGGCCGAGAATGTGATTCCAGGGACCTACAAGGCGAATGCGGCCGTGAGAAACCCGGAACTGGGCCCCTCCTTCGTGGCGGCGGTCACGGTTGGCGGGGAGGACTACTTTGGCCGGGATCTGGACATGACGCAGGGACCGGTGGGTCCGGTCCGGGTAGTGGTTTCGACCAATACGGGGACGATTTCGGGAAGAGTGGACACGAGCGAAGGTCCCGGCGAGGGTCAGGCGATGGCGGTAGCAATCCCCGCAGAGCCGAAGTTCAGATTGGTCGACCAGCCTCGGGCAATGCCGGTGACTCAGGACGGGGCGTTTATGCTGAAGGGTCTCAGGCCGGGCGAATACCTGGTGTTTGTGTTCGATCAGTTCCAGGGTGGGGCGCTGGAGGACCCGGAGATCTTCAAGCAAGTGGAGTCGAAAGGGGTGAGGGTCAAGGTCTCAGCCAGCCAGACCTCGACGGCGCAGGTGAAGGTGACGCCGTGGCCGGAGGAGGCGATGCCGCAGTAACGGCTGGGGGCAATCGGGTTTAGTCTGGACTGGGATGAGCTCTGGGCTGGACTATGCCGAGAGGAGGCGCAGAATGAAAGCAGGAACCGTGCTGCCACTCATAGCGTCCTTGGTGATGTGCGAAGCGCAGGACTACAAGTCCGCGCGCGAGCGGATGGTGCGCGACCAGATGGAAGCCCGCGGCGTAAGAAACGGGCAGGTGTTGGCGGTGATGCGGGCCACGCCGCGGCACCTGTTCGTGCCGAAGGCGATGGAGAGGCGGGCTTATGAGGATACGCCGTTGCCGATCGGATTTGGGCAGACGATCTCACAGCCCTATATCGTTGCGTCGATGACGGAGATGCTGGAGATTCGGCCAGGGGACAGGGTACTGGAGATCGGGACTGGGTCGGCATATCAGGCGGCGGTGCTGGCGCAGTTGGCCAAGGAAGTGTATTCGATCGAGATCGTGCCGGAACTGGGCAGGCAAGCCGGGGCGTTGCTGAAGGAACTTGGTCATTCGAACGTGCAGGTCAGGGTTGGGGATGGCTACAAGGGGTGGCCCGAGAAGGCGCCGTTCGACCGAATCATTTTGACTGCCGCGCCGCCGGAGATTCCACGGGCGCTGATCGATCAATTGAAGAATGGGGGGCGGCTGGTGGCGCCGGAGGGGCAGTCCTGGCAGGAACTTGTTGTGATCGACAAGGACGCGGCGGGCAAGACGAAGAGGCGTGTAGCCTACGGAGTGCAGTTCGTGCCGATGGTGCCGGGGAAATGACGGGTGGAGTGGAAGCTGGCCTAGGATAGGAAGAAGAGCCGCAATGATGAGAGTACTGATTTTCCTGATGGCGATGGCCGCGCCGGCGGGTTTGCCGGCGCAGCAGGCCGAGCCGCCGGTCGAGAGGACGTATGTCGTCGATACGGGAACGCGGATTCTGTTGAACCTGCTGAACAGCGTCAGCACGAAGACGGCGGCCGAGGGCGATAGGGTCTACCTGGCGACGGGGTTTCCAGTGCTGGTGGGCGGGCGCGTGGTGGTGCCGCCGGGGAGTTACGTCGCAGGGACGGTGACGAGCGTAAAGCGGGCGGGGAAGATGAAAGGCAGGGCGGAGTTGTATGTTCGATTCGATACATTGACGCTGCCGAACGGGGTGACGAGGGATTTCAGGTCGCGGCCGGGGAGCCTGGATGGGTCGAACAAGGGCGAGTTGGACCGGACCGAAGGCAAGATCAAGGGCGATAGCGACAAGATCGGGGATACAACTAAGGTGGGTACGGGGACGGGCTGGGGTGCGATGGTGGGCGGGATATCGTCAGGGGCGAAGGGAGCGGGGATCGGTGCGGCGGCGGGGGCGGCAGCGGGTTTGATCGGCGTGATGATGAGCCGCGGGCCGGATGCGATGCTCGAGCGGGGGACGACGCTGGAGATGGTGTTGGATCGCGATCTGAGCTACACGGCGGAGGAGTTGGACTTTGGGCCGCCCGGTGGGCGGGATGACCGGCGGGGCGGGGACGGTCTGAGCCGTCGAAAGTAGGCTGTGCGGGTCGTTTCGGCTAGGGTGATTCGCTTAGTCGCCTAAGGGGTTTACCCTCGGGTGTTCCTCGGTCCCTTACCTAAGGCTAATGTGAAGGTACCCACCGACAATGAGACCTTAGTCCTATTTCCCTATGGTCCTTCCGACTTTACAATGGCTGACAGGATTAAGTATGGGCGCGATGGAACTGCAGATTTTCGTCAGTCTTCTGGTGGTGCTAGGCGCCGCCTTCGTGGCGTTGATCTGCGACTTTCTGAAGGGCAACAACGAGAAGCTGAGGGAAGTCAACATTGAGTTGCTGGTCCGGCAGGAAGAGCGTGAACGCGCCGAGGTAGGCCGGGATCGTGTACGCAGGGTGAAGCCGGCGCCGGAGAAGATGCTTCCGGGCCTGGCGGCGAGGGCGGCGGAAGTGGAGAAGGTGAAGGAACCTGCGGTTGCTCCACCGATGAATTTGCCGGAGGGGATACCTGGATATCCGAGGCGAAGGCGTGCCGGGCGCGGGGCGGATCCTGAGATGCGGCCAGCGGTTGCGTCCGCACTGCGCTCCGAGGAGCCGATTGCGCGGCCCACGGCGATTGAGGTGATGGAAGACTGGGCGCGAAAGGTGGTCGAGCGGGGCGCCGCCGGGCGAACCGTGGAAGCGGCGCCAGTCGAGCCGGCGCCAATTCCCTTTGAACAGCCGCCAATTCCTATGGTGACGTCCGCGATCGCCATTTGGACTTCACCGATTATTGTGCAGTCCGTGCCGGAATTGATTACTCGCGAGGATCGCCCGACCGAAGCTGAGCCCGCGGCGCCACAGGCGCTTCACCAGATTGCCGGGGTGGACCCGGTGCAGTCGCGCGTTGCGCCGGTGCAGGCCGAGGCGGAGGCTGTTTTCGCAGTGGTTGATCAGGGCTGGGCGCTGGATGTCAGCGACGATGGGTCCAGATTGCCTTCGGCTGGGGAGCTTGGCGCCGAGCTTGCCGCGGGCGGATTGGCCGGAATTGAAGTGCGTACGGCAGCGCTGCCGGTGGTGCTGAAGGCGATTCAATCCGAACCGATCGTGGCGGACTTCGAATCGGGAATGCCGCCTGCCGCGGGCGAGACGGCGGAAGCGCCGCTTCTTGTCATGACGGAACTTGTTGTGCTGCCTGCAACCACAGCCGTCAGCGGAACGTGGAGCGAGGTAGCTGCTGAGACTGTCCCGATTCTGCCGATGGCCGCTGAAGCAAGTTTCCAGGCGAATCTTGACGTTCAGTTGCTCCCGCCGGACTGGGCCAGCGCAGAGGTCGAGCAGGCGCTGGTGGAGGAGACGGCCGAAGTCGCGGGGATGCCCGAAGCCGAGTTCGCCGTCGAGTTCTTGGAGCAGTTTGCGCCAGAGATGGATCCCGCCGCCGCAGTGGTTGCCGGCGAACCAGAAACGGTCTACGCCGAGGCGGCTGAGCCGCGTGAAGATGAGATTGTGCGGGTCAGGGTGCTTGATGAGGGCGATCTGATCGAACTCAGCCAAGCGGTGGAGATGAGCGTTGAACCCATCGCGGCGGCCCAGGCCGTTGAGCCGATGGTGGGAGACATCGCCCCTGTCCGGTTCTTCTCAGAGGATCGGGAAGAGCCAGTGATCGGGTTCGTCTCTGTTCCCCTCGAAGCCGTAGATCTGGAACCCGAAATGCTTGAACTTGTTGCCGAGGCGGAGTGCGCGCCGCTGGCCAATGCTCCTGTAACCTTAATTGTTGAACCGAGGATGGGCGGCGTTGCCCCTGTGGGGTTCATCGCAGGGGAACTGGATGAACCAGCGATCGGGTTCCTGGCAGTCCCTCTAGACGCCGTGAATCCGGAACCGGAGATGCTGGAACTGGTTGCCGAAGTGGAGTGCGAGCCACTGGCCGATGCCCCTGTCGCCTCCTTCGTCGAACCATGGGATGCCAAAGTGCCACTGGTATTGGACGACATCGAGGTTGAGGATTTGCCGGTCCGGGAAGAACTCCGGTTGGCGTTCTCTGCCGGCGAGATCGGGCAAGAACCCGAGAAGATAGCGCCGCAGGCGCCTCTGGTTCTGGAAAAGATCGAGCCGGTCCACTCCGACATGGAACGGTTCGTTGATTTGTACAACGAACTGGATCTGAAGCCGAAGGTCGTTCAGATGCCTACGCCGGTTCAGACAGCTCACGCCGGTTTCACAAGGCCCGCGCCAATCAAGATTCCGAACGGAATCCAGGACAGGCAACTGCTGGCCGATCTCATCGAGCAGAGTGCGGCGTTTGAAGGGGTGGTTTTCTTCCTGGGGTTGCTGGGCTACGAGCACCTGATTGCCGAGCACGGCCAGCCTGCTGTCCGGCAGGCGGTTGCGGCGGCGAATGAGTACTTCAGTTCCCTTCTGGGCGAGAGCGGCTTCGGCTGCTGGGCCGAGGAGTCACTGTTCGTGATGGTCCTTCCCGCAGAGAGCATGGAGGCTGCCCGGCAACTGAGCCAGCAGACCGCCGAGGCGTTGTGGGATTACCAACTCCGCTCACTCGGCAGCCTGCCGATCATTTTCCACTGGGGCAGCGCCGAGGCGGCTGGCGAGCCGCTCAGCATGGCAATGGAGTCGGCGAGGGATCAGATGCTGGAGAGCGGGAGGGCGCGCAAGCAGGTGCTTTCAACTTCCGGCAGATTCCGCCGCCGCGTTGTGAACGGCTAGTCACGCCGGCGCGGCACTGGCTGACACGGGGCAGAGGCTATTCGGTAAAGACCGCCTCGACGGCTTCGAGGACAGTCCGCATCCTGATGGGCTTAACCAGGGTACTGTGGGCGCCCATGAACCCAGCGATCTGCAGGTAGTCGCCTCCGAAAGCGCCCGACATCGCGATCACTTTCACGTCAGGGTATTCCTTGCGAAGGCGCTTGATGGTCTCGATCCCTTCCTGCTCGGGCATCACAAGGTCAGTGATCATCAGGTCGATACCACCCGTGGTCATGCGGTCGAGCGCCTCCCTGCCGTTGGTGGCGGTTTCCACATAATGCCCGGCCTCTCCAAGGATCGTTTGCAGCACTTTCCTGACGGCGGCATCATCGTCGACGATCAGAATCCGTCGAAATTTGGCAGGGACACCACTCATAGTCTCAACTTGCAGTATATCCGCGTATGGGTGAATCCAGAAGCAAAGTTCACAACGACTTCGGCTTCGCAGCGCGGAGGCTGCCTGTGATTTCCGGCCAGCCGATTCATGACCTGACTAGGGACGGCGTGGAGCGCCGGCAGGAGCGCGGCCACCGATCAGTTGATCGAGCCGCTCGAGTTCCTTGCCTGCTTCCTGGTAGCGGCCTTCAGCGAGCGACTTCCTGTACCTGGACCAGATCTCGCGGAACTGAGCGTAGGGATCGTCCTGTATAGCGGAGGATGCCGGCGCTTCAGGCGTGCTGGACTGAGCGCTGGCAGGTTGGGCGAATGAAGTTCCGGCCAACTCGGCCAGAGCCAACTCATAGGTGTCGGCATAGACCATCTTGTCGCCCATGGCGAGGACCACCTTTTTCAGTTGAGGCATGCGGGCCTCGGCGGCCTGGATGTAGATCGGCTCGATATAGATGAAAGACTGTTCGAGCGGGAGGACCAGCATCTGGCCGCGCAGGACCTGCGAGCCCTGCTGGTTCCATAGGGTGAGGTCCTTGGAGATGTTCTGATCCTGGTTGATCCTGGCCTCGATCTGCATGGGGCCGAAGACGAGCTCCTGCTTTGAGAGTTGGAGGAAGACGAGTTCGCCGAGTGCGTCTCCATCGCAGCGGGCGGCCATAAGGCCGATGAGGTTGTCCTTATTGCGGGGGGTGAAGGTGGTGACGAGGAGGAACTCGGGCTTTTCCTCGCCGGGCAGCGTGGCTATCAGGTAAGTGGGGACGGCGGGTTCGGGGCGGCCGGCGCTGCTGTTGAGGTTGCGGGACAGATCCCAAACATCTTCTTTGTTGAAGAAGGCTTCGGAGTCGGTCATGTGGAAAGTGCGGTAGGCCTCGGCCTGGATGCGGAACAGGAGTTCGGGATAGCGGGCGTGGGACCGCAGATCGGCGGGCATGGCGGCCTTTGGCTGGAACAGGCCGGGGAAGAGATGACGGTAAGAGGCGAGGATGGGATCCTGCTCGTCGAAGGCGTAAAGACGGATCGTGCCGTCGTAGGCGTCGACGGTGGCTTTGACGGAGTTGCGGATGTAGTTGAGCGATCCGATACCGGCGACGGAGTGGCTTTTCGAGTAGGGGTGGGAGTCGCTGGACGTGTAACCATCGATCATCCAGACAAGGCGGCCTTCTTCGGTGACGATCAGATAGGCATCGGCGTCCCATTCGATGAAGCCGGCGAGGGAGTTGACGCGCTCACGCACCTGGCGGCGGATCATCATGCGGCTCTCGGGCTTCAGATAGCTGGTGAGGATGATGTTCCAGTCGCCGGTGGAGAGGGTGGCAGCGAAGCGCATGAGCGGGGACGAGATGGGGAATCCGCCCTTGCCCTCATAACGTGATTCAACGTTTCCGGCGCCGGAAGGGTAGTTGAACTCGGGTTGGGCGGTGCGGACGAAGACGGGCTCATGGGTAACTTCTCCGTAGTAAAGCTCGGGGCGTGTGAGCTTCAGCGAGGCGGTCTTGATGTGCGGCGGGGCATCCTGGACGAGCAGGTGCGGCAGGCCGTCGGCGGTGATGCGGGCGGCTTCGGCAACGACGAGTCCGTAGCCGTGCGTATAGATAAAGTGCGGATTGACCCACTTGGCGCGGGCATCGGCGGGCAACTGGGCGACGTCCAACTCACGCGGCGTAAGGAGAAGTTGGCGGATCTGGCCGTCGATGACGTAACGGTCGACGTCGGAGTCCTTGAACACGTAATAGGGACGAAGGGCCTGGATCTGAGTGACGGTGTCATGGAAGGCGCGCCAGTCCCACAGCCGGACGTTATCGAAAAGCACCTTGTGTTTTTGCGGATCGATGCGGGTTTCGAGTTTGGCGCCGTAATCGATCTCCCTGGTGCGGTGGGTAAGGCCGTAGGCTTCCCGCGTGGCGGCGATGTGGCGTTGGATGTATGGCCGCTGGATGGTGATCTCGCTGGGGCGGACATAGACGGCATGGATGATCGATGGGATGAACGACTGCGCCGCCAAGGCCACCGGCAGTATGAGCATCCAGCGGTAGCGGCCGGCCAAAAGAGCGACAGCGCTGGCCGCGCAGGCGGCGACGGAGAGCCAGATGAGGGGCAACGTGACGTTTGCAGCGACCCAGTCGACGCCAACCAGCGTGGAGTGGTCTTCAAAGAGCAGGCTGTAACGGCCGAGGGACAACCGGATGGCATAAGCGGTCAGCGCGATGGTGGCGGCGACGCGGAAGAAGCGGGATTCGAGAGCTTCAGTAAGCCGGAGTTGGCTGGGATCCAGGGCGAAGGGCTCTTCTTTGTTCCACTCGCCCATCGACTGGCGGATGGACCAGCCCCGGGACGTCAGCCAATAGACGAGCGCCGAGCCGAGGGCGGCGACCAGCAGGAACCTGAGGATGAGGTGATAGGCGGGGAGGGTGAAGAAATAAAACAGCAGATTGTTGCCGAAGACCGGGTCGGAGAAGGTTTTCGACCCGTCAAGGCCAATGCCGCCGAAGTAGCGGACAATCGTCCAGGCATCCACGGTAAGCACGGCCAGAACAAGGCTGACGAGGAACAGGACGGCGGTGGCGATACGCGCATAAACGCGATGATGTCGAAGACCCGTGTCAGCCGACTTCATCCCCCTGGCGTGTGCCACCCAGAGCGCCACGAACATCAGAATCGCCGCGAGGCCGACCGGCGCGTAACCGTAGGCGATCATACGCCACAGGGTCTCGGGTTGCCCGATCTCCTTCCACCATTCCAACTCGATGACGAAGCTGGCCACGGATCGCGCCGTAAACAGCACGATGAGGACGGCGAAGATGATGAGGCCAAGTCCGAGACGGGTTCGCGGACGGATTTCAGAGGGATTCATCGGGTTTCTCCAGTACCCAGTGTATGCCACAAACCGATATGATACCCGTCGAAAGGTGAATCAATCGATGACCAGACGCGAGTGGATCCGGAACGGAGCGGTGGCCGCGACGGCGTGGAAGGGAAGTCTGGCGGGTCAGGCGAGGGGCGCGTGGGCGGTGCGGCCGATGCGCTGGATTCAGATCGCTTTCGTGGAAGACGATCCTGGCCGGTACGACATCGGCTTCTGGGTGGACTACATGAAACGGCTGCATGTCGATGCGGCGTGCCTGAGCGCGGGGGGGTGCGTCGCCTTTTACCCGACAAAGGTTCCGCTGCATTACCGCAGCAAATGGCTTGGCTCGGGCGACGCGTTTGGCGAGCTGACCGCGGCATGCCGGAAGTTGGGAATGAATGTGGTCGCCCGCATCGATCCGCACGCCGCCCACAAGGACATGGCCGATGCGCACCCGGATTGGATGGCGGCCGATGTGGACGGCAAAGCACGCCCTCACTGGGCGATGCCGGAATATACGGTGACCTGCGGGCTCGGCCCGTACAACTTCGAGTTCATGACGAGCGTGGTGCGCGAGATTGTCACGAACTACAAGGTCGACGGGATCTTTGCCAACCGTTGGAGCGGCAGCGGGATGTGTTTCTGCAAACACTGTGCCGGGAGCTTCCGGCGGTTTTCTGGATTCGAACTGCCGCGTACGGGTTCGCCGGCTGAGGTGCGCAACAAGCACATCGTCTGGCGCGACGAAAAACTGTTCGAATTGTGGGACCTTTGGGACGCCGAGATCGGCAAGATCCAGCCCGATGCCGTCTTCATTCCGAACACAGGCGGCGGCGCGCTGAGCGAGATCGATATGCACCGCACAGGCCAGAAAGCGGTGACATTGTTTGCCGACCGGCAGGGCCGTAGCGGTGCGACGCCAGTTTGGGCGTGCGGCAAGAACGGCAAGGAGTATCGCGCCGGGCTGGGCGACAAGCCGATCGCCGGACTGTTCAGCGTCGGGCTGGAGGCGCCTTACCGCTGGAAGGACTCGACGCAGAGCGCGCCGGAATTGAAGATATGGGCGGCCGAGGGCATCGCCCAGGGACTGCGACCGTGGCTGATTAAGTTCAACGCCCGTCCGACGGACGATCGCTGGATGAAGCCGATGGAGGAGATCTTTGAGTGGCATTTCCGCAACGACCGCTACATGCGAAACACGGCGAATCTCGCCCGGACCGGCCTGGTCTTCTCCCAACAGACCGCGCGATTCTATGGCGGCGCCACGGCGCGGCAGCGGGTGGAAGACGCGATTCTCGGCGCATACCAGGCTCTGCTTGAGGCGCGCATCCCATTTGACATGGTGCACGACCACCGGCTTGATGAGGCGTCGCTGGCGCGCTTCGACACGCTGATTCTGCCGAACATCGCGGCCCTGTCTGAGCAGCAGTGCGGGCAGATCCGCCGGTTTGTCGAGCGCGGTGGAGGGGTGGTGGCGACGCACGAGACGTCGCTCTACGACGAATGGGGCAAACGGCGGGTGGAATTTGGGCTGGCCAATCTGTTCGGCGCGCATTTCGGTGGGCGCGTCATCGAACGGCAGCAGAACGCCTACCTCCGCATTGTCAAGGCAGGGCATCCGCTGCTCGCCGGGCTTGAGGGCGCGAAGCGGATGATTCACGGCACGGCGCGCGTGGAGTTGACAGAATCGCCCTCCGGCGATTGCCCATTGATGACCGTTCCCAGTTATCCGGATCTGCCGATGGAAGAGGTCTACGTGCGGGAGGGCAGCCCCGAGCATCCGGCCGTGTTCGCACGCGAACCGGGCAAGGGGCGAGTGGTCTATTTCCCCTTCGATCTCGACCGGACATTCTGGGAGGTGTTGCATCCCGACCACGGCCGTCTGATCGAAAACGCAGTGCGATGGGTCTCGCGGGGCCTTTCACCGGTGAAGGTGACGGGGCCGGGTGTGGTCGATGTCGCCATCTGGAAACAAAAGAGTTCGATCACGGTTCATGTCGTGAATCTGACGAATCCGATGATGATGCGGGCGCCATTCAGAGAGATCCTGCCCGTGGGGCCGCAGGAGGTCGCGCTGGAGTTGCCGGATGGCGTGAAACCGAAGGGGGTGCGGTTCCTGGTGAGCGGCAGCACGCCGAAGTGGAGCGTGACAGGCAGAACGCTGCGCGTGCTCACGCCGCCGATTGGGCTGCATGAGGTGGTTGCACTGGACCTGTAATTAGCTCCGGATGAGCTTCCTGGCGTGCAGCAGAGCCTCTTCGGTGAGTTGTTGACCTGAGACCATGCGGCCGACTTCCCGTACGCGGTCCTCGGACGAGAGTTCGGCGAGTTCGGCGACGGTACGACCCTTGGTCTCGCGCTTGGTGACGAGATAGTGGTGGTCGGCGAAGCCGGCGATCTGGGCGAGATGCGTCACACAAAGGACCTGGTCAGCGGCCGAAATTTTCTTCAGCCGGAGTCCGACGGCTTCGGCAGCCGCGCCGCCGACGCCGGCATCCACCTCGTCGAAAACGAGAGTGCGGCGCTGCGGCGAGGACGAATGAGTGGCCATGCAGGTCATCAGCGCCAGGGCGATGCGGGAGAGTTCACCTCCGGAGGCGACTTTGTCGAGGGGCTTTGGATCCTCTCCAACGTTGGCCGCCACCAGGAACTCGACGGAGTCCATGCCGCTGAATGACGGCGGCGTGTCACTGATGGAGATCCGGAAGCGGGTCCCCTTCATGGCCAGCGAAGCGAGTTCGGCTTCGACCTGCTTCTCGAGTTTCCGGGCCGACTTCTGGCGCGCTTCGCGCAGGCGGACAGCCGCCGAGCGATAGGCGGATTCCTTGTCGCGGATCTCCACCTGAAGCTGCTCACGGCGGGCGGATGCATTTTCTACAGCCTCGATCTGACTTCGCACCTGATCCAGGAAGGCGAGGATCTCCTCAATCGAGTTGCCGTACTTCCGCTTCAAGCGTTCAATCTGAGCGAGCCGGGTTTCGACGGTCTCCAGGCGTTTCGGGTCCGCTTCAAGGCGCCCGAGGTAGTGGCGCAACTCGTGCGCGGCCTCGGTGACCGCAATGTATGCGGGCTTCAGCAGATCGACGACAGGCTGGAGTTTCGCGTCCAACCGGGCGGCCTCCTCCAGGCGTTTCAGGGAAGCTGCGATGCGCGAGGCGGCTGAAGAGTCCGATTCCGAGAGGCTTTCGTGGGCCACCGTGGCTAGTTCCGACAGGCGTGCGACGTTCTTGAGGACGCTACTCTCGTTCTCAAGTTTTATGTCTTCGCCTGGAGTTAGACCGGGCGCCGCGATTTCGTTGCGCTGCATGATCCAGAGATCGGCGAGGCGGAGCTTCTCTTTCTCTGTTCTATCCAGCTCATCGAGGGCGGCGGTGGATGCGCGCCAGATCGAGTATGCCTCGGAGACGGCGGCCAACAGGCCGGGGTCCGGCAAACTCTCGTCCAGGACGGTGCGCTGCGACTCGCCGCTGAACAGGCGCTGCTGGTCGTGCTGGCCATGGATGTCGCCGAGGAATGGGGCGACGTCACGAAGGAAGGCGACCGTCACTGGCCGGCTGGCCGCATAAGCGCGCGACTTGCCATTGGTGGTGATCTCGCGTTCGAGCAGGATTTCGCCTTCTTCGACTTCGATTCCGGCGTCGTCGAGCATGGCGCTCAACGCAGGGTCACCGGGCAGTTCGAAGCGGCCGGAGACAAAAAGCCGGGAGGCGCCGGCGCGGATCAGGCCGGTCGAAGCGCGGCCGCCAAACAGTAGGCCAAGGGCATCGACAACCAGGGATTTGCCCGATCCCGTCTCGCCAGTCAGGGCGTTCAGACCCGCATGAAAACGGACGCGGAGCCGTTCCACCACAGCCAGATTCTCAACAACGAGCTCGACCAGCATTCAGGGCAATTATAAGAGGTCCGCGTATCTCCGCGCCCCTCGACCTGCGTCCATCAAACAAACCAGCCTGGAAATGGCTTCGCTATCATAGTGGGTGAACCCCAAGGAGCCCGACCTTGACCATGCCTTACGTTGGCGCATATCTACAGATGTCCATTTGGGAACTGGTGCTCGGCGCATCGTTGCTGTCGAAGCTTGTCCTGCTGATTCTGCTCGTCGCCTCGGTGCTGAGTTGGACGATGATTCTGGCGAAGTGGTCGCAGTTTCGCAACGCGCATGGTGCCGACAAGGCGTTCCTGCGGGCTTTCCGCAAAGCGCCGAATCTGGACTCGGTGGCCGTGGTGGTAGAGCAGTTCCGGGCGGCGCCGGTGTCGGCGGTCTTCGATTTCGGCTATCAGGAAGCGGCACGGCAGGCTCAGGCCAGCGGCGCCATCGTGAACAAGTTGTCGCTGGAACGGTCGCTGCAACTCGGCATCAGCGAAGAGTCGGCGCGCCTGGAGCGCAACATGAGCTGGCTTGCAACGACGGCGACCGTCTCGCCGTTTGTGGGTCTGTTCGGCACGGTGCTCGGCATCATCGACGCGTTCCAGGGTCTTGGCGCGGCAGGCAGCGCAAGCCTGCGCGCCGTTGCGCCGGGCATCTCGGAGGCGCTGATCGCCACCGCCGCGGGCTTGGCCGCCGCCATCCCGGCCGCTATCGCTTACAACCAGTTCGGTCACAGGATCCGCGAGTTGACGGCCCGCATGGACGACTTCGCACTCGAATTCCTCAACATGACCGAGCGCACCTTCGAGGAGTAGGCATCGATGGCCTTCTCATTTCAAAGCAACGGGCGGGGCCGGAGACGCGGCGGCGGCGCGGCTCTGGCCGAGATCAACATCGTGCCGCTGGTGGACGTCGTGCTGGTTCTGCTTGTGATCTTTATGCTCACCGCCCATGTGATGGATTTCGGTCTTGAGGTGGAAGTGCCGCGGGTGAAGCAGGTCCGCGACAGCGCGGAGGAGTTGCCCGTGATTACGGTGACCAAGGGTGGCGAGCTGTATTTGAACGACCGTCAGGTGAACATCAACCAGTTGGGCCAGGAAGTTCGGACAAAATTCCCGAAACACTCGGCCGTCTATGTGCGCGCGGACCGGAGCGCCATCTGGGATCCGATCGCACAGGTCATCAGCGTGCTTGGCGAGGCCAAGCTGGAGCCGCGCATGGTCACGCAACCGGTTGACCATGCGGGCAAGTAAGGACACGTTGGAGCGGTGATGAGGCACGTCGAAGTCCTCGAAGAGAGCGATTCGCTGAGAAAATCATTTCTCGGCTCGCTCGCCGTGCATGGACTCGTCTTTGCCGCCATCGCCGCGTCAATGCTGATCAAGCCGTCGGCCGCGGAGCAATGGGGCGATCCGAATTCGGCGGGCGGGGGAGCGGTTGGGGTGACGGCGGTGAAATCGATTCCGCTGCCAAGCCGGTCAGGGCCGGTGAATCGACTGGCCGACGACACGAAGTCGCAGGTGCCCACGCCGCCAAAGCCTCAGCCTAAGAAGGCCGCCCTGCGCGAGGACCCGGATGCGATCGCCCTGAAGACCAAGGGCGCGAAGGATCGTGCGCCCCGCGACCGGTACACGAGCCGCAGGACCGATACTCAGGAGCGACCGTCGAATCAGCTTTACAGCAGCGCCGGACAGGCGGCGGTCTCGCCGCTCTATGGCATGGCTCCGGGCTCGGGAGGCGTCGGCGTCGGGACAGGTGCGCCGTTTGGGACGCGTTTCGGCGCATATGCGGCTCTGATCCGCGACCGTGTCGCGCGGCAGTGGCGGACCGACGAGGTGGATGCACGTCTGCGCACGTTGCCTCCGGCGATCGTCACTTTCGAAATCCTGCGCGGCGGCCAGGTCCAGAACATCCGCCTCGTACAGTCGAGCGGCAACCGTGCGCTCGACTACTCAGCCGAACGGGCGATCCTGCAAGCGACACCGTTCGAGCCGCTGCCGGCGGCCTATGGCGGCTCTTCCGCCTTGATTGAATTTTGGTTCCAACTACAGAGATGATGAAGAAGCGACCCATGACCAAACTCATCCTACTGGCGCTCGCCTTCGCGGCGATGGCTTGGCCGCAGGAGCGACAGAGCAACGTCCGCATTATTGTGACCGGCGGAACGACGAGCAAGATCGCTCTGCCCGATTTCCGCGGAGCGGGCGGAGCGTCGCCGCTTTCGGCGGTCTTCAATGAGACGGTCTTCGACGACATTCAACGCTCCGGCATGTTGGAGATGGCCGCTAAGAGCTTCTATCCCCTCAGCCCGCCGCAGCAGGAAACCGATCTCCGCTCCGGAGCGGCTCCAGTCCAACCCCGCCGCGGCGCGGCCCCGGAAGCGCCGAACTGCAACGGCCGCTGTTTGACCGACTGGTCGTCACCGCCGTTGAGCGCCAACTATCTTGGCTTCGGCTACCTGGCTGAACAGGGCGGGCAGTTGATCGCGTTCGGCCACCTGTACAACACCACGGTGCCGGACATCGCCGGCGCCAAGGCGTTCAGAAAGCTATATAACGGCCCGCTCAACGAGGAGGGCGCGAGGAAGATCGCGCACGAGTACGCGGCCGACATTCTGAACCAGTTCGGCGTGCCGTCGCTCGCCGGGTCGAAAGTCTACTTCGTTTCCGACCGCGGCGGCAAGGGGACGAAAGAGATCTGGTCGATGGATTTCGACGGCGCAGACCAGCGTCAACTGACGCAGTTCAAGTCCATCTCGACAATGCCGGCTGTTTCGCCTGACGGCCAACGTCTGGCATTTACGACCTATGCCGAGGGCCAACCCAAGATCAAGGTGATGTCCCTGGAGACCATGCGGTTCCTGCCGTTCATGAACCCGCAGGCTTCGATGAATGCGACGCCGTCGTTTACGCCGGATGGGTCAAAGATCCTGTTCGCGTCGTCGATGGCGGGCTATTCGTCGCAGATCTACATCGCCGCCGTGGACGGCAGCGGGCTGAAACGGCTCTCTGACAACCGGGCGATCGAGGTCGAGCCGAAGGTGAATCCCAAAACAGGAGCGGACGTCGTCTTCGTCTCTGGACGCGGCGGGCCTCAACAAATCTATAAGATGAATTTGGACGGCGCCGGCGTCACGCGGCTCACCCCGGGTGAGGGCGAAGCCGCCAATCCCGCGTGGCATCCGGATGGACAGCACATCGTGTTCAAATGGACCCGCGGGTTTGCACCCGGCAACTGGAATATCTTTATTATGGATGTGGCATCCCGCGAGGTTGTTCAACTCACGCACGGCGCGGGGCGGAACGAAAACCCGACGTGGGCGCCGGACGGGCGGCACATCGTGTTTTCTTCGAACCGGAACGGCTCGACACAGATCTTTACCATGCTTGCCGATGGGACGGAAGTGAGACAATTGACCACGACCGGAAACAACAGCATGCCGGTATGGGTTAAATAGCAACTGGAGCTGGACTAGTTCCGGCACGGAAGGACTTGGAGGTCTAGAGACAGATGATCATAAGACAGAAACACATCGCTACAGCGCTTCTAGCAGCGAGCCTGTTGATGTTCGCCGTGGGGTGTAAAAAGAAGACCCCGGTGGTGACACCCCCGCCCCCGCCGCCGCCCCCGCCGCCTGTG
>CAZLDN010000047.1:0-37714 GCA_964558355.1 uncultured Candidatus Solibacter sp.
GCGGCTGTGGAAAACGCGCTTCGCTCAAAACACGCCTATACCAGCTATAAGTCTGTCCCCTTAGTCCCCTTGGCCCTTGGCACCTTGGCATCATATGCCGCTTTCTGCAGCGGAGCGAGATGCCAGCCGTGCGACGTCTTGATTCGTGCCGACGGCGACAATGCGGTCGCCGCGGAAGGCCACCGCCTGTGCGATGATGAAGCGGTCGTCAACGGTGATGATCTTGCCGTTGGTCAGCAGGAAATCGGCAGCGGGTTGCTGCGCACGCACGACTACCACGACGGTAGCGGCTGCGAGAAGCAGGGCGAGTACTGAAATGTTCCAGGAGGAGTGTTTCATAGCATCCATGGAATCAGTTTGCCCCCCGGGGGTCTTTGGCACTGGGATTGCGCACGTTCACGAGGAGGCCGCCGACGGGCCGTTTACCTCCCGCTACAGGTATGTTTCGCGCTTTGGCAGGAAAAGTTTTCCTGTGGCGCAAGGCCAGGCGGTTCCCTTAGCCGCTGCACCGTAAGAGAAGAAAAACGAAAAGGCATGGAGGTCCAAGTATGTTCTCGAAGATTGTTGTAGCCGTTCTCTGCTGGAGTGTTCTTCTGCCGGGCGGGAACGTGATGGCACAGACCGCTCCACCGGCGACCGCCAATGTGGCCGTGCAGGAGGCGCCTTCTTCCGCCGCGGCGAGTGGACCGGAGTTGCTAACACCGGAAGAGGAGCAGTCGCTTTCCGTGCGGAGCGAAGAGCCTGGGCGTGAGGTGGCTGGCGGCGCTCTCACGAATCAACAGATCACCTATATCCTGATCGCTCTGGCTACCGCCGTGTTGGTTCTGATCCTTAAGTAAGGATCAGCCGGATGAAACGAATCATTCTTGGAATTCTTCTGGCAACCCTCGCTCAGGCCGCAAGCCAGCCGCTCACGGTGCCGTTTTTCAAGCAACAGAAGAACGGATGCGGCGCTGCCAGTGTCGCGATGGTGATGCATTATTGGGGTGGCCAGAAGGCGGACGCACCGGCCTACCCGAATCCGGCTGAAGTTTACCGGAGCTTGTATGACGCGGAACTGCACGGAATCCCGCTGGTCGAAATGAAGCACTATCTCGAGGACAACGGGTTCCGCGCCTACACGCTCCACGGTCGCTGGGTTGACGTGGAGCAGCACGTCGGTAAGGGCCGCCCCGTGATCGTCTCCTTGAAGAAGAAAGATTCCTCGTCGATGCACTATGCCGTAGTGACCGGCACGGCGAAGGATCAGGTGCTGTTGAACGATCCCACGCATAAGGGCACCACACGCATGAAGCGGTCCGAATTCGAAAAGCAGTGGAATCAGGCGGACGGCTGGATGTTGCTGGCCGCGCCGCGGGAATAAAGACGATGTTGCCGGCAAATCTTGCCCTGAGCAGTCTCCGTGATCGGATGACCCAACAGCTTGACCACTTTTTTTGAACGTCGATGATGATGTGCGCCTTTTCCATCTCTTCCTGTAACCGCTGATTCTGACGACGCAGCTTTTCGTTCTCGCTGGTCAAGAAATTGCGCCGCGGCTGAGGATCCCGTTTCTGGGAGAAGGCCTGGCGCACAGCGGCATCGCGCTCCTTCCGCCAGCCGCGCAACGTCGAGGAATAGATTCCCTCCCGCCGCAGCAGGGCGCCAATACCGCCCTGCCCTGTGGCACGATCAACTTCTTCCAGAATCCGCTTTTTATCTTCCGCGCTGAACTTGCGCCGTGGCCGACACCTCCGGATCAAACGAGCTGGCTAGGAAAGGAACAGCAATCTTGGTGTCGATCACGATGATTCTCCTTGCCGCCCTGCTCTGTAATTATGGACGCGGTAGCAAAGGGGTCGCGAAGGGGCCAGACTGATACGAGCCGATGGAGATATTGACGAAAGTGGCAGACGGCGACTGGCACTTTGGCAAGAATCGCCAAGCGGCTGACCAGTTCGCGACCAGTTCGCCAGGATGGCCATGGGGATGTGTCGTATTGGTCTGCGCGTCATGGAGTTACTCCGCGGATGATCAGTATTCCCAGTTGAACCGGCCGACGCCTTTGGGCTGCATCATGTGATGGATGATCTCCATGGCGTCCTGCTGCGACGTGCGGACGTAATCGAAGACGGCGGCCTCGGATTTGAGGATCTTCTGAAGCTCGGCCACGTTGACATCCTGAACCGGCGTACGGCCCTTGATTGCCATGGCCGCGGCGACACCGGCGGCGTGGCCGAGGATCATGTATTGCGGCTCCATTCGCAGCGACGAATAGGCGACGTGCGAGGCGGAGAAACAGACGGGCACGAAGAGGTTTCGCGCCTGTTCCTTCTTCGGCAGAAGGATGCGGAACGGGATCTGGTAGGGTTTGACGGCCACCTGCATGTCGCCCTCGTTTTCGGCCATGCCCCTTGAATTGACGAAGCGCTGGATGTTGTGTGAATCCGAGTTGTAGCTGCCCATGCCGATGACGTCAGGCTTGGTGAGTTCGGTCTGGAGGTCCTTCTGGGAGGCGACATAGACGCCCACCATGCGGCGCGCTTCGCGGACGTAGAGCTGATGCGGCCAGTGGTTCGTATCGGCGTATTCGTCGCGGGGCAGGCCCCACTCGTTCACTTCCTTCTGCAATTCCTTGGGTACGCGCGGATCGTTGGCAAGAAAGTAGTAGAAGCCCTGGACGTAATCGACGTGCTCCTGCCAGATGCGTTCGCGCGTGGCATAGGAGCCGTCGGGGTAGGCGTAGTTCTTGCCGATGTAATCGGTCGAGAACGGGCCGTTGTTGTTGAAATCGGCCTTGCCGTTGGGGATGGGCGCGATAAGGGTGAGTTCGTGGAAGACGGGCGAGCGGCCTTTGTTTTTGACGAACGCATCGAGGTAGCGCGCCAGAAGTTCGTAGCGTTTCACATCGTAACTTTTTGGCTTCGGCCAGGGCACACGGTTCGCGGAGACGTTGGTGGTGATGATGCGGAAGTTGTAGGCCTGGATTTTCTTGTCGGCAGTCCCCGGAGCGAGCGGCGGATCGGGCTCGACCTCAGTCAGGGGCTTGCCAGACGCATCAAGCGCCGGCACGTCGAACATGAACTGGTGATAGGGTGTCCGGTCGCGCACGCCGGCGAGCGACTCGCCATACTGCGCCGAGCCTTCGCGCCCGAACGTATAGCTGACCTTGGCCTGTGCCATGAGGTCGCCTTCATACGAGCAGTCGGCGAAGACCTTGCCGCGGAATCGCACGCCGTTTTCGGTGTCGATCTCGGTGACCTCAGCGCCCTGCATTGTCACGCCGGTCTTCTCGCGCAGCCGGTGGTTGAAAAGCAGGGTGACCCCTGCCTCCTTGAGCATTTCGAGCATGACCGACTCGCCCACCTTGGGTTCATAGAACCAGGCGACGGGGTTCTTAAAGCGCCGCATGTCGTAGCGGTTGCCAACGCGGTAGTAGAATTCGAGAGCGAGTCCGCCGATCACTTCGCGCGCGCCTGTATCGGTGCGCGAAAGTCCGCCGGTGGCCATGCCTCCAACGTGATTGCGCGGTTCGAGCAGGACGGTCTTCAAACCGTGGCGGGCACCGGCAATGGCGGTCATGACGCCGCCCGCGGTTCCGCCATAGACGATGAGATCGTAGCTTTGCTGAGCGAAGAGAGAGCCGGCAAAACACAAGCCGGTAGTAAACAAACGAACCCAATTCATGAGATTTACCTCCGCGTGACTACTTGGTTGCCGGACGCGCCCAGGGCGCTGGCCCCCTGCGGGCCGGAAGACGATACCGCTGGCGGATGATGGCCAGCGCCTTGTTGTGGTGTTCGATGCCATATTCGAAGACTGCGCCTTCGGCCAGCAGGGTCTTCCGCAGGTCCGCCAGGGGGACGTCCTGAACCGCGACACCCTTTTTGACAGCCAGGGCCGCTGCCACGCCTGAAGCGTGTCCGATGATCATGTACTGCGGCTCCATTCTCATACTCGAGTAGGCGACATGGCTGGCCGAGAAGCAGACGGGCACCAGCAGATTGGCGGCCTCGGCGCGTCTTGGGATCAACGACCGGTAAGGGATCTGGTAGGGCTTGACGCCCACCTGCACGTCGCCCTCATTTTCGACAAAGCCCTTGTCGTTCACGAACCGTTGAAGGTTGTGGGAATCCGAGTTGTAGCTGCCCATGCCGATCGCGTCCGGCTTTGTGAGTTCGATCTGCAAGTCCTTCTGAATCGACACATACTCGCCGACCATCCGGCGCGCCTCGCGCACATAGAGTTGATGAGGCCAGTGGCCGGAGCCAGTGAATTCGTCCCTGGAGAGACCCCACTCACGCGCGGTCCGGCGCATCGACTCGGGCAGGCGCGGATCGTTGGCAAGGAAGTAATAGAAGCCCTTCTGGTAATCCTCGTGGTCCTTCCATATGCGTTCGCGGCCGGCGTAGGAGCCGTCGGGATAGCCGTAGTTCTTGCCGATGTAATCGGTTGAGAAGCCGCCGCGGTTGTTCAGGTCGGCTTTACCGTTGGGAATGCGACCAGTGGAACTGACGTCGGTGAACTCCATGGTGCGGCCGAGGTAGGCCGCCATGCCGTTGATGTACCGCAGGAGAAGTTCATAGCGTCCAGGATCGTAATTGGCGGGCTTGGGCCAGGGAACGCGGTTTTCGGCGACATCCGTGGCCACAACTCTAAAGTTGTAAGCCTGGATCCGCTTGTCGGCAGAGCCCGGCTCGCCGCGCGGCTCAGCGGAGACCTCGGGCAGCAGGTTCCCTTTTTCGTCCCGCGCGGGGATGTCGATGGGGAACTGGTGGCTGGGTGTGACGGCGCGCACCCCGGCGAGCGCTTCACCATACTGCGAAATGCCTTCGCGGCCAAAGGTGTAATTCACCCCGGCTTGCGCCATGAGGTCTCCCTCATAAGTGGCGTCGGCGAAGACCTTGCCCTGGAATCGGGCGCCATTCTCTGTGGTGATCTCAACGATACGGACGCCGTCCTTGCGGACACCGGTCTTTTCGCGGAGACGATGGTTCTCCACCACAGTGACTCCGCTTTCCTTGAGCATGGCGCGCATGATCGCCTCGGCCACTTTGGGCTCGGGCAGCCAGGCGATCTCCTGGAGATGCCGGTCAAGGCCGTAGTGGCGGCCTGCACGGTAGTAGAACTCCAGCGACAGCCCGCCGATCACTTCTCTCCTGCCGGTGTCGGTGGCCGAAAGGCCGCCGCTCACCATGCCGCCGATGTGCCCGTTGGGATTGACAAGCACAACCTTCAGGCCCTGGCGCGCGCCGGCGACGGCGGTCATGACACCGCCAGCCGTGCCGCCGTATACGACGAGGTCATATTCCTGTTGCGCTGCAGCGGACGCCGCGGCCAAGAGAAGAACGAGCAGAGTTTTCATTGTTCTTATCCTCTAAGCTCAAACTCAGGCTTACCTGCATCCGGCGAAGCCGGGGCGGTCATTTCGCGGCGGGCCTTGGGGAATACTCGAGAACCTGGCCGTCCGCGAGGAGCCGCGCCCTCAGCTTTTCGTACGGGACATCCTGCACCTCGATCCGGCTGTCGATCGCCATCACCGCAGCGGTGGCGGCCGACTGGCCCAGGAGCATAAAGACCGGCTCCATGCGGATGGAGCCATACGCAATGTGAGAACTGGACACGCATACCGGGACCAGCAAATTCGAAACCTGCCCCTTTTTCGGGACCAGCGATCCATAGGCGATCTGATATGGACCGTTCGTGGAGACGCCGATATCGCCTTCGTTCTGGACGTAGCCTTCGGGCGTGATATAGCGCTGGATGTTGTGCGAATCGATTCCGTAGGAACCCATCCCGACCGGTTCCGGCGTCGGCCGTTTCTTCAGTAACTCGTTCTCGGTCATCACGTACCGCCCGATCATGCGCCGCCCCTCGCGCACGTACATCTGGTGCGGCCAGTTGCCGCTATCCTTGAACTCGTCCTTGGCAAGGCCCCACTTCGCCATTTCGGTGCGAACGTCCTCCGGCACGCGATGGTCGTTGGCGATGAAGTACAGCCAGCCCTGCTGGTAGTCAATGTGTTCCTGGATGATCTCGCGGCGGCGGGCGTAGCTGGCCTCAGGGTAATCCCAATTCCGGCCGATGTTGTCGGTGCTGAACGGGCCGTGGTTATTGGTGTCGGTCTTGGCGTTCGGAATGGGATCGAACTTCTCGAACGTCTCGCGCCAGCCGGCGGCGAAGATCCGCAGCAGCAGTTCGTACTGCTTCGGGTCATATGTGGCGGGCCTGGGAAACGGGACACGGTTGGAGGGCGCCCGGGTGAGGCACATGCGGAAACAATAGGCCTGTACCTTCTTGTCGCCTTCGCCATAGTTGCCCGGCGGCTCGGTGCTGATACGCGGGAGGACGCCGCTCGAGGGGTCGCCCGGAACGACATAGGGCGAGATCGGCGTCTTCAGGGCGCCGAAGTGGTGCCGGTGGTGCAGCACGCCGGTCTGCACGCCATTCCACTTTTCACCGTACGTCTTGGTGGACTCGCGCCCGACATGGTAGTCCACTCCGGCGGCGGCCATCAGGTCTCCCTCATAGGTCGCGTCGATGAACATACGGGCTGAGTAAGTTTTTCCGTCAAGGGTCGTGATCGAGGCGATGCGCCCACCCTCTTTGCGGACGCCCTTCTTCCGGTCCAGCCAGGCGTTGCGCACGACGGGGATCTTCATTTCCTTGATCCAGGCCTCATAGACGCCTTCAGCGACATGGGGCTCAAAGATCCACATGGTGCGGGCGTTCTGATCGAGCGCCTCGGTTCCCTGGCCTTTGTTGCCGTACTCTTCCTTCTTCTGCCAGCGCCAGGCGGAGGGCTTGTCGTAGTGTTGCCACACGCGGTGGTAGAACTCGCGGGAAAGGCCGCCGATGACGGCCTTGTTGCCGGAATCGGTCCAGCCGAGCCCGCCTGCGGTGAGCCCGCCGAGGTGGCGCTCCGGACAGACCATCACCACCGACTTGCCCATGCGCTTGGCCTGGACCGCGGCCGTGACTGCGCCGGAAGTGCAGCCGTAAATGAGGATGTCGGACTGGCGTGGCGCCGCCGCCGCGGCCAAGGGTAGCGCGAGCATCAGAACAGCGAATCCGCCGATGGCTATCATCATGATGTTGTTCCCCTCATCCAACGAGGACAGGAAACGCCGGGATGAAGCCTCCCGTACCTTCCGGGCGGCGGCCGGAGCCGCCGCCCGAGCAAGTACGAGCAGGAGCACTACATTTCCGATCCTAGAAGGTCAGGCGCAGCCCGAGTTGAATGCTCCTTGCTTTCATCGAGCTGGTGATCACGCCGAAGGAGGCGTTCGTGTTCACGCCCTGCGTGTTGGGAGAGAATGACGTCCCAGGGTTGTTCAGGTTGACATGGTTCAGGAAGTTGAACGCTTCGGCGCGGAACTCCAGGACCGAACGTTCCCTAATCCGGAAGTTCTTGAAGGCCGACAGATCCATGCTGAACATGCCCGGCCCACGGGTGTTCGGCAAGGTCCGTGGCGCATTGCCGACCACGAAGTTCGGCGGATTCTGGAATGCGCTGGTATCGAACCATTTCGATACGCCGCGGGCGTCGCCCTTCAGAGTTGGATCCCTGGTCACGTTGGGCCAGTCCAGCGCGAAGTTATTGGCGCCTCGCACGCTCAGCGGATTTCCAGTCTGCACAGTGGTGATTGTGTTGACCTGCCAGCCGCCGATGACCAAGTCGACCGCCGTGGGGATGTCGCTGGCGAACGGCTTGCCTTTTCCGAACGGCATCTCGAATACACCGCTGAGGACCAGGCGTTGTGAGATGTCGTTCTGGTCGATGGCGCGGTCCACCCGGCGGTTGAGGCGCCCTATGCGGAAGTCGCCGCCGCCGGCGCTCCCGGCGCTGGAGTAGCTCTCGTCGATCAGCTTGCTATTGGTATAAGAAGCCAACGCGCTGATGCCTTTCGCATAGCGCTTCTCAACGGTGAGTTGGAGCGAGTGGTAGCTGCTTGAGTTGCCGTGATTCGCCAGCGTATCGACACTGCCGTAGTCAGGATAGGGCACAAGCAGTTGAGCGCGGGAAACTGTCGTGCCCGCGAGTCCACCCGAAGCGATCTGGCCATAGAATGGATTCGCTACCCGGTCCTGTAGCGCCAACCCGTATTCCAGGTAGTACTTCGGATCGAGCTGGTTCAGATTGTAGTTAGAGCCGGGAATGTGAACACCCCGGCTGCCGGCGTAACTGGCGCTCAGAACCCATTGCCCGACAATCTCGCGTTGCAGGGTCAGATTCGCCTGCTGCAGGTATGGCGGCGGCGCCTCCAGATTCTGCCAGCGCACGCCGAGGCCGCGGAAGGCCGAAGGTCCGCCCGCAGCGGCTTTCGGCTGGACCAGCATCGACGGGCCCACGCTGAACTGGAAGGCGGGGTAGTTGCTGCCCTGGGTCGAGGCGAACGAGGTGGTCGCCTCCCATCCCAACGAGTTTGAATTGTCGGCCTGCATGTCATACGACTCTGTGAGCATATGCACGATGCCGTATGCGCCACGGATGACTGTCTTGCCATCGCCGGTCAGCGCGTAAGCGAAGCCGACGCGCGGGCCGAAGTCACGGTTGTTGCGGTCGACAAAGTTGCGCGGTGCATCAACGCCGGCGTACGTCAGCTTGCCAAGCATCTTCGTTTCGGGATTGATGCTGAACGCGTCGAAATTGGAGTGTCTATTCCAGCGCTCAACGGGTCCGGATCGCAAGTCGTAGCGCAAGCCGAGGTTGAGTGTCAGCCGTGGCGTGACTTTATAGTCGTCCTGGATGTAGCTGGCGTGAGACCAGCTATGGAACGACATGTGGTTGCGAACCGTCAGGCTTCCGCTCGTGACGTTGCCAAGCAGGTACGTCGCCATGCCTACGCCGGTGCCCGCGGGCTTCTGCGGATTGCCCGTCATGGCGGCGGCAAAGGAGAACGACCCGGATGGGTTGGACTTGTTGATCCAGTTCTCACGGACGTAGCGCTGATCGACGCCGATCTTGATCTGGTGCTTGCCCTTAATCCAGGTCACGGTGTCGGCGAACTGGACCTGGTTCTGTGCCCGAAGACCGAACGAGAATGAAGTCGGCCCGATCTGGAGCATGCCGCCGATACCAACAGCGGGGAACATGTCCTGAGGAATGATGGAGGGGTATCCGAGTTTCTCGGGCCAGTTGCCGCCGTAGCCGAGCGACTGGAACGGCAGGTTCTGGCGCGTCACATTGGCCTTGAACTCGTTGATGATGCTCGGCGAGAAGATGTGAGTCTCGGTGAGAATCCAGTTGTGGTTGTCGCGTTGGTCGATGCGGGCGAAGATATCCGGATCGGCCGGACCCAAGCCGTAACCTTGGCCCCAACGGGAATTGCGCGTGCCGGAATAGCGGAAGAACGTGCTGTCCTTGTCGCTGATGCGGTGATCGACCCGGAGGTTCGTCACGCCCTGGTTCGAGGGCTGAACGGCCAAGGAGTAGAAGTTGTTCGTATTCGAGAACGCATTCAGCGGAGGCGTGTTGGGCAGCGGCATGAACTCGAGCACCCGGAGGCTGAGCGGGTCCTGCCGGCCCTTGGGCACCAGGTTGCCTGGCATCAGATCGCGAACGAAGCCCGAGCCGCTTGGATTGGGGCGGGTGGTGGCTGAATCGTACACCGGATACAGGACGCCGTTGGCGTCCCTGGTGTTGGTGAAGTCCCCGGCGCGCTCCAACGGGGTCGGCACCGTGGACCGGCGGATTTCTGAATTGCGAAACCGCCATTGCTCATAACCGGCGAAGAAGAAGGTCCGGTTCTTGCCGTTGTAGATCTTGGGGATCCACACCGGCCCGCCGGCGGTGCCGCCATATTGGTTGTACCGCAGGATCGGCTTGATCCGGCCCGTGCTGGATGCCACCTGAGTGGCGAACGCGTTTCGGGCGTCCAACGCGTCATTTCGGAAGAACTCGTACAGCGACCCGTGCAGTTCGTTTGTTCCTGACTTGGTAACCACGTTGACCACGCCGCCGGACGTTTGCCCGAACTCAGCCTTCAGGCCGTTGGTCTCAACTTTGAACTCCTCCACCGCGTCCACCATCGGCACCACGCTAATCTCGTTGTGAACAGGCACAGTGTTGGCGCCGCCATCCAGAAACATCTGGGTGCCGTAGACTGGGCCGCCGTTGAACTGGATCTGCGAAAAGCCCTGGTTGGTGATCTCGCCAAATCCGTCGTCGTTGCGGTTGACCGGCTGCACGCCCGACACCAACTTCACTAGATTGAAGACGTGGCGACCGTTCATGGGAAGTTGTTCAATGCGCCGCCGTTCCACGACCGTGCCTAACGAGGATTCCTCAGTGCGCACACGCGATACCTCACCCTGCACGGTAATGGTCTCAGACAGTTGCCCGAGTTCCAGTGCGATGTCGAGGCGAAGCCGCTGGGAGACTTCCAACTGGATGTCTGTCCGGCGAAACGTCTTGAAGCCGGAAGCCGTAGCGTTCACCTCATACCTGCCGACGGGCAGGGCGGCGATAACGTAGGTCCCATCCTCGGAACTGCTTCCTTTATAGGTTAGGTTCGTGGCGACCTGAGTCGCCATCACTTCCACGCCTGGGACGCGAGCCCCCTGCGAGTCTGTGATCGTTCCAGTGATTGTTCCCTGTGGGGATTGCGCCCACAGCGATATGCACATCAGCAGAACTACCGCCGCGATTGAAAATGTCCAATTGCGCTTCATGATCACCTCCAAGGTGCATTCGGAGCGGCAGCGGCAACCGAGCCCTGACGCCGTCCTGGGCTTGATTCTAGGCTTGCTTTTGACGGGGGGCAGGATAAGATGGAGTCAGTTAACGGTTAAGAGGTCTTGCTTACAAGAACTTCCGAAATACTGACTGAAGTTGATCGCATACTGGAAAGCCGCTGGTTGCGCGAATCCGCTCAGCTCCGCGGTCTGCTCCGGCACGTCGTGAACGAGACCCTCGCTGGCCGGCAGGACGGGTTGAAGGAGTATTCGCTAGGCCGGGAGGTCTTCCATCGCAAGCCGGATTACAACCCTGGGAACGACGCCATCGTCCGGGTTCAGGCGAGCCTTTTGCGAAAGCGACTGGCCACTTACTACGAGCGCGAGGGACGGGAGTCCACCCTGCGGATCGAACTGCCGCGTGGCGGTTATGTGCCCTCGTTCCGGGAAGTCGAGAAGGAACTTCCGGCGGTTGTTGCGGAACCGGTTCCGCGGCAATTGGCGGCGCCCCCTGGGTTCCGGTGGCGTCTGTTCGGCGCTGGAGTTGCAGTGGGTGCCGTGGTCGTCCTGGCGGGCTTCCTTTTCTTTGGACAACGGCAGGCTCGTCCACCGATGCCCGCACCCTCCGTCTGGGGCGCCTTCATGCAACCCGGAGCGGAGTCCATCGTCAGTTTTGGCGTTCCCCTCGTCTATGCGGGCGGTGGGATCTTTGTCCGCGATGTGAACGTCAACATTCCGGGCGATGAGGCCAAAGGCAAGTTGGGCAGCATCGAACGGCTCATGGGCGAACCCCTCCGGCCGCAGGATGATGTCTACACTGGGATCGGCGAAATGGTGGGGACGCACGAGATCATCCGATGGCTCGAGTCCCATGGCGTGAAGGCCAGCCTGGCGAACTCGCATTACCTTGGGCACTCCGACATCACGGGCAAGAACCTCGTCGTCGTCTCCTCCATCCGCTTTCAAACGCTCTTGCAGGAGATGCAACTGCCAAGCCGGTTCACCTTCGACGAATCGTCGAGTGGCGGATTCCTGATCCAGGATCCTGGTCCCGGCGAACAGCGGCACTACCATGCGATGTCCGGCGCGGGCGTCGACACCTCTTACGCCCTGCTCCATCTTTGGCCCGGAAAGCGGCCCGGGAATCGGATTCTCTATCTCACCGGAATCACGACCTGGGCCACCCAGGGCGCGGCGCAATTTGTCGTGGATGCCGAGAGGATCGGCGACCTCCAGACCCGCCTCGATGCCGACCCGCCCGAAGGCCCGCGGGGCCGTAAGTCCCCGTTCTTCCAGGTTCTGCTCCGCATCGAAGGGAAAAACAACCAAGTACGCACGGCCAGCTACGTCACACACAGGTATCTGCCGTCTTCATAGCGGTCTTCGAACTCTGAGACAGCGGATGAAACACGACCGGATTCGCAAAGCGGATATTAGCGGCCCATCACCGTGTGCGTGGTGGTTTCCTGGATCGCCTGCACCATGGTCCGGCCCTCTCCCGACATGCCTTTAAGCTGGATGCTGCCGCGCTCCCCCGCACCCCACCAGGCCGCAATCGTCGCACCGTCCACGCTGAAGCCGCGCGCATCGGGACCTTCCAACAATTCAATCACCGGCTCCTTCTCTGTTTCACGGTACGGCACCATCACGGCCAGGAAGCGGGCTTCGCGCGCGGGCTCCTGCGTTTTCGCGGTCAGGTGCCATTGATCCGGGAAGCGAGCCTTACGCTGCTCTTCAGTTTCGGCTGTATCGGGAGTATCTCCGCGCACCGGCGGCACGCTGAACTGGTCGGTCTGGGAAAAGCGGACAGGCGCGCTCGCGATTACCCGCACCAGCAGGCGGGCTGGCCCATCCTTCACACGAATTACACCGGAGTCGTCCTCGACGCCCATTTTGCTCAGGGCATGCAGCAGCCAGTCATAAGTGGTGGGGGTGGCGGCTCGCAGGTAGTCGGAGATGAAGATCACCGGCCGGGTTTTGGATGAGACGAACACTATTGTCCGCTCGAACGATTCCAGCTTCGGCTCCATGGGCGGCACGGGATCTTTCCGATGTTGCTTCCACATGCGCAGCGTGGAAGGCTCCTGCGGCTGGTTGTAGGCATTGGCCGCCTGGCCGCGAACCAGCGTCACCGGCCCCTTGCGCTCGTAGGCCTCGATGTCGCCGTTGGCCTCCCAACTGTAGGGCGGCTGGCCCCGGCCGTTCACCAGGATGCCGTTGTGGGCGTTGGTCTGCCGGTACCAGAGCGCATGGTGCGGGCTGCCGTACCAGGGATAGTAACCGCTGTCGATCAAGAGGGCGCGCCCGTAGGCGTTGAGCTGAAATGTGTTCTGATCGCCGTGGCTGTGGCTGAAGGATCCGAAGCGGCTCGACTTGAACAGCGCCCAGACATCGTCCTGCTCGTTGCCCAGGGCCGAGTGCATCGCCACCCAGCCGATGTCGGCGAAGTGGCGCGAACCGTCCAGGTCCAGCGGCGGCTTCACCGGTCCCGGAGGTCCGGCCTTGGCTTGCAGCACGGCGCCAACATCCTCGATCTGCCACTCGCGCCAGTCAGTCGGGGCTGGCGCGGCGGTCGCGGAGGCCGTGGGCTGAGCCGCCGCGGCTTGCGGAGGGAAGAGGCAGCAAGTGGTTGCGGAAGCGATGGTCCGCGCCCGCCAGCGAAGCACCGGGTCGTCGAAGGCCTCGGCGAAGCGTTCCACCAGCACCTGCTGCCCGTCGGAGGAAAGTCTCTCGCCGCCGTCGCCGAATGCTCCTCTGGGCGCGTAGGGAGGCTGGAAGTAGACCGCCAGGTAGCCGGTGTTGCGGTAGAAGGGCCGGCGGAAAAGATCGACATCCGACGTGCCGCGCAGCGCCTCGGCAAAAGAAGTGAGGAAGTAAACGTAGCCCGACCAGTAGCTCATGCCTTGCGCCCAGCCCCCCTGGTCCCCGCCCCAGCCGGGGTAGGAGGTCAGGTAGCAGCGCAGCACGTAGTCGAGCCACTTTTCGGCTTCCGGAATGTCGCCGAGGAACGACAAACCGGCATCGCCCAGGAACGCCAGTACGCGCCCGGAGTGATTCGGGAACGGGTGGGAAAGGAATTCCTCCTTCTGCAGGTGAAGCAGAACCTGGTTGCCGCGCTCCGTCATGGCTGCCAGCACCTTGGCCCGTTCCCCGGGTGTGAGCTGATCGCCGATCCAGTCCCAGCCGAACGACATGCGCTCGAGAATCGGCATGGATGCCTCGTCGTTGCCGTCCGATCCGTTTGGTTGCGGGATGTCGTGGCTGGTAACGCCCCGGGGATCCCAACTGGCCAGCGTCAACATCCACCGCTTGGCGGCCGCGAGGTATTTGGGGTCTCCGGTCAACCGCCAGGCGAGCGCTGTGCGGGTCACGTGGGCGCTGGCTCGCTTGCCAGGCGTGTAGATCCGGCGCCAATGGTCGACGGAGAACTCCGCGCTGGGGTATCCGGCCGGTTCGGCATAGCTTGCTTCCGCCACGGCGGCGTCGGCCGTGGCGATGAAGGTCTTCCACCACGTTACGTTCCCCGCCGCCACCGCCCGCTTGATCTCCTCGATGCGATTCCCGCTCAGAAACATCCGCGGGCGCTTGCCCGCAAGCTGACGGCGCATCAGCGCCACATCCGGCATGGGCAACTTCGGCGTGCTGGAGGAGAGCGAGAACCGGCGAGGCTTTGAAACGCCGATCGGCTTGCCCGCGCCGTCCAGGTACACCACTTGCCATTCATAGTCGCCAGCAGGCAGAGCAGCATCGTGAGGGTAGACGGTGGATGACTGAGGAGATGTGGAAAGCAGGACGGGCGATCCGCCCTGGCGGCGGAGTTCCAGTCGATAGGTCTTCGCCCCATCCGCGGGAGTCCAGGTGAAGCCGGGAGGATTTACACCGGCAGCGCCGCCGTCTGGAGGGTAGGCGATCAACTCTTCCGGCCGGGCGGGCCTCTCGATGACTGGCTGGGATGAAGTCCAGTTTCTAGCGGGCCGGTCAGCCGGGAAACAGGTGAGCGAAGAGAAAAGGAAGATAACGGAGATTGGTCGCATGCCGGGCTCCAATTGCTTCGCCTATCATACCCCGCCCACGCGTGCCTTCGGCTCAGGCGCCGCGCGACCCGGCCCAATGGCCGGCAACCTCCTGCTCGAAGAAGTCCGCGTCCCCACCCGCGGTTACGGTGGCCGAATGCAGATTACTGTGAAGCCCGCCGCCGATTCAGCCGATAGGAATACTGATGCCGATAAGCACGGGTGAACTGTCGACGCTGAGCGAATCAGAGGTCATCAGGTTACGGATCGAAAACCGGGCGTGGAGCAAAGCAATCCGGCTCTGCATGGCCGCGCTTGTGAACCGCCGAATGGCGAATCAGATCAGCCACGAGGAATACTCAGCCAGCCGCAAGGCTGCGAAGGATGAGCGGGCTGAGTGTGATCGGACGATGGCCATCCTGGGTAGATGACAGTGGCCCCACAATTCGCATCGACCCAACATCCTGACCGCTAGACCAGATCAGGCTTTCATCCTGATCGTCCGTGCCCACCTTGCTCTTCGGCTCCGGCATCGACTCCACTGCCGCCACCAGTCGTCCATCCAGTCCCATCACTTCATCCGCCGCCGTCACCATCAACATATTCGGCCTCGCCTGGGGTGCTCTGGTCCTTAACAACCTCGCCGCCTCCATCTCCCTTCCCGGCTGCACTTGCTCGTCGAAATCGACCTCGACGAACGCGGACACCAAGATTGCAGGAATCAGAAGCCCGAACTGCTTCGCCGCAACTTAGAAGAACTTCGTCCGGCCCGGCATCGGCATGGGCGCTTCGGGCAGGCTGCCCTTCCAGTCGAGATTCTTCGGAAAGACCTCTTCCTGGGAATTCATGGCCTGCTCCCAGGTGATCTGCTGCCCGGTATAAGCGGCCATGCGGCCCATGATCGCCAGCAACGTGGACGTGGTCATGCGTTTGCCGTCGTTGATTGGCTTGCCGCGGCGGATGGCGGCGAACAGCTCGTCGTGTTCGGCCTGGTACATGTCGTTGCGCTGACCGGAGAAGGTCCAGGGATTCTGACCCTCGATGCGCGGTTGTGGGCCGCGTCCGATGGTGCAGACGCCTTTGGCGCCCAGGATGTAGTCGGCGTTTTCGTTGTGGCAACCGGTGATCTGGCGGTTGGCGACGAACGCGCGCACGTTGTTCGGGTACAGGTAGTTGACCTCGAAGTGGTCATAGATGTTGCCGCTGGGCTGCGGGATCTGGCGGCCGCCGACTGCAACGCAACTGATGGGTGGCTGATCCTTGAACGCCCATGCGACCTTGTCGATGCTATGCACGGCCTGCTCGACGAGGCTGTCGCCACAGGTCCAGCAGAAGTTATACCAGTTGCGGATCTGCCATTCGACATCGCTCATGCCGGCCGGACGTTCGCTCGCCGGGGGCATCGGCTTCACTGGTCCCGTGTAATAGGTGGCGTAGTAGGAGACGATGTCGCCGATGGCGCCGTTGGCGACCTGGTTGAACGTCTCCCTGATGAAGTTCGAGTAGCGCCAGCAGAAGCCCGCCACGAGCGACAAATCCTTCTTCACGGCGAGTTCACTGGTCTCGAACACACTGCGGCAGCCGGGCGCGTCGACGGCGACGGGCTTCTCGCAAAAGACGTGCTTGCCCTGCTCGATGGCATAGCGGATGTGATCGGGGCGGAAGCCCGGCGGCGTGGCGAGCAGCACCACGTCGACGCCCGAGTCCACCACTTGGCGGTAGGCGTCGAGGCCGATGTACTTTTGGCTGGATTCAACCTTCACCTTCGGGCCCGCGGCCTTTTGAAGGCGCGCCAGACTCTGGTCAACACGCGCCATGTCAACGTCGGCGACGGCCGTCAGTTCGGCGTAGTCGTCGGCCTTCAAAGCCTGTGTGGCCGCGCCCGTGCCCCGTCCACCGCAGCCAACGAGGCCGACTTTGATTGACTTGGCGGCCTGCATGCCGCTGAGGATTGCCGGGAACGCCACCGCACCAGCGGCGCCACTCCTGAGGAAGTTGCGCCGGCCCGAGTCACCATCTGTGAGGTTGCCCATGCTGGACATTCTATCCATTTGCGAGTCAGGCGGCAGTCGGAGTTCAAGCAGCACACAGCGCTTGAGCAGGGCGGTTGCCGGAAAGACCTGCGAGACAGCACCCAAAAAGCTGTTCCAGGAGTTCAACTCGGAAGGGGAAGAGTTGTGCCGAGGTTGACTGGGGGGGAGACGTGGCGAGTACAATCATTTGCTATGAACGGAAGATTCGTGTGCGCGTTTGGATCGCTGCTTTGCGCGGGGTTTGCGTTCGGGCAGGAGTTTGTCAGCCTGATGCCGAAGAACGATGTTTCCGAGCATTGGACAGTCGAGGGCAAGGCGCCAAAGGAAGCATGGATCGTGCGGGACGGGATGATCGTCTGCACCGGTCAGCCAAATGGAATTCTGCGCAGCAGGAAGGTATACCGCAACTACGTTTTGCGAGCGGAGTGGAGGTTTCAGGGAGGATGGGAGCAGAAAACGGGCGTCGATCATTGGCCGAACGCCGGCTTCTTCATCCACGCCGGTCCAATCGTCAACGTCTGGCCCATTTCCTTTGAAGTGCAGGGCCACTACGGCGAAGCGGGCAGCCTTTTCGGAGTCCGGGGCGGGGAGATCACAGGCGCGAAGCGCGGCCCATTCGTGAAGGATCGCCCACCGTTCGGCTCATGGGATAAGTATGAAATCACATCGCGCGACGGGAAGGTGACCGTGGCGCTGAACGGAGTTCTGGTGAATGAAGGCACCGGCGCAAAACCCAGCGAAGGCAACATCTGCCTACAATCCGAAGGATGGCCGGTCCATTACCGGAATGTTGAAATCAAGGAGTTGCCATGATTTCCCGCCGCAGCCTGCTTGCCGCTCCCTTGTTGGCCGCCGCTCAGACGCCGCAAGGTGCAACCAAGTTCCAACTGGCCTGCATGACCTTGCCCTACTCGGCATTCTCTCTTGAACGGGCGCTGAGCGGCATCAAAGCCAGCGGATATGATTATGTCGCCTGGGGCACGACGCACCGCGACTCCTCGGGCGGCAACAAGCCCGTCATGGCCGTCGACGCGCATCCGTCCGAAGCCGCGAAACTCGCCGCCCGGTGCCGCGGCATGGGCCTGGAACCCGTGATGATGTTCTCAACGGTGAACCTGGAGGCAGCGAACGCCCTGGACGCCCACCGTCGCCGCCTCGACCAGGCTGCCGCGGCGAAGATCCCCTTCCTGCTCACCTTCGGGAAGACCACGCCCGGCGAGTACGAAACATTCGTACGGAATCTGAAGGAGATGGCGCCGCACGCCCGCGAAGCCGGTGTCATGGTTGTGATCAAACAGCACGGAGGCAACACGGCCACCGGCGCGCATTGCGCCCGGATCGTGCGCGAGGTAGCCCACGAATCCGTGAAGATCTGCTACGACGCCGGGAATGTTCTGGATTACGAAAGCAATGATCCGATCCAGGACATTCAAACCTGCTTGAGCGACATCCGAGCCTTCAACATCAAGGACCACCGCGACTATCCGAGAGATCAGGATTGCGGACCCGGATTCGGTGAGATCGATCACTACAAGCTGTTGGCCCCGGTGATGCGAACCGGGCTGACGATCCCGCTGACCTTTGAGAACATCTTCGAGCCGCTGGTACCGCGCCCAGACGTTCCGGAAGCTGTCGACGCGCTTGCGCGCCGGGCGCGGGAGTATGTTGACACCGTTTTGCGCGGTCTGCGAAGTCAGGGAGCCTAAAGATGAATAGACGAAATTTCGTGGTCAGTTCCGCAGCCGCGGTTCAGGGCGTTTTCGCCCAATCGGCCAACGATCAGGTCGCTACCGCCGTTATCGGCGTCGGCAACCGCGGCAGCTATCTGCTGGGCGCCGTCATGAATCAACCGGCAGCGCGAGTCGTGGCACTGTGCGACACCAAGCCGGATCGGCTGGATAAGGCCGCCACGGCGGCCGCACGGTTCAACCCATCCACCACCAACGACTGGCGCAAGATCATCGATCGCAAGGACGTCGACGCGGTCTATATCGCCACCCCGCCGTATCTCCACGCCGAGATGGCGATCGCCGCGCTGCGGGCTGGCAAGCACGTCTACTGCGAGAAGCCCGTCGGGGTGACTGCGGCGCAGGTGCGCGAGCTGGTGAAAGCCGCGAAAGCCTCGAAGACTGTCTTCGTCTCCGGCCAGCAGATGCGCTCGTTCAAGCAGATTGGAGAGGCCGTTCGCCGGATCCGGGAAGGCGCCATTGGTGATGTCATGTGGGTCAAGGCGCAGCGTCATGGGACAGCGGATCTGCCCCACAACAGCACATCCGCTGACTGGTATTTCGATGTCTCCAAGTCGGGCGGTTATCTCATCGAGATGTCGGTTCACAATCTTGACGCCTGTAATTGGGCCATCGGCTCGCGTCCCGTGCGGGCCTGCGGTTTCGGCGGAATTCAGCTGTATAAGAACGATCCTCCAGGCCGGACCATCCTGGACTGCGCAAGCCTCACATACGAGTACGCCAACGGGGCGCAACTCTCGTTTACGCAGAACGTGTTCCACCCGAGAACCCTGCCATCGGGCGACCAGTACATTTACGTTTACGGGACGAAAGGGGCGGTCGATCTGCTGACAGGGGCAATGCTGCACCCACTGGGCAGGGCAGAGCAACCGTCAGTGCTGGCGGCAAAGCAGGAAGAACCCCGCGACGCGCACATCACGGCATTCTATGAGTGCATCACGAAGGGAGCGGCGTCGCCGGCGGACATTACGGTAGGCGCCACTGCGGCTCTCACTGCGATCATGGGCCACGAAGCCATGACGAGGAAGGCCGTCGTCAACTGGAGCGACTTGGGCGTGGAGTTGTGACGGCGAGGTAGTGCGCCGGGATCGGCCATCTCCAGCCGTTGCCGCGGTCTGTCTCCAAGTGCTCGAACCACAGGGCGAAAGCAGAGTGTCCAAACGCGTCCAAATACTCGACGATCTAGCCAGGCGGCCGCGGGATCGTCAGTTTCTGACAGATCCGTTTAGCGAGGAGATTGGCGATCTCGCTGTGGCGCGGTACCGCCTCAGCATGTCCCGTCTGGGGGTTCTCCCACACGGAGTGTTCTTTACCCTCCCTCCGCGGCACACAGCCGTACCGGCGAAGGTGGCGCAACAGGGTCTCGCGCTTCATCCGACGACAACAGATTCCTGCTCGGCGTCCGGGGGCATTGAACGGAGAGAATCTTCACGCCGATGTTCGAGAATCAGAGCAATGGCTTCGCGGAGGTTGTCGAGGCACGCTTCGCGTGACTCGCCCTGGCCATTGGCGCCGGGCACTTCAGCGCAGTATGCGATGTACCAGGGGCCGTCCCGTTCAACGATCGCCGTGAACTGGTTCCTCATGTCCTCATTCTAGCCTCAGTTCGGGAACAGGTCGCGCTGGCTGAAGAGCGCTTTCGAGGAATGCGAGTTGCGCCGGCATACGGAGTAGCGGACCCGAATACCATCTTACGATTGATGACGGGCAAGTGCGGGCGTATACTTCACAGGTAGAGGAGGAGGGCACATGCGTCTGCAAGCGGTGAATTCCGCGCTGGCGGCGGCCTTGATATCTATGTCAATTGGAATGGCCACAACGGCGGCCGAAGGCACAATCACGGGCTGGCTGGAGGTGAAGGGCGAACGCGTGGCATTGACGCATGTCTTTGCGGCGATGCAGAAGGACAGTCTGGCGGAAGGCGAGAAGCAGATCGTGGCGGTCATGCTGTCCGACCAGCCCGTGCCGGAGGCGCTGCGCAGGGCCGATGCTCAGTGGGAGTTTTGGGCGTCCGAGCAGGCCGTGGCCGGCAAGATCCGCGGCATTATCCTGGTGATCGATCCGGAGACGAAAGTGTGGAGCCGGGGGCAGCGGCTGACCACGAACGGTTTGACCTTTTATTCGCACACATCGACCGATCCGGCGTCCCGGACGCTGCGCTTCGACCCCGCTTCGGCGGGCCAGGCCGAAATCGCCGGCAAGGCCTGGATGATGGAGGCGATGCGCGGCATGGACGAGAATGACGGGCCATGGCGCATCGAGGCGACGTTCCGTACGCCCGTGCTTCAGATGGCCGCCGTCACCGCGAAGTTGACCGGCGCGCAGGCGAAGGCAAGCCCGCAGTATAAGACCGTGATGGCGTTCCTCGATGCCTGCAAGCGGAAGGATCTTGAAGGCATCAGGAAGACGATGGACGCCGATTCGCAGGCGATGCTGGCCAAGATGGTCGAGGCGCAGGGCCGCGCGGGCGCGCTTGACATGCTGGCCGGAATGGCCACCGACTCGTTGACGATGAAGGCCGTCGAGGTCGTCGTCCGCGGCGAAACGGCGGATGTCAAGCTGATGAACAACACCGGCAAGGAGCGGAACGAACACACGCTCAAGGTGGCGCTCGACGCGGGCGTCTGGAAGATGTCGAGGTAGGCGCGGAGGGCGGCAGTCGCTCACTTCTCAGCCGCGCCGAAGCCCAGCGGCCGGCCAGAAGGCCGGTCCCACAGCGAGCAAGGGACGCTAAAGTTGATCTGGCCGGGTGGTGAATGGGTTTATCACCGTCACGATCCCGAATCGGCGCCCCTCCTGGAAATCCTCGCTCAACAGCCACCGGCACCCGCTACGTTCGGCCGCCGCAACAATGAGAGCGTCCCAATGGGTCAATTGAGCATCTTCCGACCAGAACCAAGCTCTCTGCGCCAAGCCCAAACTGGAATCGACCGGTTGCCAGAGGGCGTACAACTCCACACTTTCTCGCGCAAGCGCGGCCGGAGCGCCCAACTTGCGCACGGCATTCACATAAAACTCGTTCAACACCTGCCAGCTCAACCGTCCGCACCCGGAGGTCCACAGCGTCTGAATCCAGTTGACTGCCTGGCCTTGCTTCTTCTGGTCCGCCGAATCCAGCGAATACAGCAGGACGTTGGTGTCGACAAATACAAGATCACCCACGTTCGTGTGTTTCCTCGCGGCTCATTCTCCTGCTGGCGTCAAAGCCCTTCACGGGTTGAAGAGTGCGCCATTTCTCATAGCCTCTCCAATAAGCGTCGTTCAGCCGCATCTGGCGCTCAATCATTTGACCGACCAGCTTCGAGACAGATGTGTTCTCTTCCGCCGCTCTCTTGCGAGCCCAAAGCGCAGCCTCTTCACTGAGCGTGATTGTGACATTCTTGAGCACGAAGCTAGTGTAACACGAACACACGAAAACACAAGGATAGTTCGTTTGGTCAGAACCAGGACAGGACTCATCTGCTTTGTTTTGTGTGACTAAGAGAACTCAGAGATCGCCTTGACAGTCGCCTGGACAGCCGCGTCGTCGTGCGCCGCGCCGACGAAGGCAGCTTCGAACTGCGACGGGGGCAGGTAGACGCCGGATTCGAGCATATGGCGGTGGAAGGCTTTGAAGCGTTCGGTATCGGCGGATTTGGCTGAATCCCAGGATGTGACGGGGCCGGGGCAGAAGAAGTACGTGAACATGGACCCGACTCTGTTTACGGTTGTGCCGGCAGGGGCGGCGGCACAGATGCGGGCGGCGGCCGCGTCGATCTGCTGGTAGACCTCGGGGTGCGCTTTCAAATGGCGCAGCATGGCCAGGCCCGAGGCGACCGCCAGCGGATTACCGGAAAGCGTTCCGGCCTGGTAGATGTTGCCCGAGGGGGCGACGCGTTGCATGATGTCCGCCCGGCCGCCATAGGCGGCGATGGGCAGTCCGCCGCCGATGACCTTGCCGAAGGTGGACAGGTCTGGCGTGATGCCGAACAGTTGCTGGGCGCCGCCGTAGCCGGCACGGAAGCCGGTCATCACCTCGTCAAAGATGAGCAAAGCGCCGTGGTGGCGGGTGAGGCGGGTCATGGCGTCGAGGAACTCGGTCGAGGGGGGGACACAGCCCATGTTGCCGGCGACGGGCTCGACGATGATGGCGGCGAGCTTGTCGCCGTATTCGCGGAAGGCCTCTTCGAGGGCTTCGACGGAGTTGTAGGGCAGCGCCAGGGTGGTTGCGGCAAAGGCTTCAGGGACGCCGGCTGTGTCGGCGATACCGAGGGTGGCCATGCCGGAGCCGGCCTTGACGAGGAGCGAATCGACGTGGCCGTGGTAGCAACCTTCGAACTTGATCGTGAGGTCGCGGCCGGTGAAACCGCGGGCGACGCGCAGGGCGCTCATGGTGGCTTCGGTGCCGGAGTTGACCAAACGAACCATTTCGCAGGATGGGGCGGCGTCGCGAATCATCTCGGCCAGTTCGATTTCGCGTTCGGTGGGCGCGCCGAAGCTGGTGCCGATGTCGAGAATCTCACGGATGGCGTCCATGACGGGCGGGAAGCGGTGGC
The DNA here is from genome assembly GCA_964558355.1 of uncultured Candidatus Solibacter sp. Taxonomy (GTDB): domain Bacteria; phylum Acidobacteriota; class Terriglobia; order Bryobacterales; family Bryobacteraceae; genus PNKE01. The sequence goes on from CAZLDN010000047.1 coordinate 22,986, forward strand.
CGAGGATCAACGGCCCCCAACTGCCGACGTAGTCGATGAAGGAGTTGCCGTCGGCGTCAAAAAGGCGGCAGCCTTCGCCGCGAACGATGAAAGGCGGAGTGCCGCCGACGCTCTTGAAGGCTCTGACGGGCGAGTTGACGCCACCGGGGATCACCTTGCGCGCCCGTTCGAGCAGCGCCGCGCTGTTGTCGAATTTCACAGATCCCCTTCCTGCAATACCTGGCGCTCTGGCCAGGCGCCAAGACGCTAGCGCCCCGGTTGGCCCCGCGCCTGCTACGACGACATCATATTGGAATTGACCGCTCACTTCTTCGGGTCTGGAGCCACGCCGGCCGGCGGGTGGTTCGGGGGCATCTGCATGCCCTGGCCACCTCCCATGCCCGAGCCCATTCCGGAACCCATGCCGCCGGGCATCACGCCGCCGTGACCGCCGGCCGCTGGGGTCTTCTTCACCACCCAGTCGTTGCCTTTGCGCTCGAGAGTGTACTTCATCTCCATGCCGGCAGCGGGATCGCCGCCCTTGGGCTTGAATGAGATGGTGGCGTCGGCCTCGGTGTCGCGGAAGGTGACCGTGGTGATCTGGATGTCCATGGACTCCACGTTCAGGCCTTTGTTATTGGCCAGGTGCTGTTTGACGCACTTGAGGACGGCTTCGTTCGTCTGAACATTCTTCTGGCAGCCGGCGCTGACAAGCAGCAGCGCGGCGGGAATGAGGATACGGAGGAAATTCACCCTTTTAGTATAGGAGGAGATCCTGCCCAATTTCAGCAGGCAGGTGTTCCAAATCAGGACGGCGGGCCGTATTCTGGAGGCGATGATCGCGGTAGTGCTGCTGGTTGTTGCCCTGGCTGACACCTTCGTTCTGGAAGGCAAGCTTGAGGTGCGCCACATGGCGGAGGTGACGCTGCACGGGGCGACAACGACCTTTCAGGCCACAAAGATGGTGCTGCCAGGCGGGAGTTTCAAGTTTGACCGCCTGAGCGCGGGCAGCTACACGCTGGCCGTCGCCGTTGCCGGGCTGGGCGAATCGCGCAGGACGGTGGTTGTCGGGCCGGGCGTGGCGGACGGGAAGGGGCGGGTGCGGGTCACTGTCAAGGCGGACGAGTTCAACCGTGACGTATCGGTGGGTCAGAAGGTGCCAATGCGTCTGCTGACGCTGCCAAAAGCGGCCCGCGACAGTTATTCGAAGGCGTTGAAATGCCTCGAAAAGCGAGACTCGGCCTGTGCCGAGGACCAGATGCTGGCTGCCGTCAAGGCCGCTCCGCAGTATGCCGAGGCCTGGAACAGTCTGGGAACGATGGCGTATCACCGGCAGGATTATGTTCTGGCTGCCGAGCGTTTCCGCAAGTCGCTTGAAGCCGATCCGGAGCTTTACGCGCCGCTGGTCAACCTCGGCGGTGTGCTTCTAAATCTTGGCCAGTACGACGACGCCTGGAGATTCAACGTCAATGCCGTGCTTCGTGAGCCGGAAGACGCCTTGGCCAACTCCCAACTCGGCATGACCTACCTGGCGCAGAACCGCCTCGATTTGGCGGAGAAGTACCTCAAAGCGGCTCGCCGTCTGGATCCGGCCCATTTCTCCCACCCTCAGTTGCATCTGGCGGAGGTCTACTACCGGCGGAAGAACTGGGTTCAGGCAGCGGGTGAAATGGAGGAGTTTTTGCGTTACCACCCCGACACGCCCGAAGCGCCGCGGTTTCGCGCCGAGATTGAACGGCTGAGGCGGCTGCCTCAGGACTAGGACGTGGCCTCGGCAGGGCATGGCAAACGGCTGAGGTGCTCGACCGTGCCGCCGGGTAGTCTGCCCGATTGGAGCCGGACCGGGGGTCCGGTGCGGGCGAGGGCGCCCGCCTTCCGATGGCTTTTCAAGAGATGATGTATCAGTGCAGGAGGGCGCATGAATCAGAGACTTTACGACCAGATCATCAGGAACTTCTTCACCTGTGACGCGGAAGCGATCACCGGCATCTTCCGCGAGTTCATGCTGGCCGTGCAGGCTGAAGGTCCGCTGCCGCCGTCGCCGCTGATGGCGCAGAACTATGAGACGGCTCAGACCAACCCGGAGATCCACCTGCTGCCGGGCAATCTGAAGGACGCTCGCGACGCCGTGTTTCCTTTCTTCTGGGGCACTGACAGTTGGTCGTCGCCGCTTCACCTGGAGAACGTAAAGGGGCCTGCCAATTACGCTTCGCTGGTGGGCGGGCTGGCCTGTCTGCTGAAGAACCCGAATCTCTGCACCGACACCTACAGCCAGCGTTCGAACGAGTTGGAAGTGAAGGCGGTGACGGCGCTGGCGAATCTGCTTTTCTACCACACCGAAGACCCTTGGGGCGTCTTCACCATGGGCGGGACAATATCGAATCTCTACGGCGCGAAGATCGGCATCGAGAAGGTCTTGCCCGGGGCGATGCACAGCGGCCTGGGCGCGGTGCGAGTGGCCGGGATCGTCTCTGAGGCGGCGCACTATTCCAACCGCAGCATCGCCGGGTGGCTGGGCATCGGGATTGAACAGTTGCACGCGATTCCGACCGACGAGGCATTGGCGATGCGGCTCGATCTGCTGGCCGAAAAGATGGAGGCGCTGCACAGTGAAGGCGTCCGGGTCGCATTCGTCACGGCGACGTTTGGGACCACGGACGGTTCCGGGATCGACGATGCCGGCGGCATCCGGACGATCCTGGACGACTTTGCCTCGCGGCATGGCGTGCCGGCCCCACAGTTGCACGTCGATGCGGCCGTCGGCTGGGTGCACTGTTTCCTGACCGAGTATGATCTCGACCAGAACCCGCTGGAGTTCTCCCCGGAGTTGCTTGTCCTGGTGAAGCGCGCAAAGGAGTCCACCAAGGGTTTGCAGGTGGCCGACAGCATCACGATCGACTTCCACAAGATGGGTTGGGGACATTACCCTGGCAGCGCTTTCCTGGTGAACAGGCGCAGCGATCTGCGTTTCCTGTCGCGCAGCGTGGAAGAGACGCCCTACTTTTCCGAGGCCGACGGGCGGCGCGATCCGGCGTTGTTCACGCTCGAGTGTTCACGGCCGGCGCTGGGACCATACACGGTGATGGCGTCCTTGAATGGGATCGGGTTGACCGGCTGGCAGTTGCTGGTGGCGCGGTCGCTCGAGTTGTCGAACAACCTCAAGGAGAGATTGGAGAGAATCGACAACTGCAAGGTGCTGAATCTCGAAACGGCGGGTCCAAGCGTGCTCTGGTGGGTGCTGCCTCGCGGGCGGGATGCGAAGCGGATTTATGAGCAGGTTCTCAGCGGCGAGATTTCGCCGGAAAGGTTCGCCCGTTACGCCGACGAGGTGCGGCGGATGTACGAATTGAGACAGAAATCGATGGATCCGGCGCTCGATGCGCGGCTGAGTTTCACCACCAGCATCGGGCACTCACCGCATGGCATTGCCTTGCCGGCATGGAAGGCGGTGTTCTTCAATCCGAAGACCGGCCTGGCGGTGATCGACCGTCTGATTCAGGGCATCGAGGCAATGCTGTAGGGGAGCGGTTAGCTAACCGCTTCGACTTCGACCTTGCGGGCCGCGCGTTCAAAGCGCAACCTGGCCTGATACTCCTGCCAGAGCGTGCTGCAGCCCGCCCAGAGGTAGCCGCAGACGAAAATCGACAGGAACGGCAGGGCGAAGAAGTTCATGACGTCGATGCAGTAGGCGGCGATGAAGAGGAAGATGATGCCCATGGCGATCTCGGCGAAAGGCAGCCAGCCGCTTTTGCGCCGGTAGCCGACCGCCAGCGACGCGCCGCCGCCAACAGCCTTGGGCGCGTACTTCGGGGTGCGCACGAACGACGACTGCATACCCAGGAGCGCTTCCATGACGGCCTTGGTGTTCGAGATGGTCAGCGCCACGCCCATTGCCATCAGGAATGGAAGGATGAAGATGGCCCGCTTCCAGTTGTCCGGATAGAGTTCTCTCTCAGCCAGTAAATAGAAGGCCACAATCGACCAGAACGAACAGATGATCAGCGGCAGGTCCACGAAGACAAGCTGCTGCCAGCCGACGTAGAAGCGCACCATCATCACCGGCAGCATCAGCGCCGAGACGATGACCATCATCGGGTAGCTGATATTCGGCGTCAGGTGGAACCAGGCTTCGGCCTTTTCACGCCAACCGGCATCGGAGCGCCAGATTGTTCCCCACAGCTTCATCGAAACCTGCGTCAAGCCCTTGGCCCAGCGCTGCTGCTGCACCTGGAATCCGTAGGTGTCGGTGGGCAGCTCGGAAGGACACTCCACCCAGGGCAGGTACATGAACTTCCAGCCGCGAAGTTGGGCGCGATAGCTCAGGTCGGAATCCTCGGTCAAAGTATCGTGCTGCCAGCCGCCGGCGTCCATGATCATCTCGCGGCGCAGAATCCCGGCCGTGCCGTTGAAATTGAAGTAGAGACCCGAGCCGTAGCGGGCGGTGTGTTCGAGGGCGAAGTGGCCGTCGAGCATGAGGGCCTGGACCTCGGTGAGGAGGTTGTGATTGCGATTCAGGTACGTCCAACGGGTCTGGACGACGCCGATTTTTGGGTCGGCGAAGAAGTGGATGGTGTTTTCGAGGAAGTCCTCGGGCGGGATGAAGTCGGCGTCGAACACGGCCATGAACTCGCCCTTGGCCTGGGCCATGCCGTTCTGCAGAGCGCCGGCTTTGTAGCCATGACGGTTGGCGCGGTGGACGTATTCGATGGGGTGGCCTTCCGCCTTGAGACGTGCGGCGAGGGCCTGGGTGTAAGGGTGGGTGTCGTCGGTGGAGTCGTCGAGGACCTGGATTTCGAGAAGTTCCTTGGGGTAGCGGACCTTGAGAACGGCCTCGATCAATTGGTCCACCACGTTGCGCTCATTGAACAGGGGCAACTGGATTGTCACGTTGGGCAACCGCTCGAACCGGTGTTCGGGGACGCGCGGGATGAGGTGGCGCCACTTCAGGTAGCGTTTGATGATCAGATAGCGATGGGCGCCGTAGATGGCGAGAATACCGAGCAACAGAAAGTAGGGGACCAGTAGCGCGTAGTCGAACCAGGCGAGTTCATGGATGCCGGCGAAGGTGCGGTCGGAAAGCGACCTCGACAGTTTCTGGAACGCCGAAGGGGGCGCGATCATGGCCGCTAGAAAAGTGATGTTCATATGACTGGATGCAGTGCAGCCTAGCGGGAACTCCTTGCCTGGAATTCCGCCCTGGGCGGATTCGCCTGGGAGCCGCCTCCCTCCCATACTCCTCCACATCATTGTATCCGGATCCCATGCGACTTCCCGCTGGACTTTAAGGCTTGTTCGCTATCCGGGTCCGGCTCGCCGGGCTTACAATGACTGTGTTGGTTCCGCTCAAGGAGGCCCCTGCCATGCAGATGCACGTGAAGATTCTGGCCTGGTTCAATGTTGTGCTTGGCGCGCTCGGCGTACTGGCCGGTTTCGCGCTATTCAGCGGCGCGATGGCAGTGGCCGAGATTTTCCGGTACGCGGTCGAGGAGGCCGGCATGCCGGCGGAGCTGCTGCAACTGTTGGCGGTTGTCATCACCGGCGTGATCCTGGTGATGTCGCTTCCCTGCCTGATCCTGGGCTATGGGCTGATGAATTTCCGGCCATGGGCTCGCGTTCTGGGCATTGTGCTGGCAGCCCTGAATCTGTTGAATGTACCGATTGGGACGGCGGTGTCGCTGTACGCCTTCTGGGTGCTGCTGAAGCCGGAGACCGAGGCGCTGTTCAAGGCTGCGCCGGCGGCGGGGTAGGGCGGCGGGCTTGGGTGCGTGCCACCGCGCTCGTTGCAGTGGCGGCTCGCTCGCTGGAAGACGGGCTGAAGCCCTTCGCAGACTGAAGTCCGCCCCACCGGAGGAGCCGGGGGCCAGGCTATGGGCGCGACTGGGCGGGCGGGGCGTTGTCTCTTGGCTTGACGTAGAAATCCAGTGAATCCACGGCGTCCTTGCCTTTGGGTTCAGCGGACGATTCGGGGTGGGTCTCACGAAAGCGGCGCAGGGCCAGGTCTCTCATCCGCCGGATCACATCGGGGTGCTTCGACGACACGTCGGCAAACTCGCCCGGATCGGCGGCGAGGTCGAAGAGGCGTTCATAGCGGCCAGGGGTGGGCGATTCGGTGAGGTACCCGTCCTCGCGCTTGCGCCGGCCGGAACAGTACATGTACTTCCAGCGGCTGTCGCGAACAAAGACCTCTTTATTCTCGAGATACTCGCTGACGATATGATCGCGGTCCCTCCGCGGCTTGCCGCCCTCGGCATAAGGCAGCAGTGAACGGCCGTGTTCGACGGGCAGGCGGCCGAGGCCGAGAAGTTCGATGATGGCGGGGGCGAGATCGAGGTGTTCGGTGAAGGCGCGCACGACGCCCTGCCTGACGCGGCCCGGCAGCCGCAGGATCAACGGGACCCGGAGGGCCGGATCGTAACCGCAATGCTTTTCAAAGCGGCCATGCTGGCCGAGCATGTAGCCGTGGTCGGCGGTGTAGACAACGAGGGTGTCGCGGTCGAGGTCGAGCTGTTTCAACCGGGCGAGGACGCGGCCGACGTTGCGGTCGAGGAAGCGCACGGAAGTGTAATAGGCGGCGGCGATACCGCGCTTCTCCGCCGGTGACAGATCCTTGAAGATCAGCGGGATCTGCCAGCCGTCTTCCTGGCCGGCCGGGAGCGAGTCAAAGCCGGCGGGGTCGAAGGCCGAGCGGTCGTCAACGGGGAAGTCGAAGGGGGAGTGGGGTTCGTGGAAGCTGGTCCAGAGGGCGAAAGGCGCGCCGCGGTGTTCTTCAAGCCAGGATTCGGCCTGGCGGGCGATAAAGGTCCCCTTCATCCCGGCATAGTCGCGGGGGAAGGGCAGGCAGGCGGCGTTGAGCCACTGGGCCGCGGGGGTCTGGAAGGGCCGCCAGGGAAGAGGTTTCGTTTTCACGCCATCGGGCAGGGCTGTTGGTTGGACCTCGGCGGCCCAGCGGCGCTGCATGGCGTCTTCAGTCCCGCAATCGTCGAAGCCATGCAGGCCGGGCTTGCCCGGCTGGTTGAAGTGCATCTTCCCGAAAGCGCCAGTGGTGTAGCCCGCCAGTTTGAGTTGTTTGGCAAGGGTTGGTTTGGTTGTGGACAGGGCCGTGCGGAGCTGCGTGACGCCGGCCCTGTGGGGCATCTGGCCGGTAAGCAGGCTTTGGCGCGATGGCGTGCAGACCGGCGAATTGCAGTAGTGGGCGGCGAAGCGGGCGCCTTCGGAGGCGAGACGGTCCATGTTCGGGGTCAGGGCCCGCTTGTTGCCGTCGCAGCCCATGACGTAGCCGGCGTGGTCGTCGGCCATAAGGAACAGCAGGTTCGGCGGTTTCGATCCGCGCGGCTGTTTGAGCACGGCGGGAGCCAGCGAAGCGTTGAATGTCCTTCTGGTGATCACTGTAGGGCATTATAATCGGAATAGGGGCAATGGCCCCGCCGAGTCTCGCAGATGGAAATCGCGCTGAACCCCCGAATGCTGGAAGTGTTGAATGCGGTCGTGCGCACCTACATCGAAACCGGCGAGCCGGTTGCGTCACGGAGAATCGCACACGCCAGGCGAGACAACCTGAGCCCGGCGACGATTCGCAACATCATGGCCGATCTGGCCGATCTTGGCTTCCTTGACCAGCCGCACACTTCCGCCGGGCGGATTCCGACGCCCAAGGCGTTCCGGTACTTCGCAAAGACCGTGGCCGCCAGCCGGTCGCTGGCGACTGAATTGGCGCGGCTGCGCGAGGACCTGTCGCACTTGAAGACGGCGGAGGATCGCGCCGAGTACTCGTCTCATGTGCTGACCGAGATGACGCGCAACATGGGCATTGTCGCCGCCATCCCGACAGCCAGGCTGGAACTGGATCAGGTGGAATTGATCCTGCTTCCCGACATGCGCGTGCTGATGGTTGTGGTGACGCGCGACGGCAGCGTCCGTAACCAGGTGGCGCTGCTCGACGAGCCGGTGACGCAGGACGAGTTGTATTCGATCCGCAACTACGTCAACCGGAACTTTTCGGGCTGGAGCCTGCCGTCGGTGCGGTCGGAACTGAGGCGGCGGTTCGATTTCGAGAGCGCCGCATATGACCGGGTGATGCGGCAGTTGACGGTCCTTTATGAGAAGGGGCTGCTCGATATCGCGTTCACGCCGGCGTTGTTCATGGAAGGCGCTGCCAATCTGGTCGGGCTGGATCTCCATCTGACCAAGGAAAAGCTGCGGGATCTGTTCCGCGCGCTGGAAGAGAAGAAGCGCCTGATGGAGATGCTGGACCAGTTCATTGACACGGATTCGGAAGAGCTGCAGGTACAGGTCGGGCTGGAAGAGGCCCATCCGTCGATGAAGGACTTCACGCTGATCGGCGTGACGGTCCATCTGCCGGGGGGGCTTGAGACCAAGATGGCCGTACTGGGGCCGATGCGGATGAATTATCCGAAGGTGGTCTCGGCGGTGGTGCATATAGGGGAGGCCATCAGGAGTCTGCCGCGGTAGTCCTGCGATGCCGGACAGCCCAATAGAAGGAACATGCAAGAAGAAACTCAAAACGCCGAGGTTGCGCCCGAAACGGAAGTCGAGGCAGCGGCGGCGCTCGAACTGCTGGCCGCCGAGCGCGACCGCCTGGAATGCGAGAGGGCGAGCCTGAACGAACTGCTGTTGCGGAGATCGGCGGAGTTCGACAATTTTCGCAAACGCACGGAGCGTGAGCGGGGAGATTTGATCGAATACGCCGCATCGGACGCGGTGAAGGCGATGCTGCCGGTGCTTGACGATCTGGAGCGCGCCGTGGCGCAGGCGCCGGCCGACGCCGAGTATGCGCGCGGCGTCGAGTTGGTCCACCAACGGATGGCGGATGCGTTGGGCAAGCTGGGTCTGGAGGCGATCGTGGCCGAAGGCAAACCGTTCGACCCGAACCTGCACCATGCGATCGAGATGGTCCCATGCACGGATTGCGAGGATCACACGGTGATCGGCGACCTGCTGCGCGGCTACACGTTCAAGGGACGTCTACTCCGGCCAAGCATGGTCAGGGTGGCGGTGAAGAAGTAGGGGCATGGCGGTGGCGAAACGCGATTACTACGAAGTGCTGGGGTTGCAGCGCAACGCCGGCGAGCAGGAGCTAAAAGGGTCCTATCGCAAGCTGGCTCTCAAGTTTCACCCCGACCGCAACCCGAATGACAAGGAGGCCGAGGAGCGCTTCAAGGAGGCCTCCGAAGCCTACAGCGTGCTGAGCGACGCCGAGAAGCGCCGGGCCTATGACGCCCATGGCCACGCGGGCGTCGGCAGCGCCGCGCAGCAAGGATTCAACCCCGACACCTTCGCCGACTTCTCCGACATTTTCGGCGACTTCTTCGGCTTCGGCGACCTGTTCGGCGGCGGAGGGGGGCGGCGCCGGACGCGCGCCCAGCGTGGCGACGATGTCCGCTACGACCTGGAGATCGCTTTCGAGGATTCGATTCGCGGCCTTGAAGCCGGCATCCAAATACCGAAGCTCGAAAACTGCACATCCTGCAATGGCGCGGGAGCGGAAACCGAGGACGGCTGGACGACGTGCGCCACCTGCCGCGGGCGCGGCGAAGTCTTTTACCAGCAGGGATTCCTGTCGATCCGCAAAAGCTGCGGCACCTGTGGCGGACGCGGCAAGCTTCTGCGCCGGCCGTGCCGGACATGCAAGGGCGAAGGCGCCACGCAGGTGACTAAGAAGCTGAAGGTCAAGATCCCACCCGGCGTCGACACGGGCATGAAGATGCGCCTTCAGTCGGAAGGGCAACCGGGCGCGAACGGCGGACCGCCTGGCGATCTGTACGTCTTCATTAACGTGAAGCCGCACCCGGTTTTCGAGCGCAGGGAGTACGACCTGCATTGCGTGGTGCCTATCAACGTGGCGCAGGCGGCGCTGGGAACCGGAATCGAGGTGTTGACCTTCGACGGGTTGGAGTCGATCAAAGTACCCGAGGGCATTCAGTCCGGCGAAACGATGCGGCTGCGCGGCAAAGGCGTACCGTTTGTCAACGGCGGCGGTCAGGGCGACCTTATCGTCCATATCGAGATAAGGACGCCGAGGAAGCTGTCGCGCGAGCAGAAGCGGCTGTTCGAACAGTTGCGCGACACGCTGCCGGCCGAAAACGAGCCGGAAGAGAAGAGCCTGCTGGAGAAATTGAAGGACTATCTGGCCTGAAGCGCGCCCACGCGCCGGGCGGAACTTGAGATGGGAGAGACGGAGAGAAGTTCGGGCTTGCGGATCGCCATCTTTGGCGGGACCTTTGATCCCATACACAACGCCCACCTCCGGATCGCACGCGAGGCGGTGGAACAGTCCGCCCTGGACCGCGTGCTGTTTGTCACGGCGGGCAACCCGCCGCATAAGGCGCCTGGCGCCACGACGAGTTTCGAACACCGCCACAGAATGGTTGAACTGGCCTGCGCAACGGACAGCCGGTTTGTGCCATCGAGGCTCGAAGAGGGCAACGGGTTGAGCTACTCGATCCACACGATCGAGCGGGTGAAGGCGGGGCTGGGTCCGGACGACCGGCTGTACTTCCTGATCGGCGCGGACGCCTTCGCCGAAGTTGGGACCTGGTATAGGTCAGGCGAGGTGCTGGCGGCGGTGGAATTCATCGTTGTGTCCAGGCCGGGCTACGATTATCCGGTTCCGGAGGGTGCGAGGGTGCGGCGGCTGGAGTCGCTGGCGCTGCCCGTTTCATCGTCGCTGATCCGGAAGGGCTTGCAGGCGGGGACGCTGGTGGATGAGCTTCCGGAAAGCGTCGGGCGTTACGCTGAACGGCACGGACTTTACTCGGCGAGGTGAGCCTTTGACGGCGCGAATCTTCATTAAGTTGATCGCGGCAGTGCTGCTCATCATGGTGGTGGCGTTGAGCGCAGTGGATTTCCTTGCCTCGCGCATGGCGGAGAAGGCCTACATCGACGCGCTGACGCACGAAATGACCGGTAAGACGCGGATGCTCGACGTGATCGGCGAACGGGGGCTGGCGCAGGCGGCGGGCAGGGACATGGAGGCTCTCGCCCAGGCGGCGGGCGGGCGAATCACTTTGATCGCGCATGACGGGGCTGTGATCAACGATTCGGAAGCCGATCCATCCAGAATGGAGAATCATGGCCGCCGGGCCGAGGTCGCCGAGGCGCTCAAGGGGCGCAACGGAATGAGCATCCGGAAGAGCCCGACGCTCGGTACGGACTTTCTGTACGTGGCGATCCCGGTCGGCCGGGGGGCGCTGCGACTGGCGATGCCGCTCGACCAGGTGCAGGGGCGAATCGCATTGATCCGCGCCAGGCTGCTCCTTTACACGGGTCTGGCGTTCCTGCCGGCGATCCTGCTCGCGGCCCTGTTTGCGCGGTCCATCTCCGCCAAGATGGGCGCAATCATCGACTACGCCTCGACGTTGGCGACAGGCAACTTCAAGGCGCGGCTTCCGGGCACTGGTAACGACGAACTGGGCATACTCGGCCGGCAGCTCAACGAAACGGGCGCAAAGCTGCAGGGGATGTTCGAGGAACTGGAGCACGAACATACCGAAATGGAGAAGCTCGAGCGGGTCCGCAAGGACTTCGTCATCAACGTGTCGCACGAACTGCGCACACCGCTGGCCTCGATCCAGGGCTACACCGAGACGCTGCTGGACGGGGCGCTCCATGACCAGGACAACAACATCCGGTTCCTGAACATCATCCGGCAGAACGCCGAACGGCTGGGCCGGCTCACCGCCGACCTTTTGACGATTTCGAGGATCGAATTGAGGACGCAGCGCTTCCAGTTCGCTTCCTACCATGTCAAGGACCTGATGGCGGACTGCGTCGATTCGCTTCGGCCGGTGGCGGCGAAAAAGCGAATTGGGCTGCTGCTGGAGGCTGAGGATGCCAAGGATGAGGTATTCTGCGACTCGGAGGCGGTCCATCAGATCATGAGCAACCTGCTTGACAACGCCATCAAATACACGCCGGAAGGCGGCTCGGTGCGGGTTGGCGTCCGACGCAAGGGATCCAGCGTCGAGATCGCGGTGACCGACACGGGCATGGGCATTCCCGCCGAGGATCTGCCCCGGCTTTTCGAGAGGTTTTACCGGGTGGACAAGGCGCGTTCGCGCGAGATGGGCGGGACGGGCCTGGGACTGGCGATCGTGAAGCACCTGGTGAAGGCGCAGGCGGGCGATATAAGGGTGGAGAGCGAGCCGGGCAAGGGCTCCACGTTTACGATCAGCTTGCCCAGGGAGGACCGCGGGCTTAGTGCCGCGGGTGAGCCGATTCAGGGAGAGTTCACGGAATCGTAACGCCGCTGTAACCGATCTTGACGGATCATGAATATTGTTGGTGAGCCAATGAAAAAGATCCTGCTGATTGAAGACGATTCGGACCTGTACGCGCTGCTGAAGTACAACCTCGAGAAAGAGGGGTTTCAGATGGTGGGCGCGCAGACCGGCAAAGGCGCGGTGGAACTGTGCCGGCGCGAGCGGCCCGACCTGGCGATTCTGGACATCATGTTGCCGGACTCGGACGGATTGGATATTTGCAAGGGGATCCGGTCGCACCCGGAACTGGCGCACCTTCCGGTCATTTTCCTGACGGCGAGGGCATCCGAGACCGACCGGATTGTGGGTCTGGAACTGGGCGCGAACGACTACATCGTGAAGCCGTTCTTCGTGCGGGAGTTGATCGCCCGGATCAAGATCCAATTCAGAGTACAGACGCAACCGGTGCGGACGCTGAAATCGGGCGGATTGGAGTTGGACCGGACCGCGTGCAGGGTTTCGCTCGACGGCGTGCCGCTGTCATTGACCGCGACCGAATTCCGGTTGCTGGAGTTCCTGATGAGCCGCCCCGGGGTGGTTTTTTCGCGCGAGCAACTGCTCGACGCGGTTTGGGGCCAGGACCGCGCGGTGACCGACAGGACGGTGGACGTATACATTCTGAGGCTGCGTCAGAAGATCGAACTGGATCCGGCCGGACCGCAACTGATCCGGTCTGTGCGCGGTTTCGGCTACAGCTTCAACGAGACCTCGCAGCGTGTTGAAGAAGCCTCGGTCTGAAGAGGATTGGGCGGCAATCCTGCTCCAGTCCTTTCCCTTCCGGTCGCATGTGTGGCGCTGTCTGGTATAGAGTGGGAGGCGAAAAGGAGCATCCAGACGATGAACAGACGCGGATTTCTAGGTACAGGGTTAGCGGGTGTCGCCGCCACGGCGGTTGCGGCTCCCGCAGGCGCGGGAAAGCACGCACTTCCATACAACCCGAGAACCGAAAAGGCGATGCCGATGCACAACCTCGGCCGGACGGGCTTCAGGGTTGGCATCCTCAGCCTGGGCGGACAGGCGACCATCGAGATCGCTGGCCGCGAGGCGGAGTCCGAGCAGATCATCAACCGCGCCATGGATCTCGGCGTCAACTACATCGACTCGGCCGCCGGATACGGCAAGGGCGTGAGCGAGTTGAACATCGGAAGGGTGATCAAGACGCGCCGCAAGGAAGCCTGGATCACCAGCAAGACGGCGGACCGCAGCTACGACGGGTCAATGAAAATCCTTGAGCAGACGCTCAAGAACATGCAGACCGATCACCTGGACCTGTGGCAGATTCACAATCTCCAGACCCAGGCCCAACTGGACCAGATCTTCGCACCGAACGGGGCCATGAAGGCGCTCGAAGCGGCCCGCTCCCAGGGTATGGCGAATTTCCTTGGCGTCACGGGCCACTACGAACCGAGCGTTCTTGCCGAGGCCATCAGGCGATTCCCATTTGACACCCTGTTGCTGGCCATCAATGCCGCCGACCGCCACTACCTGAGTTTCATCGAACACCTGCTGCCGCTGGCGCAGGAGATGAAACTGGGGACAATCTCGATGAAGGTGGTCACGCGCGGACGGGTGCTCTCCACATGGACCCCGCCGCCCGTCGAGCAACAGCCCCAATCGGCGAGGACGTCGCGGCCAGGCACGCTCACCATCGAAGAGGCGCTTTCCTACAACCTGTCGCTGCCGGTGAGCACGACCATCATCGGAGTGGATTCGGTGGCTCAGCTTGAGCAGAACGTGAAGCTGGCATCGAACTTCACGCCGCTGAGCGACATGCAGTTGACGGCGCTCGAAAAGAAGACCCTGCCGATCGTCAGGCAGGCGCTGTACTTCCGGCGCTGGGACCTCGGCGCATAGCGGACGGCCCGCGGTGATATGGTTGAAGTCGCAAGGCAAGCAACCATGATCAAAGGTATTGAACATACGGCAATCGCGTCGCCGGATCCGGCGGCTTTGGCCCAGTGGTATGTGGACACGCTGGGTTTCGTGATCAACTACAAAGGCTCGACGGCGTATTTCGTCAAAGCGCCGGACGAGACGATGATCGAGATCATCGGCGCAGAAGGCGCTCGCGGACCGGATGCGATGAAGGCGCCCGGATTGCGTCACCTGGCGTTGACCACGGTGGGCTTCGAAGCCGAATACGAGCGGCTGAAATCGCTGAACGTCACGTTCCTGACCGAAGCCGAAGTGCGCGGCGGCAACAAGGTCGTCTTTTTCAGCGACCCTGAAGGCAACATCCTGCACCTGCTCGAGCGCGCAACGCCGCTGGCGTGATGGGCCCATCGCTGTTTTGGTGAGTGGTTCGGAACCCGCTCTCTTCGTTCGCGGCCTCAGCGCTCTGGGGCGATATTCAGGAAGATTTGCCGGCCGGCGGCTCATTGGCACTGTGTCGGAATTGCGGCAGGAACCCGCTCTCTGCGTTTGCGGACTCTGGGTCCAGGGGCGGCGGCATGGGCGGCGAGGGTTTTGGGG
>CAZLDN010000048.1:0-37711 GCA_964558355.1 uncultured Candidatus Solibacter sp.
GGGAGATAGAGGGAGCGATTAGCCGGGCGGAAGCCCGGCTGCCGGCTGGAAAGCCTGCCCCACTGGGGGTCATTCGTGATTTTCGTGGTCCTGGGCTTGGCGTTTTAGTTCGAGGCGGGTTTCGCGGCGGAGGGCGGCTTCTTCGTAGCGCCGTTTCTCGGCGGGGGTTTCGGGGATGACGGGCGGGATTTCGACGGGGCGGCCGGTCACGTCGTCGAGGGCGACGAAGGTGAGATAGCAGGAGTTGGTGTGTTGAACATCACCTGAGCGGAGGTCTTCCACTGTCACCTTCACGCCAACCTCCAAAGAAGTTCGGAAGACGCGGTTGACCGAGGACTTGAGAACCACAAGTTGTCCAATGCGGACAGGGTGGAGAAACGTCATGGAATCGACCGAGGCGGTGACGGCGCTGCGGCGGGCGTGGCGCATGGCGGCAGTGGCGGCGGCCAGGTCGACCAGGTGCATGATGCGGCCGCCGAGCAGGTAGCCGAGCGGGTTGGCGTAGCTGGGCAGAGCGAATTCGGCGATCTCGCTGACGGATTCACGAACAGGGCGGCCTTCCATTGAGAGAAGGGTACCATCCGCGCCGGTGGGCCGCTACCCCAGCCGGAGGCTCCGCTACCATGGAAGGATATGTCACGACTGGATGCACTGAAGGGAATGGTCGAACAGGCGCCGGGCGATAGCCGGGTGCGGTTCATGCTGGCGATGGAGTACATCAACAGCCAGCAGTTTGCCGACGCCAAGCGGGAGTTCGACGAACTGATCAGCCGGGACCCCACCTACGTCTCGGCGTATTTCATGGCCGGGCGGGCTTGCGAGTCGGTGGGCGATCTGGCCGGAGCGCGCGGGTATCTGGAATTGGGGGTCGAAACGGCGCGCAGGATCGGCGACCGCCATGCGGAAAGCGAGATGCAGGAAGCGCTGGACCTGATGGGTTAGGTAACCGGCTTCAGCATCGAGTGGTAATCGCCGGCGAGCAGGCTGAAGAGGCGAAGATCCGCGAAACCGGCGGCGGTGCGCTGGGCATGGCGCAGTGTGGCTTCCTCGGTGAAACCGAGTTTGATGGGGATGCCCGCGCTGGCCTCGTTGCCGCAGGCGCAACGGATCTCGACGCGTTCGAGGCCGAGGATTTCGAAGGCGATGCCTAGCATGGCGGCGGCGGCAAGGGTGACGTGGCCGAAGCCGCGGGCGGAGGGTTTCAACCAATAACCGACCTGGGCGGAGGCGTTGACGGGGTCGACGGCATGGATGTCGATGACGCCGCGGAAGTCGAGATCCTGCCAGATTCCATAGACGAACGCCTCACCGGCGGCGCGCTTGTCGAGCGAGCTTTCGATGAAATCGATGGTGTCGGAGACCGACTGAGTGGAATCGACCCAAGGCAGCCAGGCGCGCAGGTCGTCGCGGTGGCGGGAGACGGTGGCGAAGAGGATGGGGGCATCGCCGAGGGTGGGTTGGCGGAGGAAAAGGCCGCCATCCAGTTCAAGGGACGGAGGCGTGCCGGGCATGGACACTCCGATCATGCGGCTACGCTATCACGCAGCGGAGTCCGATGTCGCCGGAAATCTTTAGAACGGGACGTCGTCGTCGCCGAGTTCGGGCGGCATTTCGGGTTCGGCGGGTCCGCTGGCGGGCTTCTGCGCGGGGCGGCTGGCGGGGCCGCGCTGGGTGGCTTCACCCCAGCTTCCGCCTGCGTCGTCGCCGCGTCCGCCGCCGCCGAGGAGGATGATCTCGTCGACGACAACTTCGGTGGTGTACTTTTTCTGGCCGTCCTTGCCTTCATAGGAGCGGCTGCGGAGCTGGCCTTCGACGTAGACCTGCTTACCCTTGAGGAGGTACTGGCCCAGGTTCTCGTTGCGCCACAGGACGAGGTTGTGCCAGTCCGTTTCCTCGCGCCAGTCGCCGGTTTGGGAATCCTTGACGCGGCGGTTGGTGGCGAGAGTGAAGCGGGTGAGAGCGACCGCGGAGGTGGTGAATCGGGTTTCGGCGTCCTTGCCGAGGTGTCCGACGAGAATGACTTTGTTTACGCTGCGTCCTGCCATACGATGGAAGCGTAGCACACCCGGAGCTTTTCGATGGAAACCGTAAAGCTGGCGGCGGGAATTTCCGATCTATACTGTTATCACCCGGCACCGCCGGGATGATTCGGCGCCGAGCCGGGACGAGGACAGGATTCGATCAAGAGTCTGGGGCATGCGGAGTTTTTGGCATATCGTTTTCTCTGGCGCAGGCGGTTGCGGAAGGCTGTGCGCCGCTTCGATTCTGCTGGCGGCGATGATTGCCGCGCCCGTGCGAGGGCAGGTCAGGCTGACCTCGGCGAAAGGCGGCCCGCCGTCGATTGTCGGGACGGACCTGGCCGTGCTTGAGGTGAAGGAAGCGCGGACCGACCTTCCGTGCACCGTGGATCCCGTTAAACCACTGCTGGGCTTCGACTTACGATTCCATGCCGGCTACGAGATCACTGTCCCGCTGAAGGAATTGGCGGGGTCGGAGAACATGCTGACGATCATCTTCCGCGTCACGCCGGTGAAGGAAGGCGAATCTCCTGTTTACTTTCAGCAGCGCATCCACGTCCCACAAGTAGAGGAAGACGCCAAGGGAGATGCGTTCCTTCAGGGTTCGTTCGATCTGGGAGTGGGCAACTATAAGGTCGACTGGCTCATGCGGGACCGCCAGGAACGCGTATGTTCACACTATTGGGACAGCGAAGCCGCATTGCCGGAGAAGGACAGCCAACTGGAGTTGACCCTGGGAAGCCACAGGGTCCAGGCCACGGAGAAGGAGAGTTTCCCGGACGAACCACCGATCGAGCGCGCGAAGATCGAGGACCCGCTGGACGTCAAGGTTCTGGTGAATTTCGCGCCGCAGAATTCGCACTCGGCGGCGTTGCGGCCGGTCGATACGTCGGCGCTGGTGTCAATCCTGCGGCAGTTCCAGCGCGAGCCGAGGATCCACCGCTTCTCGGTGGTCGCGTTCAACCTGCAACAGCAGAAGGTGGTCTACCGGCAGGAGGCGGCCGAGAATATCGACATTCCGGCCATCGGCAAGGCGATCGAGTCGTTGCAGTTGGGCACGGTGGAGCTTTCAGCACTCGAACAGAAGTACTCGGAGACGGAGTTTCTGGGCAACCTGATCAAGTCGGAACTGTCCATGGAGAAGCCGCCGGACGCGCTGGTTTTCGCCGGACCGAAGGCGATGCTGGACCGGAATGTGCCTGCCGAGGAGCTTCGCGCCGTGGGTCCGCTGGACTATCCGGTCTTCTACATGAACTACAACCTGAATCCGCAGACGAACCCATGGCGGGATTCGATAGGCAATGCGATTCGGGTGTTGAAGGGCATCGAGTACACGATTTCGCGGCCGAAGGACCTCTGGAATGCGGTCAGCGAGATCGTCACAAGGGTTGTACAATCCAAAGCAGAGAGAAAAAGCGTCGTGGCCAAGCGCGACGTTCATTCAGGGTTATGAGGCACGTACTTCTTCCGATACTGGCGTTAGCGCTGTTGGCGCTTCCGGCCTCGGCGATTGAGCCGCCCAAGCCGATGGCGGCAAAACTGGCCCCGTATGTCACCTCGCCTCAGCCGGTGGTGGACCAGATGCTGAAACTCGCCGGGCTGAAGTCCGGGGAGACGATCTACGACCTGGGTTGCGGCGACGGAAGAATTCTGTTCAGCGCCGTGAAGAACTTCAACGCCAAGGCGGTGGGTGTCGAGTTGAGCGAAACGCTTGTTCGGCGGACGCGCGATCAGAGTGAGGCGCTGGGGCTGACGGGGCAAGTGAAGGTGATCCAGGGCGACATGATGCAGGTGGACCTGAAAGACGCCGATGTTGTTGCCTTGTACCTGATCACCGAGGCCAACGACCAACTGCGGCCGAAGCTCGAAAAGGAACTTAAGGCGGGTGCGCGGGTGGTTTCGCTGGAATTCAAGATGCGCGGCTGGAAGCCTTCGAAGGTGGAGAAGGTGGAAGCGCACCGCCACCCCTACACGATCTACGTTTACGAGATGCCTCAGAAGAAGTGATCCTACACAACCGATCCCACATCACTCGCGCGGCCTTCCGCGCGATTTCTTTTGTCCTGATTCTGGCCGCGGCGCAGGCGCAGCCGCCGCTCAGCCCTGGGCGGAAATACACCACGGTCGAACGGCTCAAGCCTGAGCGGCTGGCCGCGGTGAAGGCGGCGCGGGAAGAGTTGGCCAGAACACGCAAGCCGCCGCGGGAGGTTGGAGTTTACCAGGACTACCGCGCCGTTCTGCACGTCCACGCCGAGGACGCCGATCACACTCTTGGCAAGCGGGCCGAGGTGTTGCGCGCGGCCAAGACGGCGGGAGTGAGCATCGTCATGTTCAGCGACCACAACGGTCCGAAGGCCGATACATGGCAGGGCGTCCGCGACGGCGTGATGTTTTTCAAGGGCGCCGAAAATGGCGGGGCGCACGAACTCAACATCCCGTTGCCCGCACCCGGATTGCGCTTCCATTCGCATGTCGAGGAGCAACTGGATGCGCCTGCCGATGGTTGGGACGGCATGGAGATCTACAACCGCCATACCGACGCCGAGGACGACCTGGATCTGATCGAATGGCTGAAGACGGCTGCCGCCGATCCCGTGAAGCTGAAGGAGATCGCGGCGCTGGCCGCGCGCTTTCCCGATGAGCTCTTCGGCGCGGGCGCCGACTACTGGCCGCCGATCTTCGCGCGCTGGGACAGGATCCTGGAGACGCGGCGATTTCCGGGCATCGCGGCGAACGACTCGCATCAGAACCAGGTCTTTGGCAAGGGCAAATCGCGCGTCGTGCTGGACTCTTACGAGGTGGCGTTCCGCAACCTCAGCACGCACATCCTGGCGCGGGAGTTCACTGAAGCGGCGATTCAGGAGTCGCTCAGGCGGGGGCGCGCCTATATTTCGCACGACTGGCTGTGCGATCCGACGGGGTTTACCTTCGCGGCCGTGAACTCTCTGGGCGTCTATGAGATGGGCGACGGCATTCCGCTGGCTCCAGGCACGCGCATCGTTGTGCGGACGCCCGTGCCGGCGTTGTTGAAGGTGATCCACAAGGGCAAGGTTGTAGGCGAGACCAAAGGGGCCGAGCTGACGGTGCAGGCTGCGGCGGCCGGCGCCTACCGGGCCGAGGCGTGGCTGGAGATCGATGGCGAACTGCGCCCGTGGATCTATTCGAATCCCGTCTATGCCGAACCCATCGGACTGGCCGCTCTGGCGCTGCCGTCGCAGAAGCTGGGCGATGGCGTGGAGGCGGTGGCCGATGTGAGCTACGCCGAAGGTCCTGCCGCCGACGCCGAAAAGCACAAGTTGGATATCTACAGGCCCAAGGGCGCATCGAAGCGGCCTGTGCTGGTTTTCCTGCATGGCGGGGCGTGGGTTCGCGGGGACCGGAAGCAGTACCCGTTCTTCGGCAACCGGTTTGCGAAGGAGGGCGCGGTGGTCGTCATCCCGAGCTACCGCCTGGCGCCGAATCACAAGTTCCCCGCCCAGGCCGAAGACGCCGCGACTGCGCTGGCCTGGGTGGTGCGAAACATCGGCCAGTATGGCGGCGACCCGTCGCGCATTGTACTGGCCGGACACTCGGCCGGCGGACATCTGGCGTCGCTGCTGACGACGAATCCGAAGTATCTGGCCGCGCATGGGCTGAAGCCGGACGCGGTCAAGTCGGTCGCAGCATTGAGCGGCGTCTATGATCTCACCGGGTTGGAGGGGCGGTCTCAGGGCCGGGTGTTTCCGCAGGACGAGGCGTCGCTGGTGGATGCCTCGCCGGTGAAGCACGTCAAGGGCAACGGACCCGCGTTTCACATCACCTATTGCCAGTGGGACTACGCCGTGTTGCCGCAGCAAGCCAAGGCGTTTCACGCCGCGCTGGCGCAGGCAGGCGCGAAGCCGGAACTGATCTACGTGCCTGGCGAGAATCACATTTCCGAGGTGACCTCCATCGTCAAGGCCAGCGACCCGACTTGGGCGCTGCTTGTGCGGTTGATCCGGACGGCGGGAGAATCAATAGGTAGATGAAGCAGTTTGACGTCGTCGGTGTCGGACTGAACGCCACCGACACAATGATCCTGATTCCGCACATGCCCGCCTACGGGGGTAAGGTGCCGTTTCTGCAGGATGTGATGAGTCCGGGCGGGCAGGTGGCGAGCGCCATTGTCTGTTGCGCGATGCTCGGCTTGAGGGCGAAGTATATCGGCACGATCGGCGACGACGAGCGCGGCGAGATCCAGATGCAGAGCCTGCTCGGCACGGGGGTGAATCTCGATCACGTCCAGCGGCGCAAGGGCTGCCCGAACCAGTCGGCCTACATTCTGATCGACCAGACAACGGGCGAGCGGACGGTCTTCTGGAGCCGGCCGGACTGTCTCCGCATCGACCCCGAGGAGATCACCGAGGAGCAGATCACGTGCGCCAAGTTGCTGCACATCGACGGTCACGACACGGCCGCCGTCGCCCATGCGGCGCGCATCGCGCGCGAACACGGCATTCCGGTGACCGTGGATGTGGACACGATCTACAAGGGTTTCGAAGACGTCCTGCCAAACGTCGATTACCTCATCACATCGAGCGAATTCCCCGAACGCTGGACCGGCGCGGCCGACCCGTTCCAGGCGCTGACGCTGCTGCAGGAGACCTACGGCATGAAGGTGGCGGCGATGACGCTTGGCGCTCATGGCGCGGTGGCGCGCTACGAGGGGCGTTACCACTACTCGCCGGCATTCGTCGTGAACTGCCTGGACACCACCGGCGCGGGCGACGTGTTCCATGGAGCATTCTGTTATTCGGTGGTGAAGGGCTATTCGCTTGATGACACGCTCGAGTTTTCCAACGCCATGGCAGCGCTGAACTGCACGGCCATGGGCGCGCGCGGCCGGATTGCCTCCGAGGCCGAGGCGCGGCAATTGATGGCGCGGGGCGAACGGCGGTTCAAACCCGAATTCGCGGGCTACTGGGCGGGACCCATCACCGGATGATTCCAATTTCCGACAGCCAGAAAAACTACTCGAAGCCGGTCATCACGGCCTTGCTGATTGCCGTGAATGTGTTCGTGTTCCTCTTTCAGCTATCGCTCGACCCTTACACCCAGCGCGATTTCACGTTCATGTTCGGCTTCGTGCCCGACCGCTTCTCCTGGCTCAACATGTTCACCTCCATGTTCATGCACGGCGGCTGGATGCACCTGATCGGCAACATGCTGTTTCTTTGGGTGTTCGGCGACAATGTCGAGGACATCCTGGGGCGGGCGAAGTACCTGCTGTTCTATCTGCTCTGCGGCGTGGCCGCGGCTTTGGCCCAGTATGCCATCAACCCGGATTCCCGCGTGCCCATGGTCGGCGCCAGCGGCGCAATCTTCGGCGTGATGGGCGCCTATGCGCTGAAGTTCCCGCACGCGCGCATCGTCATGATCGGCTGGCTGCTGTTCGTGTTCACGTTTGAGGTACCCGCCTGGCTGGTAATGCTCTACTTCATCGCCTTCCAGTTCATCGAGGGGTTTTCCTCCGTCGGCGATGTCTTCGCACAGCGCGGAGGCACGGCGTTCTTTGCCCATATCGGCGGCTTCTTCGCCGGCATGGCGCTCATCTTTCTACTCAGGACAAGAGACCGTTACCACGACCGCCGCGACCTGGTCTGGTAACGACGCCGGGATACATCATGTTCTATCCGCCATCGCTTGATCTCGAGAACGCTCCGGAGTTGGACGTCCTTGCCATCGCCGCTCATCCCGACGATATCGAACAGACCTGCGGCGGCGCTCTGATGAGGATGCAGGAGATGGGCTATCTCACGGGCGCGCTCGACCTCACCGCCGGCGACATGGGCACGCGCGGCACGCCCGAAACCCGAATGGAAGAGGCGCGTCACGCGGCGGCGATCCTGCGATTGAGTTTTCGCGAAAATTTGCAGATGCCCGACGCGCGGCTTGAAAACAACATCGCCTTGAAAATGACGCTGATGGGCGTCATCCGTCGATTGAAGCCAAAGACCGTGATTCTGCCCTATTGGGAAGCGCGGCATCCCGACCACTATATGGCGTCGATCCTCGGCTTCGAAGCGGCGTTCCTGGCCGGGTTGACGAAGATGGACGACCAGTCGCCGCCGCATAGGCCGCGCAAGGTTGTTTATGCGTCGATGTACGCGCCGGTGGCGCCCTCGTTTGTGGTCGATATCACGCCCTACTTCGAGCGGCGGATGGAGTCGTTGTTCGCCTACGAGTCGCAGTACGCCGAACAGATTGGCGGGGCGAACCTGTTCCCGAATCGCGCCGAGATCACCGACCGGCTGCATTCGATAGCGCGTTACTACGGCAACCTGATCGGCGCGAAGTATGGCGAGCCGTATGTCGTCAAGGAGACGATGAGGGTGGACGATCTGGTCGCCATGGGCAGCCGGTCGTTCTGATTGGCAATGATCCTGAATCACGTCGCGAGTCGCGCCGAGTTTGGCGAATTGAAGATGGGCAAGGTGTCGCTGGCTGCGGGCGATCGACTCTATGCCGGATTGAACTGCTTCCTGCCCGGGCAGGAGCACAAGCCGCATGTCCATGCGGACCAGGACAAGATGTACCTGGTGCTCGAAGGGCGGGGCGAGGCGTCGGTGGGCGATGAGACGCGCGAAGTCGGTGCTGGCGGCATGGTGTTTGCCCCGGCGGGCGTCGTGCACGGAATGAAGAACACGGGCGAAGAGAACCTGGTTGTGCTGGTCGTCTTCTCACCGCCACCGAAGTGATTGCCTTGGGGCGATAGCTGCCAGGCCGCTACGCGTCGAAGTAGAACTCGCCGCCCGCGACGATCTCGGCGGGTCCCTGCATACGCAGAACTTTGCCCTCGGCGGCGAATTCCAGGGGGCCTGCCAGCGTCTTGACGGTGACCGGGCTTTGGACGAGTCCGCGAGCCATGGCTGCCGCGACCGCCCCCGTCGAGCCGGTTCCGCTGGACATCGTGAATCCCGCGCCGCGTTCGAAGAAACGCACATCGAGCGTGTGGCGGTCGAGAACTCGGACGAAGCTGACGTTGGTCCGTTTCGGAAACTGCGGGTGCCGCTCGACCATCGCCCCCATCGATTTCCACTCGAAATGAAAGTCTTCCACGAAGAACGCGCATTGCGGATTGCCGACCCACAGGATCGTGCACTCCCGTTCGCCGCCGGGCAGGGACAGCAAGAATCGCAGATGCCCGTCTTCGATGACGGCTTCGCCCATGTTCATCTCGAAGAGGTACTTCAGGCCCCGTCGGTCGAGCAGTTTCAATTCCTTCGGGCCGGCACCCGTCTGGATGATGATGTCGTCGGAAGCCAAGTCCGAATCGCACAGGAAGGCGGCGGCGCAGCGCGTACCGTTGCCGGAGATCTCGGCCTCTCCGCCGTCTGGATTGAACAGCCGGATGGAAGCGGGCTTGCCGCTGATTGGGCCGGTGACAAGCAGCCAGCCGTCTGCTCCGACTCCGGCGTTGCGGTCGCAGATGGCTTGGGCGGCTTTGGGGAGAAGCGCTTCGACCGGCGCTTCGTGGGACCAGGTCAACAGGAAATCGTTGCGCGCGCCATGCGCCTTGGTGAAGGGAATTTTCATCATGGTTGGTTACTCGATGTGCCGCCAGATTTCGACCACCGGCGAACCCTTGACGGCATATATTCTCACACACTCGTAGCGCCGGGGTCCGCGCCTCAGCCGGTGCATCGCTTTCGAAACCTTGTCGCCGGAGTAGGCGATGGCCCACTCTTCTCTTAAGAAGACTTCGGGCCGGGCCGCCGCGGCCACCCAGGGCGGTCGCTCGACCTCATGGAACGACTCGCGCAGCGGGACACGCGCCTCGCGCAGGATGCCCGACAGATCGCCGAAGCTCGAGAAGATGCCATCACCGGTCCGGTACCGCGGCGCGAGGTATGCGGCAGCTTCGCGGGTCCACGTACGGCGTCCCTCCGAGTTCACTTTCGACTCTTTCCAGCAGATCCAGTTCTCCGGCTGAGGATTGACAAGCCATGGCGTGACGGCCACGATGGCGAGCAGACTGACGGCCGCGGCGCGCCAGCGCTTCGGCGATATCGATGCGAGCGCGGCCACGGCGGCGCAGGCCAGCGGCATGGCAGCCATTCCGTAACGCGTGTTGTAAAAGGTGTTCGGCCAGAGTTGCGGGACGAAGATGGGCGTACCCGAGGTATAAAGGCTCAGCACATAGAAGCCCGGCAGCGCGAGACAGATCGCCAGCGGCGCCCAGGCGCGTTTCCACAGTGCGGCGCAAGTGCCAAGGATCGCCAGCGCGGCCAGCGGCCAGCCGAGGCAAAGGCGGGCCGCCGCGGAGAAATAGTGGAAGGCCTGGCCCAGGTTGTGGTCGCCGGGATAGGCGGCCATGCCGCCGTCGCGGGCGCGCTGATAGATGGCTTTGGCCGACCAGTAGCCGTTGTAGAACTCGATCGGATTCGAAAAGAGTATCCAATTGTGAACAACCCAATAGACCGGCCCCAAAGTGGCGATGGCTCCGAAAACAAACGTGTCGCGAACGCGCCGTTTCGACACGAGCAGAACACATGCCGTGACCACGGGAATGAGGATCCAGAATTCGTAACGCGTCAGAGTGCCGAGCAGCGTGAACCCGCCCGCCGCGGCGGCCCAGCCGGACCCGCCTTCACGCAGGTTGGCGAGGGACCACAACATCCCAGCGAAGCAGCAGAGCGCGATCGGTTCGGTCATCGGCGCGCTTTGCAGGTAGAGCAGATTCGGGTTCAGCGCCCACACGGCAACCGCCGCCCAGCCCGCGGCTTCGCTGGCGAAACTGCGCCGCATGGCGAGGAACATCAGCAGTCCGCCCAGGACGAAGCAGGCGGCCGAGGGGATGGCTCCGCCGAGGCCGCTGAACCACATCGCGTCGTTGCGGACCCACGGCGCCATCAGCAAATGCGGCAGCGGCAGCCAGACGGTGCCGATCTGCTCATAGCCCGGCTCGCGCGCGTCGATAAGCCGGCGGGCGATGTTAACGTGCGCTTCAGCGTCGCCGTACCACAGCGTCCACCCGTTTGAAGCGGTGAACTGGACGGCCAGGATGCTGATCAGCGCCAGTAGCGCGAGGACCAGCGGCGGCGTCCAAAGCGGGTTAGAACGAGGTGAATCGCCTGAACTCTTCAAAGCGTGCTTCGATCTCCTCGCGCGTCAGCGTGCGGAAACGGTCCACGCTGAACTCTTCGCAGCAGAAACTGCCCATGACCGAGCCGTAAACGACAGCCCGCGCCAGGTCCTTCTGCGTCGCCGTGCCGTCCGAGGGGGACACGCCGCGCGAGGCCAGGTACCCGATGAAACCGCCGGCAAAGCAGTCGCCCGCGCCGGTGGGGTCTTTGAGGGTGTCCAGGATAAAGCCCGGCACGCTGACGTGGCCGCCCTCGTGGAACAGCACCGCGCCATACTCGCCGCGCTTGATGACCAGAATCTTCGGGCCCATGGCGCGAACAGCCGCGGCGGCGCGCTTCAGGTTGGACTCGCCTGAGAGCAGCCGGGCTTCGCTGTCGTTGATCAGAAGAAAGTCCCAGTCCCTGATGGTCTCCAGAAGCTCGGACCGGAAATCGTTGATCCAGTAATTCATCGTGTCGCCGCCAGCCAGCCGCGGACGGCTCATCTGGCCGAGGACGCTCTTCTGGAGCGCCGGCTGGATGTTGCCAAGCATCAGGTAAGGCGCATTGCGGTAACTGGGCGGCAACTTGGGGTTGAAGCCGGCGAAGACGTTCAGTTCGGTGGTGAGCGTCGTGCGGTCGTTCATGTCGTCGCTGTATACGCCGGCCCAGAAGAAGGTCTTGCCAGGGACACGTTCGAGTCCTTCGAGACCAATCTGGCGGGACGCCAGAAAACCGACGTCCTCCTCGGCAAAGTCCTCGCCGACAACGGCGACGATGCTGACCGGCGTGAAGTAGCCGGCGGCAAGGGCGATATAGGTGGCGGCGCCGCCCAGGGCGCGTTCACGCACACCAGCGGGGGTCTTCAGCCCGTCGTAAGCGACGGATCCAACAACAACAAGGGACATTGTTCTGATTGTACCGTCTCCGCCGGAAAGCGCCCGCAATCCGCGGCGCGGTTTCGGGTGCACCCGTTTCGTTGAGAGAATTCGCACCCGGCATGGCACTAAACTGTAAGAACACCTTGAACGAACTCCTCCTCCGCAACCTGCCCACCATCGTCGTCGCACTCACAGCCGCCGTTGTGCAGTGGCAGCTTGCCTCGCGTCTGGCGCGGGGTCCCCTATGCGCAGGGCATCCGGGGCGGGCGCGGCTGTTGCGGATCTGCGCAACGGCGCTGGTGGCCTGGACCCTGTTGATGCCGGTCGTCTTCGGAACCCGCCTTGAGTTGAAGCTGCCCGGCAACGGCGCGCAATGGGCGATGGCGGCGACCCTGCTCTGGCTGGCGACATCGTTCGCCGGCGGTATCGCTTACCTGATTGCCAAGCACACGGTGGAAGATCCTTCCCGCCGCCGGGCGATCAAGGCAATCAGCGGAATTATCGTCGCGCTGCCGGCGGGCTTCGCTGGCATGGGCGCGGTCATAGCGAAGTCGCGGCCGGAGTTGCGTGAGATCAGCGTCGCCATTCCGGGTCTGCCGAAAGATCTCGACGGTTTGAAGATCGCCCAACTGACCGATATCCACTACGGACCGTTCTTCTCCATGCGCGACCTGGAGTGGGCCGTGGCGATGGCCAACGAGGCCAAGCCAGCCATCGCCGTGGTCACCGGCGACCTGATCACGCGGCGCATGGACAACCTCGAAGAGTGCATGTGGATCCTGCGCGGGCTGCGCGCCGATGCCGGCGTCTATGGCTGTCTCGGCAATCATGAGATCTACGCCAAGGCCGAGGATAGTGCCACGGCGCTGGGCCAGGCTGTCGGTGTGAAGTTCTTGCGCTCGGAAGCCGAGCAACTCCGCTTCGGCTCGGCCACGCTTGCCCTCACGGGCGTCGACTATCAACCGCAGGCCTCGAAGTATCTAAGAAACGTGAGACCCAAACCTGGCGCGGTGAACGTGCTGCTGTCGCATAACCCGGACGTGTTCGACCGCGCCGCCAGCCTCGGATTCGACCTGACGCTGGCCGGCCACACGCACGGCGGCCAGATCAACGTCGAGATTCTGCACGAACACCTCAACGTCGCGCGCTTCTTCACTCCCTACGTTTATGGGCTTTACCGCAAGGGCGGGCGCTCGATTTACGTCAGCGGCGGCCTCGGCACGGTGGGCGCCCCCGTGCGTCTGGGCGCGCCGCCAGAGGTTACAGTAGTGAAGTTATGCGCAGGTTGATGGTCAGCGACATCCACGCCAACATCGAGGCGCTCGACGCGGTCCTCAAGGACGCCGAAGGCCTCTATGACGAGATCGTCTGCTGCGGCGATCTGGTGGGCTATGGGGCATCCCCGGCCGAAGTCGTCGACTGGGCGCGGGAGAAGGTCAACCTGATTGTCCGCGGAAACCACGACCGCGTCTGTGCCGGTTTGGAAGACCACGGCTGGTTCAACACCAAGGCGCAGGCCGCCGCGCGGTGGACCGCGGCGAGCCTCACGGATACACAAATCCAATGGCTTGCGGCTCTGCCTGCGGGGCCGCTGCTTGAGGAGAGTTTTATCCTGGCCCATGGCTCGCCCGCGGACGAAGACGCCTACCTGCTCGATTACGATGAGGTCTATCCTTTGTCCGAGATGCTGGTGCGTCCGGTCTGCTTCATCGGCCACACGCATTTTCAGGGCGCATGGACATGGTATCGGGACGACCTTTACTCGTTGCAGGGCCCGGCTCCGGGCCGCAGCGAGATGATCCACGAACTCAGACCTTCGAACCACTACCTGATCAATCCAGGATCGGTCGGACAGCCGCGCGACCGCGATCCACGCGCCGCGTATGCGATTTGGGATACGGACCGGCGTGAACTGCGGTTCCGGCGCACAACATACGATGTGGACGCCGCGCAAAAGAAGATACTCGATGCCGGGCTGCCGCCCTTCCTTGCGCAACGGCTGGCCATCGGACACTAGCGCGATCGCGACGCCGGTGCAGACGGTTATGGACAGAGACCCGCTCTCTCCGTTCGCGGCCTCTACTCGTGGGCGTCAATGACGGCGAAGGCTTCGGTTAGCCGGGCGGCCACGGCCTTTCCCGCCACGGCGGCGAGTTCTTCGGGCGACGCTTCTTTGACGCGGCTTAGGCTTCCAAAGCGCTTCAGCAGTTTCTCGACCGTTCGCGGACCAATGCCCAGAATGGTGTTCAACTCCGACGTGAGCGTCCGGGCGTCACGGCGATTGCGGTGGAAAGTGACGGCGAAGCGGTGCGCCTCGTCGCGAATCATCTGAACCAGGTGCAGAACAGGCGAACTGTGGTCGATGACGACCGGCTCATCCTTGTGGCCGTAAACATGAAGGATCTCCTCTTTCTTGGCGAGCGAAGCGAGGGGTTGATTCAACACGCCGATGGCCTCCAGCGCGGCGGCGGCGGAATGAAGCTGTCCGACGCCGCCGTCGATCAGTACAAGCGACGGCATCGCGCCGCCCTCCTCAAGGACACGGCGGTAACGGCGCGTGACCACTTCGTACATCGACGCGAAATCGTCGTTGCCGGCGACGGTCCTGATGATGAACTTGCGGTAGTCCGACTTCTTCATCCGGCCGTCTTCCCACACCACCATGCTGGCCACCTGGTCCGTGCCCTGGATGTGCGAGATGTCAAAACACTCGATGCGGCGCGGCGGGTCGTCCATCTGCAGCGCGTCGGCCAGCGCCTCGGCGACGGCCTTTGATGACGGCTTCAGCACGCGGAATCGTTGCTCGAAGCTGTGGCGCGCATTCGAACCCACCAGCGCCAGCAGAGCCTTCTTCTGCCCGCGCACCGGCGTGTGGATCTCGACTTTTCGCCTTTTCTTTTCGGAAAGCAGTTCGGCGAGCGCGTCCTGGTCTTCAAGTTCCACCGGGACGTGGATCGTCGATGGAACCGGCTGGCCGGAACCGTAAAGCTGCATCAGGAGCGATGTGAAAAACTCGCCGGGCGAAAACTCGTCAAGATCCTCCCAGAAGATCTCGCGCCGGTCGACGATCCTGCCATTGCGGAGATGGAAGAGGTTGACGGCTACCAGCGGCGGTTCCGCGTGGTAGGAAAAGATGTCGGTGTCGTCGCTGGAAGTCGACGCCATCTTCTGCTTCTCTTCCACTTCTTCAACGGTCCGCAACAGGTCGCGCAGTGCGGCGGCCCGTTCAAACTCCATGGCTTCCGAGGCGCCGGCCATGCGGCGTTGAAGATCGGCGGCAAGATCGCGGTGGCGCCCTTCGAGGAACAACTTCAGGTCGTGAACGCTCGCTTGATAGGTGGGTTGATCGGTCAGCCCATCGACACAAGGACCGAGGCAGCGGTTGATGTGGAATTCGAGGCAGGGGTGGGTATGGGTTCGCGAGAAGTCCACTTTGCAGGATGGGATGCGGAAAGTCCGGTGGATGAGCCGGACCAGGCGGTAGGCGAGGTTGCCGGGGAAGTACGGGCCGAAGTAGGACGCGCCGTCCTTGAGAATCCGGCGCGTGACATAGACGCGCGGCCACGTCTCGTTGGTCAGCTTGATGTAGGGGTAGGTCTTGTCGTCGCGCAGCAGGACGTTGTAGCGCGGCTTGTACTGCTTGATGAGGTTGTTCTCGAGCGCCAGGGCCTCCTTCTCGTTGTCGACAAGGATGTAGTCGATGGTGGAAGCCGCGTCGATCAGGCTGGAGGTTTTGCGTTCAGACAGCCGCTCGTCGCTGAAATAGCTGCGGACCCGGTTGCGGAGATTCTTGGCCTTGCCGACATAGAGGACCGTGCCAGCGGCGTCCTTGTAGAGGTAGACGCCGGGTCCCGTAGGCAGTTGTAAAGCTCGTTCGCGGAGGTCCATCGGACTATCAGACGTATACTTGAATTGTGGCACGCTGGGCGTTCTTGATCCTGATTTTGGCGGGTCTGCCGGCAATGGCGGGCACGGCCTCGGTGCAGCCGCCCCCGGCAGCCGAACTCAAGGAAGAAGATGCCGGCGTCACTGTGGAAAAGGAGTACGCCTTCAATCCGCTCCAGGCGGAGAAGGAACTCAAGACCGGCGACTTCTATGCGAAGAAGGGCAGCCACAAGGCCGCCGCGTCGCGATACCTGGAGGCCGTCAAGTGGAATCCCACGCTGGCCGAAGGTTGGCGCAAGTTGGCGATTGCGCGGGAGAAGCTCAAGGACGGCAAGGCCGCGGTCGAGGCCTGGAAGAAGTACCTTGAGCTTGACCCGGCCGCCAAGGATGCCAAGGCGATCCGCAAGAAGGTCGAATCCAAGAGTAGCTGACGCTATTCGGATTCCATCCGCCGGGTCCACTCCCGATTGATCGTCGCGACGAGTTTCCGTGCCCCCGCTTCAAAATCCGGGAAAAGATCGACGTATTGCAGTTCACCGGCGATGCGCCGCGGCACGCGGCATTCCTCAAGCCGGACTGGCAGGAAGAAGAGATCGTCCAACGGGACCTGGGACGCACAATCGAGAGCGTGGCGCAGTTCTGCTTGGAACGTGCCGCGCTTGGCGACCGAACGGCGCGTGAGACAGGCGATGAAGAAGTCGGCTTTCTGAATGGCGAGTTCGATGGTGCGTGGCCAGTTCTCGCCCGGCATCAGTTTGCGGCGGTCGAGCCAGGCGTCGATGCCTTCGGCTTCGAGGCGGTCGCAGAGGCGGTCGACTAGTTTGCCGTCCTCGGCTGCGTAAGCGATGAAGACGCGCGGCTTGCGGGCCGGGGTGAAATCGAAGCGGGCCATGCCTGCCGGCGAGAACACGCCTAGGCGGTCGATGTGGACAATGCGCCCTTCATCCAGGCACTGTCTGAGCAACCCGGCCAGAAACTCCAACGACGCCGGATCAGGGGTTTTCATCACCCGCCTTCCCATTGGCCGGAGCGTGCGCTGCCTTTCGCCGACCCAACGATTTGAAACTGGGTGGCGCGCCGGGGATGAGCGATCCGAGACCGGGCAAGACCACCTTCTGCCCACGCTTCAGTTTCTTCAGAATGAGCGTGACGGCCTGCTTGACCCGGTCATCGTCGCTGGCCGCCGGCCGGGTGCGGACTGGTTTTGTTCCAGGGTTCTTCATCGGCAAACATGCGACACCATGAAGATCGCCTTGCGGCGGCGGCCATGGTAGTTCCTACGGTCGGCTATGGCGGATATCTCCTTCCCAAAGAACAACTTGCCGATGTTCTTCAGTGGCTGAAAATATATTTGTTACCGCTGTGACCGCCGCGCCGGAGGGCCGCGAAAACACGGGTCCCGGCGGCGTTGAGGTTCGTTTGGTCAACGCCCGTAGAGGACGATGCCGGAGACCGGATCGCGCCAAATCGGCGCCATGCCAGGCGGCGGCGGGCCCGGAGATTCGTCGGTCCGGAGGATGACGAATTGGGTCTGGACCCCTTCCTTGGCTTCAGCGATAGCGGGCCAGTGGTTGAAGCCAGGATTCCGGCGGTAGAATTCGAGACCCTGTATGAGGATGCCGGGCGCGGCGATGGTGGGAGGGGCAACGCCGGATGCGGCGATCCGCTCCATGACGGCGCGGTTGCCCGCGTCGTATTGCCAAGGCCGGTAGTAGCCGGTCGGGGCGACGAAGAGAAACGCGGCCACGGGGGCAAGCACTGCGGCCCAGGTCCAATGTATGGGCGAGAGGCTGGCGAGTTGTAGCAGGCAGAGGATCCAGAGAGCGACGATGTAGACGCCAGTGCGGCCCAGCGGATAGGGCATGCCGCCAATGCGCATGGCGGCCAAGGCGAGGATGCAGAGCGTCAACGACCAGGCGAAGAATCGCAGGGTTTCGTCGCGGCGGCCATGCCAGAGGGCAGCCAGCAGAACCGCCGGCGCGGCAATTATGAGAGCCGCCGATAGCCCGTCGAATCCAGGGAGGCCGAAAAGGGAGTCGATGCTGTAGAGGAGGTTGTCCGCACCGTAGTAGAAGCTGGTCCCCTCGGCGCGGCTCAGCGGGATGATGGTGACGACCAGGGCGGCGGTGGCGCCCGGAACAGCGAGATCGGGCAGGCGGCGCCATGCTCCGCGGGCGGCGGTCCAGCCAATCACGAGGGCGGCGGCCGGGACGGCGAAGACGAGATTGGCCGCGGCGCTCAGGCCCAGCCAGAGGGACGCCCGGCCGAGGGTGGGCAGAGGGCCGGCGAGTTCATAAACGGCGGCGAGCATGAAGGTCAAAGCCAGGCCGTAGCCCCTGGCGAGCGAGAACCAGTCGAGCAGGGACGGATGAAAGGCGAGCCAGCCGCAGAGGACGAGATGAAGCGGCGAATCGCCGAACAACCGCTTGGCGAGACGGTATGCGAGATACAACCAGACAAACCCGCCGAGAAGGCTGGGCAGGCGCAATGCCAGTTCATTCCAGCCGAAGGCGGTGACGCTGAGTTTGCAGAGGAAGCTATGGAGGATGTGATGGTTGGCGTCGTAGCTGGTGAGCAGGTCGAGCCAGGGTGGGGCGACGAAGGCGTTGGCGGTGAAGGCTTCGTCGGTGGTGATGGCCGAGGACCAAGCGCGGCGCAGATGGTAGACACCGGCGGCGGTCAGCAGGGCTGCCGAGTATCTAGTCCAGCGCATAGAGATGGGCTCCGGCGCGTTCACCGGCCTCGTGGACGCCCCAGTAGCGGGCGTTGCGGGAGAGATCGCCTACGAGTCCGGCGCGGTTCTTGAGAAGCAGGTGGGTGATGCCGGCGCGTTTTAGTTCCTCGATGGCGGCGCGGCGCATGCCGCCGGGCCACTCGACGGCGACTCCCCTGTCGCCGTGGATCCGGATTTCGTCAACCGGAGCGGGAGTGCCGAAGTCGATCTCGGCGTACTCGGCGGTGCAGGAGGTCAATAGTGAGTTGTCGAAGGCTTCGGGGCAACGGACGCGCCATTGGGGGTTGCGGATAAGTTCGGCGCCTTTGTGGAACAGGCGGATCTCGGCGGCGGGCGATGTCAAAGGGACAGGCAGATAACGGCCATTGTGGGGAGAGAATCGGCGGATCTCGATGCGGTCGGGGCGATGGGATGGGTCATGGGCGGTCCGCAAAAGGGGTTCCCATTCGAGAAGCGACGCGATCTCGCGGGTTGTCCAGGCGCGGGGCAATTCGAGATCGGTGGCGATTCTGGCGTTGGGGAGAGTGCGCTCATCGATGAAGCGGGCGTGGATGTAACCGGGCAGGCGGCTGTACAGAAAACGGTCGCGGTCGTTGGTTGTCGCGTCCTGCCAGGTGAGGGCGTTCATGACAGCCAGTCGAGGCGGGGCCAGCAGGCGGGCGACATCGGGCCAGGATGTGACGAGGTGGAATGTGGCGATCAGGACGAGCACGGCTCGATGGCGTGCGATGAGGACTGCCGCCGCGACGGCCACGAGGGGGATGGCCGCCCAGGCGTGGGAGAGAGGCAGGAAGAGGAAGCCCGGGAATGCACCGGCTTGGGTCCATGCGGGCAGGGCAAGAGTGAGAGCGACGGCGGAAGCGGCCGCTGCGGCGGGCTTGCGTTCCGCAACGGCGAGGAAGGCTAGGAACAGGCCGGCAGTCAGAGAGAGGAAACCGAGGAGTTCGGTACGTGCATCGCAGGCGGCTAGGGCAAGAGATGGAGAGGTGAAGACGAGCGCGCCGGCGGCGAAGTAGGACCAGTTGGTGGACGGGACGGGCATCCAGGCGAGGGCGAATCGTCTGGCTGCGGCCGCGCAGAGAAGCGCGAGGGCGAAGAGGAATCCAAGGTGGAAGACGGCGACGGCCGAGGGCCCGCCGAGCACGAATGGAGCGAGGTAAAGCGAACTGGCAAGGTCAGGCGGACCGGCGTCACGCGGGGCGCGAACGGCGGCGGCAACTTGGGCAAGTGCCGCGTCGAAGGGCGGAGGCGTCGTGTCGGGTCCAGCGGCGGCGAGCAGGTAGATGGATCCGAAGACGGCCAACACGGCGGCGAGGGCGAGGCCGGGCAGACGGGGGACGGGGTCGCCGGTCCGCCTTGGGCGCCAGCGAAGTGTGGCGGCAAGCAGGACGGCCGCGGAGCCGAAGAAGAACCCCCTGCGGGCCGCGCCGGCGAAATGCAGAATGGCATAAAGTAACGCGCAGAGCGGCGAGCCGATGGCCACGGCCAGCGGCCAAGCCTCCCCGCGACGGGGTTCGAGCCGCATGGCGCGGATGGCGAGGAGTCCGGCGCAGGAGACGGCGATCATCGGGACGATGCCGCCGTAGAGCGCTGCGACGAAGAGTTTCATGGCCGGGAGAACCCCGCGGCAATGAGGCGCAGCGACAGGCGTGCGCCATCTTCGGAGGAGACCCAGGCTTTGTCGGACGAGTCGGACGAGACGTCAATGCGGACGTCCTTTCCGGGCTGGATGAGACCCGGAGGAACATCGGCGGCGAGTTCGACATCGCCCGCGGCGCTGAAGGTTCGGGTGGCGAGAAGCCGGCCGTTCACGGTCAACCGGATGGTGAAGGCCCCAAGCTCGTTCAGGAACCGCTCATGGATTTCAAATCGTAGGCGAGCGCGCCACGGCCCGCCGGGCAGCGGCTTGAAGACGAGCGAGAACTGATCGGCGGTCCAACGCCGCCAACGGGCGCCGTCGCCCTTGGCGACGCCTGAGAGGATGTGAGCGTCGGCTCCGGGGTCGCTCATCCAGACGAAGTAGGGATCCTGCGCCGGGTCCTCACCATGCGGGTTTGGGCGTTGCAATGGCAAGGACCGCCAGGCAGGCTGCCGGGTGCAGGCGGGCAAGAGAATCAGGAATAGGAAAGCCCTGCGGCTTGGCACGTTTCAGTTTAGTACGACCCTGGCCAGGCCCGGATTGCCGGCCGAGTCCAGCACCCTTACGACGACGGTGGTCTCGCCCCGCGGAACCGGGGCGATGCGGATCTCATAGCTCTCCGCACGGCTGTCGGTGATGCCGTCGGCGGCTTCGACCATGCGCCATGGTCCGGCGTTAATGGAATACTCGGCGCGGCGCAGAGGCGAAGCGGCGTCCTGGGCGTTGGCGCTGATGGTGACCGACTGCGCGTCCCTGCGCGGCGCGGCAAGGGTGACGCGCGGCGGCGTCAGGTCGATCAGGACGGGCTGGCTGACGAGCTCGGATTCGCGGGCCGACGGCGCCGCATTGGCGTTCCTGTCGGAGGCGGTGACGCGGAACAGGTAGCGCCCATCGGCAAAAATCTCGGCGTCCTGGGCAAGGGCGTTCTCGGCGAGATTGTCCTTGAGCAGTTTCCATTCACGCTCGTCCTCGGCGCGGAAGTGGACGCTATAAACGAGCGGATCGCCTTCAGGATCGTCGGCCATCCAGGAGAGGTAGATCTGGGGACGTCCGCTGCGGGCCATGGCCTGCGTGGGCGTGCCGGCGGATGTGGCCGCAGCGGTGGCCTGACCGGTGTCGGTGACGGTGATGCTGTAGGCTGCGCCTGTCGATTGGGTTTGAGCGGCGGCCTTGGACGGGTCGCCCACCCACTGAGGGTAGGCTTGAACGGAGCGGACCGTCGGCCGGCCGTTGCGCGGCTGATAGGTCACCGTGACCGAATCAAGAACGGGCGGAACGGCGCCGCCACCACGCAACTCGACCTGCCATTGCAGATACCGGGCGTTGGGCGATGGGACCTGCGTGCTGGTGGAATCCGAGTTGGCGGGCGACCAATCGCTCCAGGTCTTGTCGGGGCGTTCCGAGTTGCCCGATCGGGTGCTGAAGGCGAGCGAGCCTGATCCCTTTTCAGCGCGCCACTCGATGCGGCCCCAACGCGCGGCGTTGCCGGCATCGTGGACCGGCGATTCATAGACGCCACGGTCGGAGAGCGACTGCCTCAGCCGGAAAAGTTTGCCGAGATTGCTGGTGGCTGCCAACAGCGCTTCCCGCTGTTGGAGCAGGCGCGTGGTTTCGCCTTCGCGCGTCTCGACGAGGAGGACCGATTTCAATTCCTTGGTCAGGCGGTAGATACGTCCCTGCTGGTCGGTGGAGAACGTAATGTCTTCGCCGGAGATGGCGATGTCAAAGACGTTTTCCTCTTTCGAACTCCAGAGCGTCTCGACCATATTGTCGGACTCGATACGGTAAATGGCGGACTTCTCGACACCGCTCATGTCAATCACCGGCGAGGAGGGCGGCGGCGCTTCGGTGAAGGCGGGCGTCTGCGGCTTGGAGGCGTCGGGCTTGGGCTTTACCTCCAGGCCCTTCTGTGCGGCGGCTTCGGCGGTGACGGTGATGGATGTGGTGACGGTGGGAATGCTCTCTCTGCCGGCGGCATCGGTAGCGCTTTGGGCCTGTTTCTGGGTGACCGAGCCGCCAAGTGCGGCGGCGTAAATGGACCCATCGGGCATGGCGACGAGGCTGCGGATTTCGGGCAGCGGCGAATCGTAGAGCACGAAGGCCTTGTCCTTGCCCTCGACTCGGTAGATGATGCCGTTCGGTTCCGTGCCGGCGACCAGGCGGCCACGTGCATCCACCACCAGGCTGGTGACATGGGACTGGCCGGTCTCATACCAGACTTCTCCCTTGCCATCGGGCGCGACGCGGTGGATACGGCCGTTATCGCCGGTCGCGACGTAGAGCGAACCGTCGGGTGCGAAGGCGAGCGACCAGATGTACTTTGCCTTGGGATTGTAGAACTCGGTCACCTGGTTGCCCGCGATCTTCCAGACGCGGCCATCGGGCGACGTACCGGCATAGACCTCTCCACGCGCGCCGGCGGCGAGAGCGAAGATTTCGGGCTGAGGCGAGGTCCATATGGGTGAGGCCTGGCCGTTTGCAGCGATGCGATAGAGGCGGCCGCGGTGGCCAGTGCCAAGATACAGCGTTCCATCCGTGGCGGCGGCAACGCTCCAGACGCCCGCTTCGCCGCTGGCAAAGACCGGATCGAGGCGGGGGGCAAGGGTCAGGCGGCCGTCGCGGGTGAGCGAGATGCCGGTAAAGCGACCGCGGACGAAGTCGGGAAACGTGTGGCTTTCCCAACTGGCCGAGCCGCCGGCAAGGCCGATGGCGGCGGTCATCAGGAGGCAAGGCAGGAGGCGAGGAAGGATACGCATGACTTGTTTCACCGTCACCATTTCACTGTTAGCGTTTCACCGTCACCATCGCGGTTTTCGAGCCCGTCATCGTATACCCGC
Organism: uncultured Candidatus Solibacter sp.; assembly: GCA_964558355.1. Classification (GTDB taxonomy): domain Bacteria; phylum Acidobacteriota; class Terriglobia; order Bryobacterales; family Bryobacteraceae; genus PNKE01. Next base: position 23,078 of record CAZLDN010000048.1, read on the forward strand.
CCGAGGCCATTTCGATTTCGTCCAGCTTGGCGCTGGCGGTCTGGGGATAGCTGCCGCCGAGCAGCAGAGCCAGAGAAGGAGGCGGGGCGGGCAGGGTTTCGCCCTGCACCTGCCAGGAGGGTTGGCTGCGCCAGATGCGGACGTAGGCCTTGGTGTTGGGCCGGAGTCCGTTGAGGAACGAAAGCAGTTGGGGCTTGTTGCGCGGCGGCGTGAAGAGGAACTGGCGGTATTCGGCCAGGTTGGCGGCGGCGCCATCGACCACAGTGAAGTAGAGCGGTCCGGGTTGGGCGCCGACGGGAATTGTGTAGCGAACCGACTTTGTCATCTCCTGGCCGTTTTCGCCGGTGAACAAGGCGGTCAAGTCGATGGTCTCGCCTGGCTCGGCTTCGCGCTTCGAGGGCCAGATACTTTCGATTTGAAGCTGCTTCTTGTCGTTGTCGACTTCCAGGCTGATTTCGATGCCGGTCAGCTTAAGATCGTCGAATCCGCCTTGCATGATGGCGGAAACCGGCGCGGCGAGTGCAGCCGAGACCATATTGGGCGCGCCGAGTTCGGCTGAATAGAGGTTGTCGAAGGCGATGCTGGGTTGGCCGCCGCCGAGGTGCAACCGGGCGCGCACGGCGACACTGGCCAGACCGGCTGTGCGCTCAGTGGCGTCAATGGAAGAGAAGACGGCCATTTGCAGCAGCAGGGGCGTGAGCAGGCGGTCGTTGACCATCTCCATGTGATAGTTCCACGTCCGCGCGACTCCGCCGCGGCTGACGACCCGGATGTCGACCGGCAACAGCGCGGCCTTGCGGCCGAGTACGCCATGGATCGCCGTGGTGCGGTCCTGGGTGATCGTCCCCATCCATTCCTTCGTCGACGAAATCTTGAACGACGTATTCTGGCTCGCCAGAAGCGTCATCACCTCGGCGCGGGCGAACGGCATCTCGGTGTCGCCGGTGGACATGAAGCGGTGGCCGAAGGCGAATATCTTGTCGCCGTCGATGTGGGTGACGGTTCCGTCGGCTCCGGCTGAGAGGTCTCCCGTGATGAGTTGAACGCTGATCATCGAGCCGGGTTTGAGAAGAGACGGGTCGCCCATGCGACGATCGGGCCGTCCGCCGCCGGACAGCCCCTGCACCGGTTCAAGACCGGCCGAGCGCAGCATTGGCGCGAACTGCTCGAATGCGCCGCGGGTGAAGCCGCCAAGCCAAAAGGGCGTGGCGATTTCGGTTAGACGCGTCGATCCGATGTCGAACGATTGCGGCTTGGGAAGGAGCGAGGCGAGGTCGAAGGGATTGCCGGCACGCACTGCACGGGGCGCTCGAGGCGTGGTGGCTGTGGCCATCATCTCTTCGATAGGCCGGATGCCGGCGATAGGGTCCTTTGAAAACGGGAACGACAGCGCCACGGCGCCCAGCAGTTTGCCGCCGGCGTAGACAGGGCTGCCGCTCATGCCCTGGAGGACGCCGGTATGCGACATGGGCCCGCCGGAGAGGCGTGCGAGGATGATGGATTGCCTCGGCCCGGCGTTTTCCAGAACGCCGAGTATTTCGACGTCGAAGTCCTCAATCTTGCCGCCTTGGAAGACGGTCTTGCCAACGGCCTTCATGCCGGGCTTCACCTCGGAGAGAGGCAGAATGGCGACCTGCGCGGCAAGGCCAGAGGCCAGCAGCGGGACAAGGATGGAGACGAATCGCACTAACCTCATTGTAAGGGCGCGCCCGGCGCGGATTTGCGAGGTCGGGTATAGTAGAAATGTACCTGCGACTGATTGTTGGGCGCTGGGCGCGGTAGCCAAGTGGTAAGGCAGAGGTCTGCAAAACCTTTATCCACCGGTTCGAATCCGGTCCGCGCCTCCAATACACTTTCAGATCTCCGCGCCGGCTCTCCAAACCGATTGGTTCGCCTCGCCGTTTGACCTTCCTGGCGGGAACAGCTAAAATCAAAGGGTTGCCGGTTCCTCACCGGCACGCTTGAGCGTCCCCATCGTCTAGTCCGGCCTAGGACACCGCCCTTTCACGGCGATAACGGGGGTTCGAATCCCCCTGGGGACGCCAACTTCCAGATCCACACAATCTATGCTCGATACGTCCCAACCGTAGGTCCGCGCCGATGTACTATACTCGGCACAAAACCACCCGCAGTGGAGACATCCATCATGAAACAATTCCTCCTATTCGCCCTGACCGCCTGCATCCTGCCCGCGAGCGCTCAGACGCCGAAGTTCCGCGACCTTTTCAACGGCAAGAACCTCAAGGGCTGGGTGAACGTGAACACCGACCCCGACACCTGGTCGGTCAAGAAAGGCATTCTGGTCTGCAAGGGAAAGCCGATCGGTGTGATGCGCTCGGAGAAGCAGTATGAGAACTTCATCCTGCACATCGAGTGGATGCACATGGAGCCGGGCGGGAACTCGGGCACCTTCGCCTGGAGCGATGCGAATCCGAATCCGAAGTCGCGGCTGCCGAACGGCGTCGAGATCCAGATGCTGGAACTCGATTGGGTGAAGCTGAACACCCGCGGCGACGTGGTCCCGCCGATCGCCTATGTCCACGGTGAACTTTTCGGCGTGGGTGGCGTCACCACAGTGCCGGACAACCCGCGGGGAACGCGCAGCAAATCGATCGAGAACCTGTGCAAAGGCCGCGGCCAGTGGAATACCTACGACGTGGTGGCCGTGGACGGCGTGATCAAGTTGGCGGTGAACGGCAAGTTCGTCAACGGCATCGCCAAGTCGACGCAGAAGAAGGGGTATCTGTGCCTGGAGTCAGAGGGCGCCGAAATCCACTTCCGCAACATCCGCATCATGGAACTGCCGCCCGGCGTCACCACCCTGGAACAGACGGCTCCGCTACTGCCGTAGCCGGCCTCAGAGACTCAAATGGCCCGTGAACGCGGTCGTCTGACCGTGGCGCCGCTCGATCAGCCTAACGCAATGGTCCAGGCCGGCCGATAGTCCTACTTGAGGGGGGTGCTGTCCTCCCGTCGAATCGTAGGACCATCCGGCGCTCATGGCTACCAGCACCAATCAACTTGTCGCGGCCGCGCAACTCGGCGCCCCTCCGAAGGCCCTTGCCTGGGCCGTCCGTCTCTCGCCCAGCCTCTTCGATCTCTTCCTGCTTACCGTCCTCGTCTGGACCTTCCTCGCCGGCGCCAAGGATCTGGGCTGGAGCCAGATGCTCAGCGACGGAGACGCCGGCTGGCACATGCGCGTCGGCCAATGGATCCTTGAGCATGGCCGCGTGCCCACCCAGGACTTCTTCTCGTATTCAAAAGCTGGTCAGCCCTGGTTCGCCTGGGAATGGCTCAGCGACGTCATCTTCGCCCTGGCTCACTCCTGGATCGGGCTAAAGGGTATGCTCTGGCTCTCGGCGGCCCTCTTCATGGCCCTCGTCGGCGTTCTTTTCTTGAGGGCCGGCCGGGCAGGCGCGAACATCTTTATCGCCTTGCCGCTGACAATGCTCGCCGTCGGCGTCATCCGCATCCACCTGCTGGCCCGGCCGCACATGTTCACCCTGCTCTTTGTCGCCCTGGCCATGTGGCTCATCGAAAGGGACTTGTCCAAACAGACGCGTCATGTCTGGGCGCTCGTGCCGCTGACCGTCCTTTGGGTCAACCTGCACGGTGGTTGGGCCGCTCTGGTCGCTATCCTCGCCGTGGTTTCGGCCGGAGCCGCCGCCGAATCGCTCGCCGGGCGCCGCGACTGGTCCGTCTCACGGCGCTATCTGCTCCTCGCTGCCTGCTGCGCCGCCGCCTCGCTCGCGAACCCATATGGCTGGGAGCTTCATAAGCATATGAGCGCTTATCTCGACTCCAAGTGGATCAGCGATGCGGTCGAGGAATTCCAGGCCCCGAAGTTCCGGTCCGAGGGGCAGAAAATGTTTGAAATCATCATGTTGGGCGCTCTCGTCGCAGCCGGGTTCCAACTCCGCCGCCGCCGTTTCATCCTGCCTTTTCTCATCCTTTTCTGGACCCACGCCGCGGTTACCTCCGTCCGCCACGCCCCCATCCTTGCCATCATTGCCCTGCCCGTTCTGGCCACTGAACTCGCCGCCGCCTGGACGCGCCTCGCCGGTCGCTATAAGAAATCCTCAGTTCCCGGCATTCTCAACGCCATCGGCCGCGACATGCAGCCGTCGATCACAAAGCCCGGCATTTGGTCGGCTCTGCCAATGCTTTTCCTGCTAACGCCGCTTGCGCCCGTTCGCTGGCCCGCCGACTTCCCGTCGGAGTTGTTCCCGGCGGACTTCGTCACCCGCCATGAGAGCGTGCTTAAGTCCGCCCGCCTGCTGACCAATGACGAGTGGGCCGACTACCTTCTCTATCGCTATTACCCCAACCAGCGCGTCTTCTTCGACGGCCGCAGCGACTTCTATGGGGAGCGCCTCGGCCGCGAGTTTCTGCGTGTTCTAAATGGACACTATGATTGGGCTATCTTATTGAAAAAACATAAGATAGACACGGTCATGCTCCCGCCTGGAGTCGCCCTTGCCAGCCTGCTCAAAAGCTCGCCGGACTGGCGGCTGGTAGCCGACTCGGGACACGAGGTCCTGTTTGTGCTCAAAGGCAGCCCGCCGGAAAATGCCGCACTTGCCCTAATGGCCGGACCTGGATCTGCCGAAGTTACCCGTGAAGAGACTCGATGAAGGCATCGCCGCAGTCGCTGAAACCAAACCCGAGCCCCGGCGCTTCGCGCGCCGCTCTGCCGGGCTGTTTCGCCTGCCGGTGGAGCCGCCCTTCGGGCGAGGATTTGTGCAGTTCGCCATCCGTTGTCCGGCCGCGTTTGCCGGCGCCGGCAACCGGGCGGCGCAGCGGGCCCTCACGCGCGATCTCGCAACTGGGTCAATTGCGCAAGGGATTTGATAGGTAGATGAGCAGGAGGCCGATAAAATGGATCGCAAATTGCTGACTGTGTTAGGTGTCAGCCTGGTTTTCGCACTGGTGGTCAGCAGTATTTTCTACCAGTTGTCGTCCCGGACTGCCGGCCCGAAGCGGGCCGAAAACGAAGAGTTCAGGGATGTAGTTGTCGCCACCAAAGCTCTCGACATCGGCAGTACGGTCAGGGCGGAGGATCTCAGGCTGCAGAAGGTCCCCTCTTCCGCGTTCCCTAAAGGCGGCTTCAGTAAGGTTGAAGACGTCGTAGACCGCCCCGTCATGAGCAGCATTCTGATCGAGGAGCCGGTCGTCGATGGCCGCCTCGCCCAGCGTGGCTCAGGGGCCGGACTGGCGCCGATTATCCCGGTCGGCATGCGCGCTGTGACGGTCCGCGTCAACGACGTTGTCGGCGTGGCCGGTTTCGTGACGCCCGGCATGCGCGTGGACGTCCTGATTACAGGCGACCCGCCCGGCACTTCGCAGCGCATCACCCGCACGGTCTTGCAGAACATCCTCGTCCTCTCCGCCGGCAAGACGATTCAGACCGACGCCACCGGCAAGCCGGTCGACGCTCCCAGCGTCACTGTGCTTGTCACCCCTGCACAGGCCGAGGTGTTGACGCTGGCCGGCAACACCGGACGCATCCAACTCGTGCTGCGCAACGGCGGAGACCAGAATATCGAGAAGACCGCCGGCACGAACCTCACCTTCCTCTACGGGGGAAAGTTCAAGCCGGACGGCTCATACACCGATCGGGACAATTCCGACATGCCCGAAGAGAAACCCCGGCCCCGGCCCAGGCCCCAGCCCGTGGTGGCGATGGCGCCTCCGCCCGCCCCGCCGCCGGCGCCCCTGGTCGAGCAGATTGTGACCATCCGGGGCACCGACCGGAAGGTCGAAACCGTGTCCATTAAGAACAACGACTAGGGAAGGAACCCCCATGAGATCCCTGAACTGCTTCAAGCGGACCGCACTGGCGGCCGCACTGGTCCTCGTCGCCGCGCCTTGGGCCGCGGCCCAATCCGGCTCCGACGAGATCCGCGTCACGCTCGGCAAAAGCATCGTCATTGACTACCCGGAGGACATTTCCCGGATCTCCACATCCAACCCCGAGGTCATCGACTACGTCCCGGTCTCTACCCGTGAGATCCTCCTTCACGCGAAGGGAGTGGGCGCCGCCACGCTTGTCGTCTGGGCCAAGTCAGGCCAGCGCAACTTCTATAACGTCTCCGTCGAACAGAACCTCGAACCCCTCAAGAAGCTCATCCAGGACACGTTTCCTAAGGAAGACATCCGCATTCAGTCGTCGCGCGATTCCATCACCATCTCCGGCCTGGTCTCGACGGTGGCTGTGGCCGACCGGCTGAACGAACTCGTGAAACCCCTGGCCAAGAGCGTCGTCAACAACCTCGCCATCAAGCCGCCGCCCATCGAGAAGCAGATCATGTTGCGCGTCAAGTTCGCCGAGATCAACCGCAACGCTTCCAAGCAGTTCGGAATCAACCTGATCTCAACCGGCGCCGGGAATACCCCCGGACTGGCCTCGACTGGCCAGTTTAGCCCCGTCCGGCCCAGCGAATTGACCGGCAGCATCGGCGGTGGCACAGCCGGGACGACTTCTAGTTTCAATTTGACCGATGCGCTGAACATCTTCGCCTTCCGGCCCGATCTGAACCTCGCCGCCACCATCCGTCTGCTCCAGCAGCAAGGACTGCTCCAGATTCTGGCCGAGCCCAACCTGGTCACCAGCAACGGCAAGGAGGCCAGCTTCCTGGTCGGTGGCGAGTTCCCTGTTCCCGTCCTTCAGGGCGGCGGCGCCGCCGGCGCGGTCACCATCCAGTTTCGTGAGTTCGGCATCCGTCTCACATTCACCCCACGGCTGACCGAACACGGCACGCTGAAGATGCATGTCAAGCCAGAAGTCTCCACCATCGACCTCGCTAATGCCGTCTCCATCAGCGGCTTCACTATTCCCGCTCTCGCCACCCGCCGCATCGAATCCGATATTGAACTCGGCCAGGGCCAGAGCTTCGTCATCGGCGGGCTGATCGATGACCGGACAACCGAGACATTCGCCCGCATCCCCGGCCTCTCCAGCATTCCGCTGATCGGCGAGCTCTTCAAAAGCCGAAACGAGAGCCGCGCCAAAACGGAATTGCTCGTCATGGTCACACCTGAGTTGATCGAACCGATGGCGGCCGACGATCCGCGCCTGAGGCTGGGAATTATCCATGACAAGATGGCGCCGGCGCTCCTGCCCAACGGCGTTCCCGGTTCCACCACCTCGAAGATTGAGGCCGCGCCCTTCAAAGTTGATCACAAGGAAGCTTTCGCCAAGCCGGGCTCCAAGCCCAAGAAATAGCTCCGCCGCTCAGATCTTATTGGGGAGCAGCCAGAATGATTCAGAAAAGCATGGTCCGTGAGCCGGCGCTGCCGGCTCTCCTGATCACGCCTGATAGGGAACTCGCCTCGGCCGCACAGAAGGCCTTCACCGAGGCCCGCGCTTTCGAGGTCGTCTCCGAACTCCGGGCTTATCCGCCCGCGCAGACTCTGGAGATCCGCGTGCGGCAGGCTCAGCCCGATGTCGTGCTGGTCGATCTTTCCTCCGACTTGGAAGCAGCCAAGTCCGTCATCCGTTCTCTGGCTGCCCTGCGCCCTCCAGTTCCGGCCATCGGCATCAGTCCGGTCAACGATTCTGCGCTTCTGCTGGAAGGCCTCCGCGCCGGCGCCGGCGACTTCCTTTACCCTCCCTTCGAATCCGAGGCCCAGCGGGAAGCCGCCGTTCGCATCCGCCGTCTCCGCCAACTCGAAGAGCCGCAGCACCAGGAGCACGGCCAGATCATCGCTTTTTCCTCCATAAAGCCAGGCTCTGGCGCCTCCACCCTCGCCATGCAATCGTCTTTCGCACTCCGCCGCCTGACCGGCAAGCGCATCCTCCTGGCCGACTTCGATCTCATCTCCGGCTCGGTCGCCTTCTCACTGAAGGTCTCGCCAGCCTACTCCGTCCTCGACGCCCTGGCTCAATCCGACCACCTGGATCCGGCTATCTGGAGTTCACTCGTTTCGAACTGCCACGGCGTCGATGTCCTCGCCGCGCCCGATTCGCCCACCACCGAACTGCCCGAATCCAGCCGCGTCCACGACGTGATCGAGTATGCCCGCATGCTCTATGACTGGGTACTCATCGATCTGCCGACCGCCTTCCACCAACTCAGCCTCTTCATGATGTCCGAGGCTGATCAGGTCTACCTTGTCTCCACCTCCGAACTGGCCAGCCTCCACCTCGGCCGCCGCGCCTCCGGGCTTCTGTCGCAACTCGGCTTCGAGCGCGACCGCGTCCGAATGGTCGTCAACCGGCTGTCGAAGAAGGAGGATATCGCCAAGACGGATATGGAGAAGATCTTCACTCGCCCCATCTACTCGTCGTTTCCGAACGATTACTTTGCCCTCCACAGGGTGGTTACCCGCGCCGAACCCCTCGGCCCGGAATCCGACCTCGGCAGGGCCATGGAGAGGTTCGGCGCCAAGGCGGCTAGGCTCGCCACCGCGGAAAAAAGGGGCGGCAGATCGTTGCTGGGCTCTAAACCTGCACTTTCGGAGTCGTGATGGACTCAAGTTTTTTTCGCCTTAGGCCGATGGATGAACAGGTGGACGGAACGGTTTCGTCCAACAGGCCGAAAGAACAGAGTTTTTGATGATACCGACGATGGACCAAAAACCGGCGCAGCAGCTCACATGGGAGCAACGTCTGCTGAAGAATGCCGGCAAACCGAAGTCGTCGCTGAAGCCCGAGTACCAGGAGCTGAAATTCACGCTCCACCGCAAGCTGCTGGACAAGATCAACCTCGAGGCCCTGGCGACCATCGACAATCAGCGCGTCCGCGGCGAAGTCCGGCAGGCGCTGATTACTCTCATCGATTCCGAACCGACGCTGCTCAGTTCGATCGAGAAACAGCAGATTTGTGACGAAGTCCTCGATGAGGTCTTCGGCCTCGGCCCCCTGGAGCCCCTGCTCCAGGACCCGACCATCTCGGACATCCTGGTCAACGGTTGCCGCCAGGTCTATGTGGAGCGCCGCGGCCTGCTCGAGATCACCAGCGTCACCTTCCGCGACGATTCGCACTTGATCCGGATCATCGACAAAATCGTCAGCCAGGTCGGCCGCCGCATCGACGAGTCCACCCCGATGGTGGACGCCCGTCTTTCCGATGGCTCCCGCGTCAATGCCATCATCCCGCCATTATCGCTGGACGGCCCGCTGCTCTCCATCCGCCGATTCTCCCAGGACAAACTAATGCCAGCCGACCTGGTCGAGAAAAGGGCGCTCACCCCAGGCATGATGGAACTGCTAGAAGGCGCTGTCAAGGCGCACTTGAACATCATTATCATCGGCGGTACCGGCTCCGGCAAGACCACTCTGCTCAACGCCCTGTCATTCTTCATCAACCCCAAGGAGCGCATCATCACCATCGAGGATGCGGCGGAACTGCAACTCAAGCAGCCGCACGTGGCTCGCCTTGAAACCCGTCCGCCCAACCTCGAAGGGCATGGCGCCGTGCGGCAGCGCGAACTGCTCGTTAACACCCTCCGCATGCGCCCGGACCGCATCATCGTCGGCGAGGTCCGCGGCGCCGAGGCGCTCGACATGCTTCAGGCGATGAATACGGGTCACGACGGATCGCTCACCACGATTCACGCAAACTCGCCCCGCGACGGCATCTCGCGTCTTGAGGTCATGGTCTCGCTCGCCAACTCAAGCATGCAGTTGATCTCCATCCGCCAGCAGATCGCCAGTGCGGTGAACATCCTCGTGCAGGCGGCAAGGTTCGGCGATGGCTCCCGCCGCGTCACCAGCATCACCGAAGTCACCGGCATGGAGGGCGAGATTGTCACCCTTCAGGACATCTTCGTATTCGAGAAACGCGGCCTAAACGCTGACGGTAAGGTGGTTGGACGGTTCGCCGCCACCGGCATCCGTCCGAAGTTCTACGAGAAACTCCTGGCGGCTGGCATCAAGCTCCGGCCTGACCTGTTCGACGAGGTATTGGAGATCTGACGCCATGAACTTCCTGCTCGTCTTACTTCTGTTCTGGGCCATGGCTTTTGGCGGCTGGCTCATCGTCCGCCGGTCGTTCCAGAGCGCCGATGCTGACAAGATCCGTCAGCGGTTGCTCGGCACCCAGCGGGCATCCAAGTCCCGCAAGGCCGCGGGCGGCTCCGCGCCCCTGTTGAGCGAGGAAGATACCACGCGCGGCAAATTCGTTTTGCGGCTGCTGGCGCGCTTCGATCTGCAGCCCAAACTGAAGGCCCTCATCGAACAAGCAGGCCTGAAGTGGAATGTCGCCCGGCTGGTTCATATGTGCCTCGCCCTGTTCCTCGGCGGGTACTCGCTCGGCTGGCTCTTCCTGCCGGTTAGATTCCAGCTGCTCGCCTTCCTGCCTGGCCTCATTGCCGGACTGCTGCCACTGGGCTTCGTGTCCCGGAAACGGTCGTCGAGGCTGTGGAAGTTCGAGTCGCAGTTCCCCGAGAGCCTCGAGTTCATCGCCCGTTCAATGCGCGCCGGCCACGCCTTTTCGGTTTCTCTCGAGATGCTTCATCGCGAGTTCCAGGAGCCACTGGCCGGCGAGTTCCGCCGCGCCTTCGAGGAGCACAACCTGGGCCTGCCTCTCGATGCCGCCTTGCAGAAACTTGCCAATCGGGTGCCGCTACTCGACGTGCATTTCTTCGTCTCCGCCGTACTGCTGCAGAAGCGCACCGGCGGAAACCTGGCCGAGATTCTGGATAAACTCGCCACCGTCATTCGCGAGCGATTCAAGCTTCGCGGCAAGATCCGCGCCATCAGCGCCCACGGCAGGATGACCGGGATGGCGCTCTCCATGATCCCGGTCGGCGTCGGCGCCATGATGTTCCTGGTCAACAGGGATTACGTGACGTTTTTTATCACCGACGAGATCGGCAACTACATGGCGATTGCGGCGCTGGTGCTGCAGGTACTCGCCTATGTGACGATCCAGAAGATCGTGGATATCGAGGTATGAGGAGGCAACAACAATGAACGCCATCATCCTAGCCGCCGTCCTCTTCCTCGCCATCACCGCTGTCGGAACGCTGCTGGGCCTGAAGCTCTGGGCCAAGCCCAAAGAGGCGATCGAACGCGTTACCTCCACGGGTCTTGAGATCCATGAAGAGATGCCGGTTCACCCCAGCCTGGTCTTCCGCGATCTGCTCAACCGCTTGGGCGAGAAATTGCCGACTTCGCCCAAGGATGTCACCGTGATGCAGAAGCGGCTGATCCGGGCTGGCATCCGAGGCCAGAACGCTCTGAAGCTGCTCTACGGCTCCAAGGTTGCCCTGGGCATCGCCCTGCCGGCGGTAATGCTGCTGGCCACGGTCGGATCGTCGGCCGAAGTCGGTAATAAGATGATGGCGATCCTGGCCGCCGCCGGTTTCGGCTTCTTTGCCCCAAACGAGTATGTCTCCCTGATTTCGAAGCGGAGGCAGAAGCAGATGGCGCGCGGGCTTCCCAACGCCCTTGACCTGATGGTGGTCTGCGTGGAGTCCGGCTTGGGACTGGACCAGGCGATCCTGCAGGTCGCCAAGGAACTCGAACACGCTCATCCGGAGATCACCGAGGAGTTCGCCCTCGTCAACCTGGAATTGAAAGCGGGCAAGCGCCGCGCCGAGGCGTTGCGCAACCTCGCTGACCGCACCTCGGTCGATGACCTGAGGAAGTTGGTGGCGGTCCTGATTCAAGCCGACCGGTTCGGTACCGGTGTGGCTCAGAGCCTGCGAGCGCATGCCGATTTCATGCGCGTCCAGGCCCGGCAAGTCGCGGAGGAGAAAGCGGCAAAGCTCGGCGTCAAGCTGGTCTTTCCGATCTTTTTCTTCATTCTGCCCACCCTGTTCGTAGTTACGGTGGGCCCGGTCGCGGTCAAGATCATGCGGGAGTTGATCCCGATGATGCAGGGGATTTGAGGTCCACACCTCGGTTCTCCTGAAGAGAAGTCAACGTGGTTGAGTACACGCGGGAAAGATAAGGAGTCAAAACAATGGAAACCAATTCACTCGTTCGTCTGGTCTGCACCGTGCTGGCGGTCGTCCTGCTTGGTGTGATCATTCTTCGGCGCAAGAGCAAGAACGCTGAAGACTAACGGCTGGCCAGTTGCCTGATCAGGAATCTGGCCGGGCGGGCACCGCCCGGACCGTCCGGCCATAACCTGTCTTGTCTTGTGGGAACCACTTTGGTCAGGAGAGAGAGAAATGAAGAGAAAAACGTTCAGCTGGACCTGTGCGGCCACGGCGCTGCTGCTCACGACAGTCTGCTATGGGCAGTACTTCGGGCGTGTCGTTGCGCTTGGCGGCCACACTGCTGACCTGGCTTTGGATGAAACCCGGGGCGTTGCTTACGTGGCGAATTTCACCGCCAACCGGATCGACGTCGTGTCGCTGGCTTCAGCCAAGGTCACAAAGTCGATGAACGTCGCCTCACAGCCAAGTGCGGTGTCGTTGAGCCCGGATGGAAGACATCTGGTCGTTGCCCACTACGGCAACTGGGCGACGCCACGCAACGCGCTCACCGTAATCGATCTGAACACGAGCGGCCGCCAGGTATTCGCGTTGGCCGATCCTCCGCTTGGCGTGGCCTTCGGCGCCGATGGACGCGCGCTGGTGGTCACCACAGCTCAGTTCATCCTCTTCGAGCCGTTCACGGGCACAATGCTCGTCCTCGACACCATCGCCGGGGTCACCGCAAAGACGTTGCCCCAGCCGCCGGCCAGTTACCCGGCGGAGATCGTCGCCGCCTCGGTTGCGTCATCGGGTGACAAGAAGAAGATCGCCGGCGTCACGGATACGATTCTGTTCTCCTACGACGTCGCGACGCGGGACGTGAGAGCGTACAGCTATGTTGCGGAGCCGCCCCTGGGACCGCGGACGATCAGCGTTTCCAAGACCGGCGATCATTGGCTGGCTGGTTGGGCGATTTTTGACGGCCGCGGAGCACTGGCGCAATTCGCCGATCCTTCGGGCCTACTCAACATCGGCTCACACGCCATCGACAGTGAGCGCAACACGATCTATGCCCAAGTGGCGCATAAGAACGCAGACAGCGGCACCGATAGCACCTCCGTGGCGCCCGAGCTGAAAGTGGCCGACGCCGACAATCTAAGGACGCGAGAGCGGTTGCGCCTGAAGGAGAACCTCTCGGGCAAGGCTATGCTCACGGCGGACGGGAATACGATGTATGCCCTCTCAGAGAGCGGACTCACGATCCTGCCGGTCGGCGGCATGCAAGATCAGCCACGCGTGAGAGCGTCGCAGGAAGACATCGTCTTCCGAAGCAGTGGCTGCAGCAACGGCGTCGTGACCCAGACAATCGAGCTTGTAGACCCAGGCGGGAGGAGCACGCCGTTCAAGCTGAAGGCGTCCTCCAACGGCATTAAACTCAGCCAGACCTCGGGCACGACACCTGCTTCGATCCAGGTAAGTGTGGATCCGGCGGCATTCCAGAACATCCGTGGGACCACTGTGGCGCAGATCACAGTCACGTCAACGACTGCGGTGAATGTGATCGATCCGGTCCGCGTACTGATCAATCTGCAGGATCCAGATCAGCGCGGTTCGTTCGTCAACGTTCCCGGCAAGCTGGTCGATCTGCTGGCCGATCCGCTGCGCAACCGGTTCTTCGTCCTGCGGCAGGACACCAACGAAGTTCTGGTGTTCGACGGTGCGACCTACCAGCAACTGGCGACGCTCCGAACGGGCAACACCCCAACGTCGATGGCTTTCACGTTCGACCGGCGTTATCTGATGGTCGGCAACGACAATTCACAGTACGCGAACGTCTTCGATCTGGAAACGTTAGAGGCGACCGAGCCGATCCGCTTCCAGTTCGGGCACTATCCGAGGTGGTTGGCGGCGTCGGGCAACGCGATTCTGAGCGCCACGCGGGTGGCGGGCTCTGCGCACAAGATCGACCAGGTGGATTTCTACTCCCGGACGGCTACTGAGTTGCCGAGTCTGGGGGTATTCGAAAACGGCATCGACCTCAATACGGCGCTTGTCGCCGCGGCAAACGGGAACTCGATCATGGCCGCCCAGGCCGATGGAAACGTGCTGCTATACAATGCCAGCGCGGATGCGTTCACAATATCGAGGAAAGAAACCGACGCGTTGAGCGGAGCCGTGGCAGCCTCCAATTACGACCAATTCGTGATTGGTGATACGCTGTACAACGCCTCGCTGGTTCCTGTGGCCAAGTTCGACTCGACGATTGAGACGACTTCCGGCTTTGTCTTCATCGACCAGTACGGTTACCGCACTGGCACCCAATCCGGCGGTGGATCGGGTGTCATTCAGAAGGTCAATCTACAGACGGGGGGAGGCCAGAAGTCGACGCGGATGGCCGAGTCGCCGGTGGCGGGCAGCGCGAGCGCCGCGTTCACGCGATCAGCTGCAGTCCTGCCGAGCAGGAGCGCAATCATCAACCTGACGACGTCGGGATTCACGGTATTGCCGTGGAACTACGACGCGTCCGTGGCGATGCCCGAGATCGAGAGTGTTGTCAACGCGGCTGACGGCAGCGAGGCTGTCGCGCCGGGCGGACTGATCGTTATTAGCGGCTGGAACTTAAGCCCGGTGAACATTGCGACGGTGGAGAAGCCTCTACAGGCAGCGCTCGGCGAGAGTTGTCTGACCGTGAACGGCTTGGCGGTTCCGATGCTGATGGTTTCGAGCACTCAGATCAACGCCCAGTTGCCGTTCCAGGCCGAG
>CAZLDN010000049.1:0-37099 GCA_964558355.1 uncultured Candidatus Solibacter sp.
GCTGGGTCACTTTTCGAGAGCACGGGTGGGTAAGTTCTGGAGAGCGCCGAAGCTGAGAAGACGGTTGATTTTGGTCAGTGGCTGGATGGCCCTGTCTTCGAGCCGTTGAAAGACACCGGTTACTTCCGGCATTTTTTCCTCGACGGCGGCACCGTCGCTTGGCCCAACGGGGCCGACATCGCCCCGGAGACTCTCTACGAGTATCCGTCACCAGAGAGGCGGGCTGACAAGGCGTTGCGCCGGACGCGCCCAAAGGCGGCGCGCCGGTGAACGGGGACAGGAACACAATGCCCCTTTTCCCAACGTGTGAAAACCACAAGATGTAGTGGCTATCATCTCTGGATGCAGAAACCGACCGTTCACTGTGTCTATATGTTGTGGTTTGGTCGCGGCAACAAACGGTGCCTTGTGTTCCTGTCCCGGTTTTCTAGGATTTCGCGCTCGAAGGCATCGCCGTGTGTGGAATCAACAAGTTGCGGCCATTTTGTGCCGCAAAGTGTAGAAGATGAGTCAAGCTATCCACGGGCGCCTCATGGTTCTCAAGACGCGCGCCGGGCGCGTCGAGGACTGCGTTCGCGGTTCCGTGTTGGCTTTGAATAAGTTGATTCCTGGGGACGTTGGGGCGAATCTGAAGAGACTCGCATGAATCCAACGGCCCGTGTCATTTCGCAGGCGGCTCAGAAGTTTGAGCGCCCTACGCATCACTTCCGTTACTACGACCTGGCCGTGATGGTCTTCGTCGTCGTGTTGCTGATCAGCAACCTCATCGGCCAGAAGATCTGCGCCGTCGGACCGTTCCGCATCAGCGGCGCCCAACTGTTGTTCCCGATCACCTACATCTTCGGCGACATCTTCACCGAGGTTTACGGCTATGCCGGATCGCGGCGGGCGATCTGGATGGGCTTCTTCGCCTCGGCGCTGATGGCCGTGTTCGGCGTGGTCGTGGTGGCGCTGCCGCCCGCCCCTGAATGGAAGAACCAGGCGGCGTTCGAGACGGTCTTCAGCTTCATCCCGAGAATGGTGGCCGCCAGCCTGGCGGCTTACTGCGCGGGCGAGTTCGCCAACTCCTACGTGATGGCGAAGATGAAGGTCCGGAGCAGCGGCAGGCATCTGTGGATGCGGACCATCGGATCCACGGTCGTCGGGCAGTTGGTCGATTCGATTGTGATCATGACGCTGGCTTTTGCCGGACGGGAGAGTCTCGGGACAATCGTCAACCTGATCATCTCCGGATATTTGGGCAAGGTCCTGTATGAAGCAGCGATGACGCCTGTCACCTATGGCGTGGTGAATGCCCTGAAGCGGGCCGAATCCGTCGACGTGTATGACGTCGCCACCGACTTCAGCCCGTTCGCCTCGGGAATCGATGGCGAGGAGTTCCGTCCTCTGGGCGTTTCAGCGAAATGAAACCGCGGACCCGCGCCAAGCGTCCATCAGCAGGATGAAGGCCGGAGCATGTGGTTTTTTGGCCACCCGATTGCGCCTTGACCCATCGCATCGGCCGGCCCTAGAATTGAGCTAGACTGGAGAGGGGCGCGCTGTCCCGGCGCCCGCAACGCAAGCCTATGAATAGCAAAGACTTTCTCTCCGTTGTTCTGGCCTCCGCGGCGATGCTGATATTCGGTGTGGCGGCGGACGCCCAGAAGAAGAACGAAGGACCGCGTGAAACGGTAGCCAAACCGTTGAGCGCAAAAGAGTTGCGAAAGCAGCAGGAGCGTTTGCGAAAAGAGCTGGAGCGGCCGTACAAGGTGTGGCTCGAACAGGACGTGCTCTACATCATCACGGACGAGGAGCGCAAGGCGTTCAAGAACTTCCAGACCGCCGAGGAGATGGAGCAGTTCATCGAGCAGTTCTGGATGCGCCGCGACCCGTCGCCAGACTCGTCTGAGAACGAATACAAGGAAGAGCACTACCGCCGCATCGCGTATTGCAACGAGCGGTTTGCCTCGGGCATCCCTGGCTGGAAAACCGACCGCGGCCGCATCTACATCACGTTTGGGCCGCCGGATGAGAACGAGTCGCACCCCTCGGGCGGCACCTACGAGCGCCCGTATGAAGAAGGCGGCGGCACCACATCGACCTTCCCGTTCGAGAAGTGGCGGTACCGCTACATCGAGGGCATCGGCACGGACATCAACATCGAGTTCGTCGATCCGACGATGACGGGCGAATACCGCATGACGATGGACCCGTCTGAGAAAGACGCCCTTCTGCATGTGCCCGGCGCCGGCCTGACGCTGATGGAACAGATGGGCATGTCCGACAAGGCGGACCGGTTCAACCGCACCGACGGTACACGCCTTGGCACCGGCACGCAACCGCTGCCGGCGAGGATGCAGCAGTTTGAACGGTTGCAGCAGTTCGCCATGTTGCAGAAGGCGCCATCGGTCAAGTTCAAGGACCTGGAGGCGCAGATCACTTCGCGCATCATCTATAACGTCCTTCCAATGCAGTCGCGCGTGGACTTCTTCCCGGCCACGACCTCCACGGTGATGAGCAACATCACGTTGCAATTCAGCCGCAAAGACATGCAGTTCAAGCAGGAAGGCGCTGTCTCGAAGGCGATCATCAACATCTACGCCCGGATTTCGACCATGTCGCGCCGGCCGGCCAATATCTTCGAGGATGTGGTGACGGTGGATGTTCCGACCGAGATGTTGCAGCAGGCCAGCGAGGGCATGTCGATCTATCAGAAGTCAGTGCCGCTGGCGCCGGGCATGTACAGGCTGAATGTGGTGGCCAAGGACATTGTCGGCGGCAACATGGTGAACCACGAGATGGCTTTGAACGTGCCGCGGATGGAAGAAGACCAGCTCTTTGCGAGTTCGATCATTCTGGCCGACGTTCTGGAGAAGGTGCCGACGAAGTCGATCGGCGCCGGACAGTTCGTGATCGGGACATCGAAGGTCCGGCCGCGGATGAGCGAGAGTTTCAAGCGCACGGAGAAGATGGGCATCTTCCTGAAGTTGTACAATTTCCAGCCCGAGGAAAAAACGAACAAGCCGCAGGGCCAGGTTGAGTACGAGATTGTGAAGGCATCGGACAATTCGAAGGTGCTGGAGTTCACCGAGGAAGTGTCGAGTCTGGAAGGTTCAGCGTCGCAGATGACGATTGAGAAACTGCTTCCGCTGGGCGCGCTGGAGCCGGGCAAGTATATATTGAAGCTGAAGGTCACCGACCGGCTCAAGAAAGAGAGCTTGACGCAACAGGCGCAGTTCTCTATAACTTAAGTGGTTCCCCCGAAGGGCGAGGAGGCCCGCGGCGACGACGATGCTCGATAAAGCCGGCGTTGCACTACTGGCGCTGCTCAGCGTAGCGCCGGGCGTGGTTTCGGGCGCCGAGTACAAGCTGCTCGGCACGATCACGGGGGAAGTGTGCAATCCGGCCGGTACGGTGCAGATGGGCGCCGTGGTTTCGCTCTACAACCGCTATGAGCGCCTGCTGCAGAAGTCGCTGACCGACCCATCTGGACGATTTCAATTCAGGGCGCTGACGCCGGACCAGTATGCGGTACGGGTCAATCTGAGCACCTATATTCCAGCCAGCCGCATGAACATCCCGGTCAAGGCGGGGATGGAGAGCTACCTCAGCATTGAACTGGCGACCGTGTTCAGTTCGATCGAATTGGTCTACACGGCTCCCGACGCGGGGTCCCCGATGATGACGGATGACTGGAAGTGGGTGTTGCGCTCCTCCGGCGCGACGCGGCCCGTCCTACGCGTGCTGCCAGGGCTGGACGTTCAATTCCCAGGGATGCCGCCGCGGGCGAAGCGGTCGAACTTTGAATTGACGCGCGGACTGATGCGCGTCTCGGCGGGCAGTGACGGCGCGAGTTCCGTGTTGGGCCATGAGCCGGATCTGGGGACGGCGTTTGCGCTGGCGACTTCGGTTTTTGGCGGCAGTGAATTGAGGGTGATCGGCAACGTCGGTTATGCGTCGTCGATGGGCACGCCGGTGGCGGCGTTCAGGACGAGTTACTCGGGGCTATCGAGTCCCGCGGTTGAGTTGACCGTGAGGCAGGTGGCGATGCGCCACTTCGCGGGCCAGCGCCTGTTGGGCGGCCCGGCGAACGCCGGCGATGCGCCGCTGCTGCGGACGATGTCGGCCAAGGTGATGGATAAGCAGCAGATCACCGAAGAGGTATCGCTCGAATACGGTGCGCTGCTAGAAGCTGTGGCCTTCCTGGACCGGATGACGATTTTCAGCCCGTTTGCTCGAGTGACGACGGATCTGGGGGGCTCGGGCGTGGTCGAGTTGGCCTATTCCAGCGGGGCGCCGCCGCTGGATCTGCTTACTCCCTCGTCGATGGAAGGGACGCTGCAAAGCGACATGGCCGGGTTGGCGATGTTCCCCAGGGTATCGTTGCGTGGGGGCCATGCCAGAGTGCAGCGGACCGAATCCTATGAAGCGGGTTACCGGAGGCTGATGGGGGCCTGGACGTATTCGGCCGCGGCCTATTACGACAGCATCCGCGATGCCGCATTCACCGTTGCCGCGCCGGCGGGTCTGTTGAGTTCGATCGATCTGCTGCCCGATATCGCGTCCAACAGTTCGATCTTCAACCTGGGCTCATACCAGTCGGACGGCGTGATGCTTGCAGTTTCCCGTTCGCTGGGCGAGGACTGGTCGGCGGGCCTCACTTATGGCTGGAGCGGGATGTTGGCTCCAAACGGCGCGGAGGCCACGGGCGGCGATCCGGCGGCCATGCGGTCTCACTTTTCCGTCGCCCATCG
Organism: uncultured Candidatus Solibacter sp.; assembly: GCA_964558355.1. Taxonomy (GTDB): domain Bacteria; phylum Acidobacteriota; class Terriglobia; order Bryobacterales; family Bryobacteraceae; genus PNKE01. Next base: position 4,734 of record CAZLDN010000049.1, read on the forward strand.
GATGTGGGGATCGGCGCGCGTCAACGGACTCTTCCGCGGAACTGGAACGCGTCTGGCCGGGAACTATGTCTGGACGCCCGATGGCGTCGTTCCGGCCACACATGCGTGGATGACGCAGAGGATGGGTCCGCAGGCAGGGCTGAACGTTCAGTTACGCCAACCTCTGCCCTCGTCGGGGTTCATCCCGGGGCGGTTCGAGATGACCGCCGAAGTGCGCAACCTGCTGGCGGCAGGTTACATGCCGATTCCGGCGCGCGACGGCCGCAGTATCTATCTGGTCCAGTTCCCGCGCTCGTTCAGGGGCGGGTTTAGCTTCATCTTCTAGTGTGGTGGCGGAGGGGTTCGTTGACCACTCCCTCGAAAATGCGGTTAGGAACCCGCTCTCTGCGTTCGCGGCCTCCCGATGGGCGTGATTTTCATGGATTTTTGTGGGCACTCCGTTGAGAGCCGGCGGGCTGAAGCCCTTCGCAGGCTGAAGCCTGCCCCACGGGGGCGTCTCAGCGCGCTACCTGCGCGAACGCGAGCACAGAAGGCTTAACGAGCTGTTCCCAGTCCTCGGTCGCCATATGCACCACGTCACGGTGCGTCCCGGCGTTGAAGCAGATCCGCTCCTCGGCCATGATGAGGCCGTCGGCCCAGACCGGGATCTCGAACAACGTCCCGTTGCCGAACGGCGGCATTGCGCCGAGTTCGCACTCCGGGAAGAGTTCCTGGAGTTCTTTTTCGGTGGCGAGACGCAGTTGCCGGCTGCCAAAGGCGAGGCGCAGTTCTTCGAGATCGACATGCCGGTCGGCCGGCAGCACGGCCATGGCAAAGCCGTCGGAGAAATGGACGACCACTGTCTTGGCGAAACACCGCGGCGGGACATGCTCGACCGAGGCGGTCTCGCGAGCCGTGTAAGACAGGGGATGGAGATCGTGCGTATAGTAAACCTCCCGCATTTCAAGTAGCGCCATGAGGCGGTCGAGGGTGGTCATGGTTTGCTCCGTTTCGCCACCGGCTTGCGGCGGGGTTGGCTGGATCTGGTCTTGCCGGCGGCGGGCCCGACGACCGGTGCGTGCGGCCGGCCGGCACTCCATGGACGAATCACCATTGGTTGCTGTTTGCGGTCCATTGTCGTTTACTCCCCTGTTTCCGGAATCCGGCTGAGCAGGCTTTGGGCCAGGTTAAGCTGGCCGTGCAGAGTCTCGCGGAAGGCGCGCGTGGAGGTGTGGTTGATCTCGTGCAACAGTTTGTCTTGTTCGGTCTTCAGGAGGTGGGCGATGAAAGCCCACTCCTGCTGGTTCAATACAGGCTGAACGGTGGAAGTCTCTGCCATGACAGCCTCCTTGCCCGAAGGTGTTCCGCCCTCAGGTTACTCCCACTTTTTCGCCGATGGAAGAGAAATCGGCGCGCGAAATGGTACACCTAGAATTGATGCGCCTCACAATTGCCTTTTTCTGCCTCGTCTTGCTTCCGGCTGCCTGCGGGGAGGTCGCCAAGCCGCAGGAAGCGGCGCTGGAACAGGCCGCCGCGGCCGGGATTGCAGCCGCCAGAATCCCGGGACTTTCCGTCGCCGTGGTCTCTGGCGCCGGTCCCATCTGGACGCGGGCATGGGGTTTTTCGGACATGGAGAATCACGTCGTCACATCTCCGCGCACCGTCTTCCGGCTGGCGTCGATCGCCAAGACCTTCACGGCCACCGCGGCCATGGCGCTGGTGGAGAAAGGGGAGTTGAACCTCGACGCCGAGGTGCAGGCTTACGTTCCCTTCCCCCGCAAGAAGTGGCCCATAACGACTCGCCAGCTTCTCGGCCATCAAGCTGGCATCCGCCACTATAACGGTCCGGACTTCAATAGCACCCGACACTACAGCGGAGTGCTCGAATCACTGACCATCTTCGCCCTCGATCCGCTGCTGCACGAGCCCGGAACCAAGTACTTTTACTCCAGTTACGGTTTCAACCTCGCCGGCGCGGTCGTCGAGCGGGCGGCCAAGAAGAACTACGCCGAATTCGTTCGTGAAACCGTCCTCGTGCCGGCGGGCGTCGAATCGATGAGGCCCGACGACGTTTACGCGGTCATTCCATACCGTGCGCGGGGCTACAGCAGGCGCAAGGACGGCACGATCGAGAATTGCTCCCTGGCCGACCTGAGCAACAAACTGCCCGGCGGCGGATGGCTTTCCACGGCCGGGGATCTGGTCCTTTATGCCCGCGCGCTGGTTGACGGGAAGATCGTCGGCAAGTCGAGTCTGGACGCAATGTGGACCCGCCAGAAGCTGGCCAACGGGGAGACGACCGGTTACGGGATGGGATGGAATATCGCGGAGGTGGATGGCGTGAGAGTGGTTCAGCACAGCGGCGGCCAGCAGGGAGCAAACACCCATTTGCTGATCGCGCCCGACAAGGGGATCGCCATCGCCGTCCTGGCAAACATCGAAGACGCGGGCACGCCGGCCATTGCCGTCGAGATGCTGCGCGCGCTGATGAAGGAACCGGCGCAGTGATTCCACTGATCCTCAGCCTGCTCCTGTTCTCTCCCGCGGGCGCGGACGCCGGCCTGAAGCCGGAGACGTTGAAGGAGTTCAGCGCCTATATGGCAAATGCGGACCGCGAGATGCAGGCCAGGGCATCTGGCGCCCAGCCGTTCCTGTGGAGCGCAGCGGACGCTTCCCGATGGAAGCGGCTGCTCGCCGATGGGGTCCTGGTTTCGCCGACGCGGGAATCGGCTTCGCAAGATGTCGAAGGCGGACTCATCCACGACTGGACGGGGGCGGTTTTCGTCCCGGGCGCGAAGGCGGAACACGCCTTGCGGATTCTTCAGGATGTGAGCAGCCACCCGCGCATCTACGCCCCGGAGACCGTCGCCGCCAGGAAGCTGTCCGGGAATGGAAACGAGTTCCGTTCGTCGCTGCGGACGGTCAAGAAGAAAGTCATTACGGCGGTGCTGGACTACGAGTTTCATACGGTCTACCGGGAACTCGCGCCAGGGCGGTGGCAAGGGACGATCCGGTCGACGCGGATCGTCGAAGTGGACGACTTTGGGTCGCCCGGCGAGCGGCAGAAGCCTGAAGGCACGGGCTTCGGGTTTCTTTGGCGGCTGAATAGCTGGTGGCATGTCGAGGAGCGCGGCGGGGGGGTGGTGATGGAACTTCGTTCGATCTCGCTGACGCGCGATATCCCGCTCGTGTTGTCCTGGGCGATCAAGCCGATGGTGACCAGCTTGCCCAAGGACACGCTGGAATCGAATCTGGGTAAGACCAGGGCGGCAGTTCTGGCAGTGTCGCGTCAGGGCGCGGCGCGGTAGGCTTCGTCGAGCAATTCGACCACGTGCAGCACGCGCTGGCCCTTGCCGTGGCGTTCGACGCCCGCGCGCAGTTGCAGCATGCAGCCCGGATTGGCCGTGGCGACGATCGAGGCCCCCGTTAGATTCACCATCGCCATCTTGCTTTCAAGCAGCGAGGCGGCAATCTCGTCGTGGACGATGTTGTAGACGCCGGCGCTGCCGCAACAGATCTCGGATTGCGGCAGTTCCTTCAGCCGTACGCCTGGGATGGCCGAGAGAACCTCGCGCGGAGCGTTGCGGATCTTCTGGCCGTGCAGCAGGTGGCAGGAGTCCTGATAGGTCACAAGAGCATCGACCGGCTTCATGCCGGGGTTCAAGTCAATGGAGGCGAGGAACTCAGTGACATCGCGGAGGCGCGCAACAAATAGTTTGGCCTTGCCGGCGTAGGCTTCGTCGGATTCGAGGAGTTCGTGGTACTCCTTCAGGGTCGATCCGCAGCCGGCGGCGTTGGTCAGAATCGCGTCATAGTCGCCAGGCAACAGGGCGTCGATGTTCTTCCGGGCAAGCGAACAGGCCTGGTCGCGTTCGCCGGCGTGGGCGTGCAGGGCGCCGCAACAGGTCTGATCCCCAGGGATGACGACTTCGCAGCCATTCTTGCGCAGCACCCGGACCGTGGCCTCGTTCAAGCGGGCGAAGAAGATGTTGGCGATGCAACCGGCCAACAGCGCCACGCGGAAGCGGCGCTCGCCTTCGGCCGGATAGGTCTTGCCGATCTGGTCGAAGAAGAAGGGAACCTCGGCGGCGGGCGCCAGCGGGGCGATGCGGCCGAGTTTGCCGAACAGTTTGAGGAAGCCGCTGCCTTCGGCGATGGCGCGCAGTCCACTTGCCTGATAGAGGTACAGCACAGCGCCGAGCGACTTCATCCAGCCGCGCGACGGCAGGATGCGCTTGAAGACCAGCGACCGCAATATGCGGATGTGCCAGGGGTGGCCGATAGTGGCCTGGATTTCAGCCCGCGCCGCCTCGATCAGCCGGCCATAGGGCACGCCCGACGGGCAGGCCGATTCACAGCCCCGGCAAGCCAGGCAGAGGTCCATGTGTTCCAGGTAGGCGGGACCAATCTGGGCCTCGCCCGTCGCCACCTGAACCATCTGATAGATCCGGCCGCGGGGAGAATCCATTTCGACGCCTAGTTCGCGGTAGGTCGGGCAGGCGTTCAGGCAGAGGCCGCAGTGGACGCATTTGTCGAGGTCGGTGAACGAGGGCGCGCTGGGGTGGCGGACGCGCACCGGCGGGGGGGCGATCCCAGGGCCGTGATCAGATCCGGCCATGCAGCCTCCCTGGATTCAACAGAGAATCCGGATCGAAGACGGCCTTCATCTGCTTCATCAGCTCCAGGTCGGGTCCCGGCGCCGGCCAGAGTTCAAGCCCCTTGCGCCGCGCCGGATCCGACCATTCCACAAGCGAAAGATGTCCGCTCGAACAGGCTTCCGCGACCTCGGCTGCGTCCCTGCAACCCAGGCGCGTCACACCGTTCAATGCCTGCGACCAAACAGGCCCGTGCCCCAGGCGGGCGACTTCCATCAACGCCGAGGCTGGATGAACCACCTTGACGACAGCCAGTCCCCTGGCCGTTTCCAGCCAACCTGGGGCCAGCCCGCCAACCGATGCCCAGAGGCTCTTCTCGCGGTCGCCTTCGAGGACCTCGGCGCCGGACAGTTCACGGGCGTATCTGGCCAGCAGGCGTTCCGTCCCGCCGGCGCGCACGAGAATGACGTGGCCGTCGAGTCCGCGGAGTTGGGCGGCGGCGGGATTCAGATAGTCGGCGGCGGCGGGTTGGAGAAAGCTCCGGCCGATGCCTGAGCGCGTCGCGGCGGCGGACTCGGCATCGCCGTGCGTGAACACGAACGTCCGCGACAGTTCGGGCGCGGGCGCCACTTTGAAATTGATGCTGGCGATGGCGGCGAGAGTGCCGAAGCTGCCCGTGAGCAGTTTGTGAATGTCATAGCCGGCGACGCTCTTCACCACCAGCGCTCCGGTCTCGGCGATGTCGCCCTGCATCGTGCAGTACGACATGCCGATCACCATGTCGCGCGCCGTGCCATACAGCCTGCGCCGCGACCCGCTGAGGTTGGCCGCGACCACTCCGCCGACGGTCGAGATCGAGTCAAGCGGCGGGTCCAATGGGATCATCTGCCGTTCGCGGGCCAGTAGCGCCGTCATTTCGGAATAAGGCAGGCCGGCTTCGACGCTGAGCGTGAGGTCCTTGGGTTCGTAGGCGAGCACGCGCCGCAACCCGGCTGTCGAAATGGTCACCTCGGCATCGGTCACCGTGCCGCCCACCGTCTCCTTGGTGAAGCCGCCGCCGAGCCGGATGCGCCTTCCGCCGGAGGCCGCTTCGCGCAATGCCTCGCGCAACTCGTTCGCCGTCGTGGGTTGGACTTCCTTCATCGGCACTTACCGGACCCCATTATTGTGTCAGATCCGGCCGCCGGGCGAGCCCGCCGGTAACGGGAAGAATGCGGCATCGCAGGGAGCCTCTGGCGGAGGCGCGGGCCTATGCACGATCATGTAGGAGTGGCTCAAAACGCCATTGCGGCTCCAGAACTGGGCGCCGCGAACCGGGAAGGAGCGGAAGTCTTGAACGCAAAGATCGGTCTTGTCGGCGGCAGCGGGCTCTATTCGATGCCAGGATTCACGGCCCAGCAAGAGGTGCGCCTGGAGACGCCCTTTGGCGATCCCTCCGATGCCTATATCGTTGGAGAGCTTGAAGGCAAACCTGTCGCCTTCCTTGCGCGCCACGGGCGCGGCCACCGCATCAGCCCGTCGGAGATGAACTTCCGCGCCAACATCCACGGATTCAAACAGCTCGGCGTCGAGTGGATCATCTCACTCAGCGCCGTCGGGTCGCTGAAGGAAGAGCATAAGCCGCTCGATTTCGTCATTCCCGACCAGTTCGTCGACCGCACCTCGGGCCGCAAGTCGACGTTCTTCGGCGAAGGCCTGGTGGCTCACGTCAGCTTCGGCGATCCCGTCTGCGGCTGCCTGGCCGCGCTGCTCAAGCAAGCTTGCACCGAGGCCGGCGTGGCGGCCAAGTTCGGCGGAACCTACATCTGCATGGAGGGACCGGCGTTTTCGACCAAGGCTGAATCGACCCTCTACCGCTCCTGGGGCATGGACGTGATCGGCATGACCAATCTCCAGGAAGCGAAACTGGCGCGCGAGGCCGAGATCTGCTATTCGACCATCGCCATGGTGACCGACTACGACTGCTGGCATCCGGATCATGACGCCGTCACCGTCGCCGACATCATCCGCAATTTGACCCATAACGCCGAGAACGCCCAAAAAGTGGTTCGCGCGGCCGTCAGACTGCTGACCATCGGCGAACGCACCTGCCCCTGTTCGCGCGCACTGGAATACGCGCTGATTACTGACCGCTCGACCGTACCGGCCGCGACCCGCGAGAAGCTGGAGTTGATCGTTGGCAAGTATCTCAGCCAGTGACCTGGCCGCACGGCTGCTCGACGCCTGCTTGAACGACCGCGCCTGGGATCCCGGCGAGGCGACCGCGCTTACCGCGGCCGCGCTTTCTCAGGACGATCGCCAGGCGCGCGCTGCGTCTCAGGCGCTGTTCAGCGGACTGGCTGAACCGCTTGCCGATCCGTTCGAGCCGCGTTTGGCTGCTGAGTTTGCGCGGCTGTTCAGCCATGTCATCGAACGGGCGTTACCGGGCCTGGACGCCGGCTCGCTCGCCACGCGTTATCGCGAAGTCCGTCACGTCCGGCGCGTGCCAAACGAACCCCAACGAGTGGTCGTGTTGTCGCGCGTCACCCTTGGCGCGGATGTCGCCATCACCAGCCTGTTCCTCGATGCCGCCAAGCGCCGCTTCCCGGCGGCGGAGATCGTGTTGGCGGGGACTTCGAAGTCCTGGGAACTGTTCGAGCGGGACCCCCGGCTCAGCTTATTCGCCGTCGAGTACGGTCGCACGTCAACGCTGGCGGACCGTCTGGCCTGCTTCGAACCCCTGGCCCGACTCTGCGGCCAGGAAGACACGATTCTGCTCGATCCCGACTCGCGCCTGTCGCAGCTCGGCCTGCTCCCGCTCTGCCCCGCCCCGCGCCATTTTCTCTTCGAAAGCCGCGCCTATGGCGGCGACTCGCTCGACCCCCTCCCCGTGCTCGCAGCCCGCTGGCTCAGCGAGACCCTCGGCATCGGCGACGCCGAACCGTACCTTCACCCGAAATTCAATTTCGACTTCGGCGGCGCGCCTGTGGTGACGGCGAGTTTCGGCGTCGGCGAGAATCCGGCCAAGCGCATCGACGATCTCTTCGAACAGGAGATCGCCGCGCATCTGGCTGGTCTGCAAGCCCAGGTCTTCATCGACGCCGGCGCGCCCGGCAGCGAGGAGGAAGCGCGTGTGCGGAAGGCCGTTGAAGCCGCTGGCGCGGCGGGTGAACGCATCGGCATCCATACCGGCCCATTCGCCAGTTTCGCCGCCATGATCGCCGCTTCGAGCCTCTATTTCGGCTACGACTCGGCGGGCCAGCACGTCGCCGCCGCACTGGGCGTGCCGCTCGTGTCGGTCTTCAATGGATTTGCCGGCGAGCGCATGTTGGCCCGCTGGTCGCCCTATGGCCCAGGCCCTGTCACGGTCCTCCGCGCCGATCAGTTCCATGACGCACAGGACTTGTTGACCGCTTCCATCAACGCGCTTTCGCTGTAGAATCGTGGCGTCCCGTCCGGGCCGCCACCGCGGAGCAGCGGCTCAGACGCGCTTCAGCCGCTTGACCATCCGCAGTTCGTTCTTCTCTCCAGGCGTGATCTGGTATTTCACGTCATCCATGACGGCGCGGATCAGGCGCAGCCCCAGCCCCCCGGACTTGCGCTGGCGGATCAGTTCCTCGACATCGACCTGCGCCACTTCCGTCGCCACGAATCCACGGCCGGTGTCGACGATATCGAAGATCAGCGCTTCGCTGTCCAGCGTCGCGCGAATGGTGACAACACACGCGTCGTTGGAGCGGTAGGCGTGTTCGATGACGTTGGCGCAGGCCTCGTCGACGGCCAGCGTGATGCGCGCCGCTTCGTTTTCGTCGAAGCCCGCCTTGGACCCAATTGATGCGACAAAGTCCCGGATCATGGCCAGGTTCTCGGTCGAGGAGGGCACGTGCAGGGCGAATGTCCGTTCGAAGGCGTCCATCTCATGCCCCCTGCGGCTGGCTGAATCGCGCCACCGCCGATTCGACGCTGCCCGTGATGTCGAACAACCGCGGGAACCCGAGCACGTCGAAAACCTGGAAGACTTTTGGCGTGATCGCCGCCAGTTTGATGTCGCCACCCTCTTCCCGGATCTCCTCGAGGAAGCTCATGAAGACGCCAAGGCCGGCGGATGAGATGTAGGTCAGCCGCGAACAATCGATCACAAGGCGCACCTTGCCGGAGCGGAGCTCGCCTTCAATGGCCGTCTCAAAAGCAGGCGCGGTGTGCGCATCGAGGTAACCCTCGATGGCAAGCACGCGAACGCCGTCCCGATCGGTGCTCTCAATTCGAAAAGACTGGGTCACGCTATCTGGTTCTCCTCGCCCGCTGGCTTCATCTTACGCCAGTTCGCGCCAGCCGCCGCAGCGCCAGCACGGTGATGTCGTCATGTTGTGGCGACAGTCCGGCAAACTCATCGATCGATGCGAAGATGCCGTCAATCAAGCTCTCGATGCTCTCTCCCGCGCTGGCTTGCAGCCGCCCGATCAGCCGGTCGATACCATACTCCTCGTCGCTCGGCCCGCAGGCGTCGGTTACGCCATCGGAATACAGCAACAGCACTTCGCCGTCGTTCAGCACGAAACTCGATTGCGGGTAAGCCCGGCCAGGCAGCAGCGCCAATGGCAGGCAGGTGGAATCGAGCCGCTCGACCTCGCTCGAGTTGCGCAGAATCAGGCCCTCGCTATGGCCGGCGTTGATGTATTCGCAGGTTCCCGTGGATGGATCGTACTTCACCAGAATCGCGGTGGCGTACTTGCTGGGCGGCGTCGAAGCGTAGAGCAGATCGGAGGTCCTGTGGGTGATCGCCTCGAGCGAGGACTCGACCGACAACAGCGCCCGCAGCGTGGCCTGGATATTGGCCATCAGGAGAGACGCGCCGATACCCTTGCCGGAGATGTCAACCACGACCAGCAGGTGCGGCCCGTCCAGGTCAGCCCCGGCGATGCTCAACACGTCGTAGTAGTCGCCGCCGACCTCGCGAGCCGGACGGTTCCGCCCAGCCAGTTCGCTGCAAGCAAGCGCCGGCAGCCGATTTGGAAAGAGATCCTGCTGGATCGATGCGGCCAGGCTCAGTTCGCGCTCGACGCGATGGCGGTACAGCGTGTCCTGAATCCTCCAGGCATTGTCCAGAGCCACGGCGGCCAGCGCCACCAGACCCGCGCCGAACTCCAGGTCATCCTCGCTCAGACAGCCGCCGCCCGCAGGCGGGCCAAGCAGCGCCGCACCCACGGTCTCCTCACCCAACCGAATCGGGAACACCACGAATTCACCCATCCGCGCGGCGGCGCGCGAGCCGGTCAACACCGCTTTCAGTTCTTCGTCAGACGCCGCTTCAACACCCTTGTAGCGCCTGATCCGGGCCGTCCCGGGCTTCCAGGTTGAAAAGCCGTGCTTGAGGACGGCCCAGCGTCCGGCGAGCGTCAGCATCAGCAACCGCGCCACTTCCTCGGGTTCAATCGCCGCGGCCAGGCTGGTGCTCAGTTCGAGCATCGCCTTCAACTCCTGGTTGCTTCTGAGCGCCTCCTGGTGAGCGCGGGCATTGGAGATGGATGCCGCCGCCAGGCCGGCCAGCGCACGCATGAACTCCCGTTCGCCGTCGTCGAAGCCACGGCGCGCCGGTTCGTTGACGGCCAGGAATCCGGCTGCATCGCCTTCCTCGCCGATCGCAAATGAGTGCTTCAATCCCAGCGCCAGCGCCGCTTCGAGGGTGACGGCGTCGCCCGCTTTCATGCTTCTGATGCCGCGCACCGCCGCCACGCGGTAGCCGTCCGGTTCCTTGAGCGCCACAATGGCGCGGGTCGCCAGAAGCCGTCCCATGACGGTTCTCAGCAGATGGTTCAACTGTTGTTCGAGTTCGAGCGAGGCGCCAAGCAGCCGGGCCGATTCCAACAGACTCTCGAGGCGCGAGGCGTCAAGGTGCGTGTCCATCCTTCCGAGCATATCGCCTCGCGGCTCACGGACTGTGCGGCCGCAACCCCGCCGGGGTGCGACTACTCGGCCGGCGTCCCGGCCTTCCGCCGGTTCTTGAGGCCGAGCCGTTCCACTTCAGATACAAACAGCCGCGGTTCGACAGGCTTGTTCACCAACCCGTCCATGCCCGCCGCCATGCAGGCGTCGCGATCTTCAGGCAACGCGCTGGCGGTGAAACCGAGCACAGGTATGCGGCTCGAACTCCCGCTGCCCTGCCGCAGGCGCCGTGTGGCCTCGATGCCGTCCATCTCCGGCATTTGCAGGTCCATGACCACCACATCGAAATCCTGCCGCGTCATGGCGTCCAACGCCAGCAGGCCCGTCGATGCCAGCACCACCTCATGCCCACGTTTCTCGAGCACCCGTTGCGCCACCTTCTGATTCAGGATGTTGTCCTCGGCCACCAGGATGCGCAACTTCTCCTCCGCCGGTTCACCCCGCACCACGGGTTTGACCCCCGGCGCCGCCTTGGCAGCCACAGGCATTCTCAGCACGACGGTAAAACGCGTACCGCGCCCCAGTTCACTCTCCATCTCGATCCGCCCGCCCATCGCATGAAGGATTTTCTTCGTGATCGCCAGGCCTAACCCGGTGCCGCCGAACCTGCGCGTAATCGAGCCGTCAGCCTGCCGGAACCCTTCGAACACCATCTCCCGGTGCTGCTCGGCGATGCCAATCCCGGTATCCTCGACGACCAGCGAGATCTCCTGCTGGCCGCCTCGAACTGGCCCGGCGTGCGCCTGCAGCGTGACCTTGCCTTTGTCTGTGAACTTCACGGCGTTGCTCATCAGGTTCACAAGAACCTGCCTTAGACGATCTTTGTCGCCCTCCACCCAGGCAGGCACATCGATGCCGATCTGAACCTCCATGTCCAGGCCTTTCGCCTCGGCCTGGTGCGTGAACAGGGTGTGGACCGACGACAGAAGCGCGTGCAGGTCGAACGGCGCAGGCGAGATTTCGAATCGTCCCGCTTCAATCTTTGACAGGTCCAGGATATCGGTCAAGACGCCCAGCAGCGAGACCGCCGCCGACCGCGCCCCGTCGAGCTGCTCGCGCTGCTTTTCGTCGAGGTCCGAGTCGAGCGTCAGGCTCATCAACCCGAGAATCGCGTTCATCGGGGTGCGGATTTCATGGCTCATGTTGGCCAGGAACTCGCTCTTCAGCCGGCTTGCTTCCAGCGCCTTTTCAAGCAGTTGTCCGATCTGGGTGTGCTGCTCCTCCACCTTCCGCTTTTCCAGCTTAAGCTGCTCGGTCCGCACCTCGACCGCACGCTCCAGCGCCTTCCTGGCCGATTCGAGCCGGCGGTTCCTGAGCCTCCACACCACCATCACCATAGCCAGCGAGGCAACTGAAATGAGCAGCCGCACCCACCACATCTCATGCCATCTGGCGGCGACGTCGAATTCGACCACCTCGGCGGTCTCATTCCAGCCCGATTCGAGGTTGCCCGCCTTGACTTCCACCGAATGCGGGCCAGCCGCCAACTGTTCCAGATTCAGACTTCGTTCGGCCGTCTCGACCCAATCACGGCCGTCGACGCGGTAGCGGAACCGGTTCGAGGCAGCGTGGCGGAACCCAAACGCCGCAAAGCGCAGTTGGACAGTCCGCCCGTCAACCTTCAGTTTCGTGCCGCGCTCAGGTTCCACCAGGGTCCCGCCCCAGCGGGCCTCCGTAATCTGAGCCATCGGCGGAGTCATGGCGCGTAATTCGGCTCGCGGCGCGAAGCGCGAAACGCCGCGCGATGTGCCAATCCAGTAGCTGCCGTCCCACGCGCTGAGGAACGCTCCCTGGCTACATTCATCCCACAACAACCCATCCGACCTGTCCAGACGGATCCAGTGCCCGTCCTTCAACACCTGAACGCCATTCGAAGTCAACGCCCACGTGCCGCCATTGCGGGGGAAGTGGAACGTGTACATCAGTTCCCCACCCAGTCCCTTCGCCCCATCCACTGTCCGGATGGTATATCCGCCGCCCTTGAATTCGACCAGGCTTGCTCCGCCAACGTCGCGGTGCCCAACCCATACCCGGCCCTGCGGATCGACCGAGGGCGGATTCAGCACCCGGCTGCGCAGCCCGTCGGTATCCGTGAGCCATCGCCAGCGCCCGTCAAGATAGTGCAGCAACCCGCTATAGGTCGAGATCCAGAGTTCATCCTCGCCGTTGCCCAACGCGGCGCCTATGAATTTCACCACACGAGGCGTCTTTTTCTCGTTGCGGGGAATCGACCCGTCCAGGCGATCGAGCGTCAAACTCTTGCCGTCTGACCGGAACAACCCCCTGTCGGTGCTCACCCAAACCCGGCCCTTCCTGTCCAGCAAAGCGCTGTAGGCCATGCCCACCACTCGCCCGTAGCCCGTCCACTGTCCGGTGGACGGATTCAGCCGCATGACGACCGGGCTGTTGCCGGTGACCAACAGGCTCCCGTCCCAGGCCTGCGACAGGTTGTAGACCACGTCCATGCCGGGCACCCTGATGGTGCGCCACTTCCATTCACGCCCGATTTGGGAAGCCGCCGACAACCCCGCCGATGTGGCAACCCAGATACGCCCGTCGGCCGACTGCGCAAGTCCGCTGACAACGTCTCCGGTTAGGCCATCGGGTTGCGAAAACGAGGTCCATTCGCTGTATCCCGGCAACCGGACCAGTCCGGCGCCGCTGAGCGCGATCCAGAGTGCGCCCTCGCGGTCAGCCCATGCTCCCGCCACGCCGCTGACGGGCAGCCCGTTGTTGGCGTTCAACAGGCTCCATCCGCCCTTGTCCCGGATCGCCAATCCCTTCATGCTGCCCACCAGGAGCCTGCCGTCCGAATCCGCCGAGATCTGCGCATAACCCGCCATCGTCGGCCCTAGGCTCCGGCTCTCCTGCTTCTCAAAACGCCCGCCGCCCGTTCGCCCCAGCAAATAGTCCCTCGACCGCGCCCAAAGCCGCCCCTCACGATCGAACAGCAACGAATAGTAATCGTCCGCAGGGACGCCCTCCGCGACTCCAAACCTCTCCAGGTCCTGGCCCGCGAAACGGCATAGCCCCAGCCCGCATGCCCACCAGACTTCTCCGTTCGGCCCCACAGCTAGAGCCTTGGCGATTTTGCTCCCCTTCTCGGATGGAGCCGGCAGCAGCTTCACCCGCAATCCATCCTTGCCCGGTGGCCAGTCGCCGTGGGCAACTCCGGAGTGCGTTGCAAAGTACGCCTTTCCTTCCCTGAACGCCACCGCCTGCGCCGTCAACGGCCCACTCAGTTGCGCACCGCCAGGCTTCTCGAACCTGGCCGAACGCTTGAAAACCAACCCCCCGTACGTCGACACCCACAGCGTCCCGTCCGGTCCCATCCCCAACCCCATCACCAGCTCGTGCGGCAGTCCATCCTCTTCCCCATAACGGCGGAATTGCGACCCGTCAAATCGAAACAGTCCGCGCTCGGTGCCAACCCAAATCAGGCCGCGCTTATCTTGCGCCCAGGCAGTGATGGAGAGATTCGTCAGCCCCCGCTCCACTCCAAACAGCTCATAGACGGCCCTCTGCCCCGGCGCCACCCCGGCGCAGGCAAGCAGGACCGCAAGCAATCGAAGCGCCACGCGCACAACCGGCCGCTTATCTTGGCGTGGACCACGGGCTGGTGACCTGAGCAGGTTCACATCGTATTCATCGGCCCGCTTCGACTAAATGTTTAGCCTCAAGCGCCCGTATCTTTTACCCTTGATCGGACTTATACTTCTGCCGAGGACACCTTCCGTGAAGACCCTCCATCCGCCCGCCCTCAATCGCTTCCATCGGGGCCTCCATGCCGGCTTCTGTTGGGCCCGCGCCGCCGCCCGCTGCATCCTGTTCGCCTGGGCTGCATTCTGGGTCTGGTTTGGCCTCGCCTCGGGTCTCTCCCAGCACTTGCCACCACTCGGAATGGCCCTCCACGTCGCAGCCCCGGCGCTCATTTTCGCCCTGATCGCGCTGCTGGCATCGCGCCACGAACGCGCGGCAGGCTGGCTGCTGATTGCGATTGCACTCGCTATCCTGTTTGAATACAACGAGTTAATGGGACACAAAGGGACTCTCTTCGTGCTTCAGGCCGGATCCATCCTGTCAGGTCCGCCATTAGTCGCAGGATCTCTTCTTTTGAGAGCAGCCCGGAGACAGGCCCCGGCGTCGCGCACCGGATCCAACACGACCGCCACCTGATGACCGCGAATCCTCGATATCCTCGCTGACGCCGCCTCTCTTCCGTCTCACGCGCTCACTCTACCCTGCCCAGCCGCCCGCGGAGTCGCATTCTGGCTTGTCTGTGTAATTATTCATGCTACTGTATAAGTATTCATTCGTGACAGCCATGTCTTTCGACCCATCCCCTATCGCCAGAGAGCTTGCGCCGGTGCCCATCCTGGCCGGTGGCGCACGTTCCGACTTCGACTTGTCGGTCGAGGAACTGAACTCCTGCCTCGCCCTGGCCGCCGAAGTCAAGCGTGTCCCGCAAGCCTATTCGAGCGCCCTGTCCGGCCGCATCGCGAGCCTGCTCTTTGAAAAACCCTCGCTCCGCACGCGCATCACTTTCGAGGTCGCCGCCAGGCAACTCGGCGGGGATTCCATTCTCTACACAGGACCGATCGGCGGCCGCGAACCCGTCAAGGACGTCGCCCGCAACCTCGAACGCTGGACCTCGATGATCGTCGCCCGCACCTTCGCCCAGACCACGGTCGACGAACTCGCCAAGTGGGCGCGCATCCCCGTAATCAACGCACTGAGCGACCTCTATCATCCCTGCCAGGCCCTGGCCGACATGCTCACGCTGAAAGAGCATTGGGGCGGCTGGGCCGGCCACACGCTGGCCTTCGTCGGCGACGGCAACAACGTCGCGCATTCGCTCATGCTCGACTCGGCGCGTCTGGGCGTCAACTTCACCTGCATCACCCCGCCCGGTTACGAACCGTCGCCTGAGATCCTGGCATCCGCCCAGGCCTTTGCCGAATCGACAGGCGCCAGTATCCGCACCACGACTTCGGTCGAAGACGGCCTCGCCGAAGCCGAAGCCGTTTACACTGACGTGTGGGCCTCGATGGGACAGGAACATGAAGCCGCCGAACGCGCCCGGTTGTTCGCCTCCTACCAGGTCAACGCCGATCTGATGCGTCTGGCCTCGCCTGGCGCACTATTTATGCACTGCCTGCCCGCGCACCGTGAAGAGGAGACCACCGACGAAGTGATGGAATCGCCCACCTCAGTCGTGTTCGACCAGGCCGAAAACCGCCTCCACGCCCAGAAGGCGCTCATGATGATGCTGGCCGCATCGGGAGACTAGGAACTCACACTCATGCCCGACCAAAACGGTGACAAACAGCAAGCCCCGCGGCAGGCGGCGATGAAACTCTGGGGCGGCCGCTTCAAAACCGGCCCGTCAAAGCTCTTCGAACGCTTCTCCGGCTCGCTTCACTTTGACTGCCGCCTGATCGACGCCGATATTCTCGGCTCCCAGGCCTATGCCCAAGCCCTGGCGCATGTCGGCATCCTCACGGACGGCGAAGCCGCCACGATCCGCGCCGCGCTCGATTCCATCGACCGGGCCGCCGCCGCCCAGGCCGGCGACGAGGATGTCCACACCTACGTCATCCGCTGCCTCAAGGAAAAGGCCGGGACGCTCGCCGACAAGATCCACACCGGCCGCAGCCGCAACGAGCAGGTCTCGCTCGATACGCGGCTCTGGCTGCGTTCACAGATCGACGCGACGCTCACGCTGGTTCGCGGCGTTCTCGGCGCGTTGCTCGAACTTGCCGGCCGTTACCCGGATGCCATCATTCCCGGCTACACGCATGTCCGCCGCGCCCAGGCCGTCCTCTGGCCCCATTACCTGCTGGCCTACTTCGAGATGTTCATGCGCGACCACGAACGGTTGGCGCAGGCCCGCGTCCGCGTCAACGTGATGCCGCTCGGCTCGGGCGCGCTGGCTGGATCGGGCTTCCCCGTCGACCGCCAAGCCCTGGCCGCCGAGCTTGGTTTCGACTCGATCACCTTCAACTCGATGGATGTCTCGGCCGACCGCGACTTTATCCTCGATTTCCTCTCGGCCGCCGCCATTTCGATGATCCACCTGTCGCGCCTGGCCGAGGACTGGATCCTCTACAGCTCCGAGGAATACGACTGGCTCGAACTCGGCGACAGCGTCACCAGCGGCAGTTCGCTCATGCCGCAGAAGAAGAACCCGGATTCGATGGAACTGGTACGCGGCAAGTCGGGCCGCGTCATCGGCGCGCTCACCGCCCTGCTGGTGCTCATGAAGGGTCTGCCGATGACCTACAATCGCGACATGCAGGAGGACAAGGAGCAGTTGTTCGACGCCGCGGACACACTGGCCACTTCACTCGAAATGGTCCGCGAGGTGCTCGAAACGACGTCGCTCAAGGTCGAGCGTCCGCGCCAGGCGGCGGAAGAGTCCTGGGTGGTGGCCACCGACCTGGCCGAGGCCCTGGCCCGTTCCGGCGTGCCCTTCCATCAGGCGCATGAACTGGCCGGCCAACTGGTTCTCGCGTCGGTCCAGAGTGGCAGGAAGCCCGCGGATTGGACTCCTGAAGCCCTGGTTGCCTTCGACCCGCGATTCACCCCGGAGATGGCCTCGCTGATGGATCCCAGCGAAGGCATGAAGACCCGCCGCGCCCCCGGCGGCACCGCCCCCGAAACCGTTTTGGCGGCGCTCAGCGAAGCCCGCACCCGTTTGGAGAAACTCTCATGACCAAGAACTACCGCCAGGGACAGATCCTCAAACTCATCCGCTCCAAGCGCATCCAGACGCAGGATGAACTGGCCCGCGAACTGCGCGCCCAAGGCATCGAAGCCACTCAGGTGACGCTGTCACGCGACCTGCGTGAAATGGGCCTGGCCAAGACGAGCGACGGCTATGTCGAGATCCTGCCCGACCCCACCGGTCCCGACCTGGCAACGGTGATGACCGAATACCTGCTCGACGTTCGCCTGGCGCAAAGCCTGGTGATTCTGAAGACCTCGGTCGGCAGCGCCAGTTCGCTCGCCGTGGCGCTCGATCAGGAAGACTGGGCCGAGATCGCCGGCACCATCGCCGGCGACGACACCGTCCTGATCGCCTGTTGGGACGATCAGCGCGCCAAAGCCGTCCATGAGCGGCTGCTCACGTTTGTGCAAAACTAAACGCCATGTTAGGCGCGCCGATCCGTGCGGGCGCGCCCGCCCCTGAGTTCCATGGGCGGGACCAGGAAGGCAATGCCGTTTCGCTGCGAACGATCGCCGGGAAGTTCGCGGTACTGGTCTTCTACCCCGCCGACGACACGCCTGGCTGAACCGCGCAACTGAGCGCCCTGAACGGCTCCTATGAGCAGTTTCAGGAAGCCGGCGCCATCGTGTATGGCGTCAATCCAGCATCAGATGCGAGCCACCGCGGGTATGTCGGGAAACTGCGTCTGAAGTATCCCCTGATCGTGGACACGGGGGGCCGGATCGCCCGCGTCTTCCGCTCCGGTTGGGGATCCGCCGTGCGGCGGACCGTCTACGTCATCTCGCCTGATTCGAGGATCACGTACTCGAAGCGCGGCTCGCCGCCGGTCGAGGAGATCCTGGCCGCCATCGGTCGGTGACGGTTTGGAGCGGGGCGGGTCCGGTCTGTCTAGCGGAAATTGCCCCGAGTCACCAGGGCAGGTAGGACGATTGAGGTAGGCTGCCAACTCAGTGAGGATATGAGGTGGGACGTTTATGTGGGAACCGGACTCGCCCTCGCTCTATTCCAAGACTGAGCCAGAATTCGCGACCAAACGAACCTATTGTCTATAAGCTATTGATTCTATTGAGAACAAATATTCCTTAGGTTTGTGACGACGCCTCGCAAGACGTCCATTTCTATTTTCTACTGATGTAAGACGAGCACAGGATCAAGGCGTATGGGGACGGACGCGAGGTCCACCCGGACAGCCTGGAGTTTCAGATCTTCTACTGACCGGCTTGGGAGGGGCTACTTCGCCTTCGACGACAGTTCGGTCATCATCGACTCGAACTTCTCGCGCTGCCGCGTGTCGAGGATGCGCAGGATCCGTTCGTGGCCCTGCAACCGGATGTCGGCGATCTGGCCTTGCAGGTTCTGGTAATAGAGAACGTAGTCGTCCAGAATCGTCTCCATCTCGCGGGCCTGGTCAGTCGACAGGTTGAGTTCTTTCTTGAACCGCGCGAGCGTCAACTCGCGGGTCGTTTCCTTCCAGGCTGAGATGGAGGGCCGCGCCGCCGCGACACCTGTCGCCCTGACCATGAAGGCCCCCGCCGCCATGCCGCACAAAAAGACCGTGGTTAGAACCAGCAGGACACGCGGATGATGCCATGTCGGCCGGCATTCGGAAGTATGGCTGATGCTGCTCACCTTGTCTGGACTATCTTATCCCGATTAGTCTTCCATCGCCGGCAGCGTCTTCACCGCCGGGGCGCTCGCGAGTCCGCCGCCAAAGGAAGCCAGGTTGACGAAGACCACTTCGCGGTCTTCATGCCCGATATAGCTTGACGCATCCGGCATCGCGACTTCCACCGCCATCTCGACAGGCACCGCCTGGTGCAGATCCACCCCATTGTTCACCGTCGCCGCCGCTACGCCGAACACCATGATCAAGGCCAGCGAAGCATACATGAACCGCCGCAAAAAGAATGGCTCGAGGAAGACCGACCACAAGCTGTTTGCCGCCTGCGCCTCGATCCTGTCCATCACCCTGGCATAGAATCCGGGCGAAGGCTCGGCATCACCGGGCGCCTTCAGCGTACGCACCAATCCGGATTGCGCGCGCATCCCCTCGACCATCCCGCGGCATTCGGCACAGCCTTCCAGATGCGCCGAAAACGACTGTGTCCGCGACTCGGACATCCGCCCCGCGAGATACTCTTCCAAACCTTCCAGCGTTGGCTTATGCATTTCGACTTCCCTCAAACAATACACCCAAGCTCCATGCGGCGTGGCAGGACCTGGGCCGTATCCGGCTCTCGTATTCCCTACCCGTTCGCTTCATTGCATGAAACATTGCCTATACGACCCCGATTCCCGTCAGACCGCGGCTCCCGGCGGCATCGCCTTCTGTCCTGTCAGACGTTGCGCCGCCTTCAGCAGTTTCTGGCGGGCGCGGAACAACTTGACCTTGATTGTATTCTCATTCATGCCCATCATCCGGGCCAGTTCCTCGACCGAGTGCCCTTCCACTTCCTTGAGCAGCATCAACTGCCGGTCCTCGACCGAAATCTTCGCCAAAAGCTTGAGCACCAGGTCGCGCTTGGCCAGTCGCTCGTCGGCCGGCATGGTCATGTCGGCTTCGCCGCGCTCCATCCCGGTGGATTCATCGTCGCCGAAATCGCTCTCGTAGACCAGCTTGCGCACCTTCTTCTTGCGCAGGTAGTCGTAGCATTCGTTGACGGTGATCTTGTAGATCCAGGTCAGCAGGGAGGAGCGGAAATCGAATTTGCCGATCGAGAAGTAGACCTTTGCGAAGACCTGCTGAGAGATGTCCTCGGCATCGTTGCGGTTGCGCAGGATACCGTAGATGATCGAAAAGACCTTGGACTGGTAGCGGTCCACGATCTCGCGGAACGCCATTTCGTCCCGCGCCTGGATCCGTTGCACCAGTAGGGCTTCTTCGGTCTTGCGGTACTCCACGCTTCTCTTGTCTCGCCCGGCTGCCTTGGCGGCGCCGCCGGTGGCCGGAAAAGTGAGTGTTCCAGTCATTGCGCTCATCGCCCTGACTGACGTATCCCGCTGATTTCCGGTTTCTTGTTCCTGCTTCCGGTCCTGTCCACCATACCAGATCGCCACACCCCCACGCCTCCCAATTCCAGTGCACCCTTACGCCCGGCCGCGGCATCTCCTATAGTGAAGAAGAAGCACACCCGCACGTTCGGAATGGGTATACTATATCTGGACGTACAGTTTCATCAGGAGGCACGATACCCAGATGGTAAACATTACCCCGGTTGCGATCGGCAAAGTGAAAGAGATCCTCTCCAGCCAGGACCCCCAGCCGGCAGGGCTGCGGATCTCGGTTGTGGGCGGCGGCTGCTCGGGCTTCAGCTATTCAATGGCATTCGAAAGCGCCCCGGGCATGTTGGACAAGACCTACGAGTTCGAAGGCCTAAAGGTCTTCATCGACCAAGCGTCGATGCTTTACCTGGACGGCGCGGAAGTCGATTACGTCGAAACGCTGGAAGGCTCGGGCTTCAAGTTCGGCAACCCGAACGTGAAGTCGACCTGCGGCTGCGGCTCGTCGTTCAGCGCGTAGCGTGGTCTAGGTTCGTTTGGTCGAGAATTCTCCGGCCCCGCGGCCCATCTCGCGTGAGCGAGGTGGGCCTTTACTTTTCAGTCTCTTACCGTGAACTCGACGAGGTTCCCGGAGAGCTGATTCCCTTCGATCCAAATCGCGGCGGTAAGCGTGTACCGCCCTGCGGCGGCCGGGTTCCCGGTTTCCGGACCGTACGCGGTCAGCGGGACAGCAGGCGGGGCAGGACGGTCGTCATTGGAGGGATGTAGGTAATCAGCAGGACTCCGGCGAGCAGCACCAGCAGCATCGGGACGACCGCGCGGTAGACCTCGGGCATGGGCTTGTTGAGGCGGTAGGAGGCCAGGAAGAGGTTCATGCCGACGGGCGGCGTCAGGTAGCCTAACTCCATGTTGGCGAGGAAGATAATGCCGAGGTGGACAGGGTCGATGCCATAGGCGGCGCCGAGCGGGACAATCAGCGGCACGACGATAATAATGGCCGAGTAGATGTCCATCAGCGCGCCGACGGCCAGCAGGAAGACGTTAAGCAGAAGCAGAAACATGAGCGACGACTGGATCGAGGCGGTCACCCACTCGACGCCCCTCGAAGGGATCTCGGCGTCCACCAGGAAGTTCACAAAGCCGAGGGCGACGCCCAGAATCAGCAGCACGCCGCCGATCAGCATGCCGCATTCGGTCATCACACGCACGGCGTGCCGGACGGTCATGGCGCGGTGCAGGAAGGCTTCGGCGACGAAGGCGTAGAGGGCGGTCAGCGCCGCCGCCTCGACCGGCGTGGCGAAACCAGCGAAGAGGCTGACCAGGGCGACGACGGGGAAGAGCAACTCCCAGCGGGCGTCCCACAGTGCGGCTTTGGCCTCACCGAGGTCGAAAGGCTGGTCTCCGGCGGTGTGCTTCGGATTCTGGCGCACGCCCCACCAGATGGTGAGCGCAACCAGGAGAATGCCGGGCAGGATGCCGCCGAGGAACATCTGCTCCATATTGATCCTGGCAATGATGGCGTAGAGGATGACGGGCAGGCAGGGCGGGAACAACAGCCCGAGAGATCCTGCGCCGGTCAGCAACCCGAGGGCGGCGCGGTCCGGATAGCGCGCGGCCGTGAGGATCGGCATCAACAGCCCGCCCAGGGCGAGAATGGTGACGCCCGAGGCGCCGGTGAAGGTGGTGAAGAAGGCGCAGACGAGCGCGGTCACGATCGCCGGTCCGCCTCGGAAACGTCCAAACAAGGCCAGAAAGACCCGCACGAGGCGTTTGGACGCGCCGCCCTCGGCGAGGAAGTAGCCTGCCAGAGTGAAGAGCGGGATGGTGGGGAAGGACGGGTTGACGACCAGGCGATAGTGATCGACCGCGAGCGAGGCTATCGTCTGGTCCTGCGCCCAGAAGAGGATCAGCGCCGCCCCGCCGAGAGTCGCGAAGACCGGTCCGCCGCAGATGGTCGCACCGAGCAGCAGGATCAACGCCGGCGCCCGCAGATGCGCAGGCGCAACCGGAGGCCAGAAACTGATGGCGAGGATCGAGGCCGCCAGCGCGACCGCAATCAGGCGCGCGCGGAAGGTGGCGGCGGCGTGCCAGAGCAGGCGCAGCGCTACGATGAGAAACCCGGCGGGCAAGGCGGCTTGCACCACCCAGACCGGGATGCCATAGACGAGGATGCGCGCCGCTTCCCGCTCCGAGGCGACGTACTGGACGCCAGCGGCCGCCAGCAACAGGCTGATTGCGGCGGAGAAGGAGTAGGCGTAGACGTTCGCGCCGGTCCGCCAGCGTCCCTTGAGGAACGTGGCGGCGGTGGAGAGCGAAAGCAGGCGGTTTTCGCGCGCGGCGATGGCGCCGCCGACCATGCCGACCAGCAGAGTGAGGTGTTGCACGATGGTGGCCGAACCGGGGATGCCGATGCCGAGCGCCGGACGCAGCAGACTCTCGGCCAGCGGGATCAGGACCATGGCCGCCAGGATCAGCGAAACGGCCCAGTTTTCCGTTGCGTGCAGTCTCATTTGGGGCGCGCGCGGTATTCGGCCAGAAGGCGGGTGACCATGTCGAACATGTCGGCCGGAACGATGGCGCCGCGGATTCTGGAGGCGGCGTCCTCGCCAAGTTTCCGCCACTCCGCGGCAAGCTGCGGCGTGACCGGCTGCACGGCGAGGCCGCGTTTCTTCATCGCCTCGACAGCCTGGTCGCTCTCGGCGCGGTTCCTCACCCTCATCTGGCCGCCGGCTTCTCTCGCGGCCTTGAGCAGCGCCGGGCGCGTGGACTGCGGGATGGCGTCCCAGGCCTTACGCGTAATGACCGCGCCGCCGACCAGCGGGACGTAATTGAGTTCAAGCATGAAGCGCGCCGAAGTCGCCATCTGGCTGGCGAGGGCGTACATCGGCGGCACGGGGATGGCGGCGATGAGGCCGGTCTGGAGGCTGGACGGGATGTCCGCGGTTTCGAGCGGCACGGGCTGGAAGCCGAGCGTCTTCATGATCTCCACCTGCTTGACGTCGCCGGACCAGGTGAAGACTTTGAGCTTTTTGAGGTCCGCGGGGTGCGCCACGGGCGACTTGGAGAAGATGCGCACCCAGCCGAGGTCGCCCCAGAAGAGCACGACGTAGCCTTTGGCCAGCAAGCGGCGTTCGAGCTCGGGTTGGAGCATTTGCAGAACGTAGTCGACTTCGTCGAGCGAGCGGAACATCATCGGCATGTACTGCAGGGCCGTCACGGAGTTGTCAATTTCGGCCAGGCCGACGACGGTCAGCACGGCAGCCTGCAACTGGTTCACCTGCATGCGGCTGACCACGGCGGCGTCGCCGCCCATGGCGCCGTCGGCGTAAATGGTGAGGGCGACGCCGCCGTCTGGCGCCTCCCGCCACTTCTCTCGCATTTCGAGCAGCACCTGGTGAGGGCTGGTCCCGCGCGGCGCCAGCGTCGCCATCTTGAGCGGCGGAGCCGCGGATGCGGCCAGAGCGGCCGCCAGCAGGAGCGGTAGGAGTCGATTCAACATGGCATTCATTCCACAAACATCTCATCCACACGGCCGAGCAGCCAGCGGGCGCGGCGTTGCATGACCAAGTTCGCCAGCCGCCATTCGGGGCGCGCGTTGACGTCGATGGCCAGGGCGCGTTCGAGCAGCGTCTTGAACTCGGCGCGTTTCTGCTGGCCCACCAGGACAGCCTCGGCGAAAGACAAGTAGGGCGCCGCCGATTGCCCGGCGGTGAGCGCGACGGCACGCTCGAAGTGCCGGCGCGAGCGCTCGGCGGGATCGCCCGTGCCGCCCGGGCGGCTCATTTCATAAGAAATCAGGAAGCCGTGGATGGAGCCGCTGTCAAAGCTCTCGTCGAGCGCCAGTGAGCGGTCGATGAGGGCTTCCACCGTGCCGAGGCCGGCAATCAGCTCGGGGACATCCTTCGAGAT
This sequence comes from uncultured Candidatus Solibacter sp., assembly GCA_964558355.1. Taxonomy (GTDB): domain Bacteria; phylum Acidobacteriota; class Terriglobia; order Bryobacterales; family Bryobacteraceae; genus PNKE01. Next base: position 28,869 of record CAZLDN010000049.1, read on the forward strand.
CGCAATGGCCGAGCCCCACGCGGCGGCGGTCCAGTAGAGCAGCGAGACATCGCGTTTTGTGGCGACGAGTACGGCCGACCGCGGGTTGGCGCCCAGAGCCTGGCCGAACCCCGGGTGGCTGGCTTCGAGACCACGCAGACCGTAGTCGCGGGCGCGCAGGAAGAGCCGCCGCGCGCGGAGTTTGAGGGCCGTGGAGCGTTCGAGCGAGGAGTCCTCCGCTTCGTCGGCGGCTTGCTGCACATAGACGTAGGAGTATTGCGCGAAGCCGCTGGCAGTGGCGCTCAACAGACCGCGATGCCGCGGCGTTTCGGCCAGGATGCTTTCCATCAACTTGAGGCTGAACGGCAACGCCGCGCCGATCAGTTCCGGGTCGTCGTCGGAGGCGAAGGTGGTGGAGGAGCCGGCCAGCGCGTCGCCGAGCTTGTTCATGGCATAGCGCCTGATGCAGCCGGAGGAGAACGGCATCAGCACGGCGAGGAGGAGGAACGCAAACCAGCGCTTCAACATATTGCTCTCTTCGAACCAAACGCGGGCGTGCGATAGCGGCAGTCCCGTGCTCTTACAGCCCGCCCCGAAGCGAGGCCGGAGCCTTCATCGGGCATGACAGCCGCCTTTTAGGAGGAAACTGCCTGAATCATCATACAGCAGGCATGGGCGCCTGAAATCCAGAGTGCAAATCGAGGGCTGGACAAGGGCCAGCCGCCGCCGGCTCCAGCAGTGACCGGAGATGGATTTCGTCGAACTTGGAATGAACAACGTACAGGCACTCCGCCAGCGCAATATCCCGCTGCGCCGGCACTTCCCTGCCCCCCCTGGGGTGGCGGACGCGGAAACCCGAACGGTGGCCGCCAAGCTTGCCGATCGGCACCCGGACCAGTTCGCCCGCACGGCGCTCGATCCCGGTGGGCTCCTCGACTCGAACGGTCCAGATCCGCGCGGCCGGCGCAAGAGCGGCGGTGGTTGCCGGCAAGAGGGTTAGATAAACTGGTTGTGTCATGTCAGGGCTCGATCCGCCGGGAAGCGTGAAGACGCGCAATGTCCCATTGTCACCCTGTCCGCCGATTTCTGGAAGTGCCAGACCGGCTGGAGTGAAGAGCGTAAGCTGAGTCGAGCGACCCGACTGAAGAGAAGTAGAATTACCAGGACCCATGTCGAACGAATTGGATCTTAGCGCACTGGCGACCGAGCAGATCAACCCGGCGTCGGTGGATTTTGACACGCTGCCAACCGAGCAGATGCTGGCGATCATCAACAACGAAGACAAGAAGGTCGCGTTGAGCGTGGAAAAGGAATTGCCGAGGATCGCGGCGGCGGTTGACGCCATCGTCGAATCCCTGTCAACCGGCGGGCGCCTGTTCTACACCGGAGCTGGAACGTCGGGTCGCCTGGGCGTGCTGGACGCATCAGAGTGCCCGCCGACTTTCAACGTGCCTCCGGAGATGGTGCAGGGGCTGATCGCCGGCGGCGATTACGCATTGCGCGACGCCGTCGAGGGGGCCGAGGACAGCTTCGCCAAGGGCAACGCCGAGCTTGAAGCGGCCGGTTTCACGAAGGACGACATCCTTTGCGGCATCGCCGCCTCGGGCCGGACGCCTTACGTGATGGGGTCGATTGAATTCGCCAAACACATCGGCGCGAGGACGATCGGCCTGGCCTGTGTGCCAGACTCGGCCGTCGGCAAGGTGGTGGACTTCCCAATCGAGCCGTTTCCAGGCCCGGAGGTGGTCACCGGCTCGACGCGCATGAAAGCGGGTACGGCGACCAAGCTGGTCTTGAACATGTTGACGACGGGCGCGCTGGTCCGGCTGGGTTATGTCTATTCGAATCTGATGGTGAACGTCCAGCCGAAGAACGACAAGCTGGTGGACCGGGCGCAACGCATTATCATGACCGTGGCGCGGGTGAACCGGGCGGAAGCGGCCAGAGCCTTCGAGGCGTCGGGCCGCGATGTTCGCACGGCGGCGGTGATGGCGCGGTTGAAACTGGGACGCGACGAGGCGATCGAGCGGTTGGCGGCGGCCGGTGGACGGCTGCGGGCGGTGTTTGGGGAATCGGTTTAGTCAATTCAAGGGTTACAGCATGAAGCATTCTGAGGGATTTCTGACTCTGGTGAACGATGCCTTGACGCGGATTAAGGAGATCGACGTTCAGGGGTATGTGGCGATGCAGGAAGCGGGCATGCCGCACATTCTCATCGATACGCGGGAAGAGAGCGAATGGGGGCGCGGCCACCTTCCGGGAGCGATCCACATGGGCAAAGGCATCATCGAGCGCGACATCGAGGCCAGGGTTTCAGACAAGTCCGCGACCCTTGTGCTGTACTGCGGCGGCGGATACCGTTCGGCGCTGGCCGGCGACAACCTGAAGAAGATGGGGTATCAGAACGTGATCTCGATGGACGGCGGCTGGCGGGGGTGGAACGAGGCCGGGTTGCCGGTCGAGAAGGACTGACTCTTCTCCCGCGCTGCCGCCAAAAGCTTGTTTCACGTCCGACGCTCCACCCGCAATCCCGGGGCCAGTGTTGTGGTCTAACGCCCCAACTTGTGGTCCGTCTTGGTACAACCGGACAGAAGACCGCGCTATGCGTGGTTTAACAAAACGAGCACTTACTCAACAAATATTGCCTGTTCTCAGGCAGATACAAGCGCGGCATTGATCCGTCTTCATCTGGCTCCAGGCGTGCGAGCATGGAAGCGAAATGAGACCGTTCGCATCGCGTCTACTCTCGTCCGTTTTGCTCGCCACGCCGTTGCTGGCCCAGTATGACTGGCGGGCCATGGCGACAAACCTGACCGGCACGGATCTGATCTTTTCCACAACTTGGACGTTGAAGGGCGAAATATACAATCCGTATTCGAAGCTGATTCATTACCGTGCCGGCCAGCTTCGCACCCTCCGCTCCGTACTGCCCGAGGGCGACCTCGCCACGGGGTGCATCACGAACCGCCCCGTCCTGGAACAGCCCGAGATGAGCATGGACGGGACACGCTACTCTTACACGTTGTCCTCTCCGGGCAACAATCCCTGTTACAGCGGCCCGTCGATGGGAGAGGTAAGGAGCGACACGGGCGAGTTGGTCTATTCCGCCGAGGGCTCGGTCCGGATGAGTGCGAACGGCCGATGGGCTTTATTCAGGATCAGGAATTCGTACACGCTGACGGATCTGGAGACGGGCTCCCGAGAGACATTCAATTACGTCGACCCATTCAACATGCCGCTCCGCTCAAGAGCCGTGGCCAACGATGGCACCGTCGCCTTCGCGAAATGGAACCCGTGGGTCTTCCTCAAGCGGCCCGGATTGGTACCGGAGACGTACCCGACCCCTTTTGGGACAGAATCGGGGACGATCGCAGATTCGGGCAATTTTGCAGTGGTCATGGCACAGTATAACCCCTCTTCAACCAAGGGCCAGATCTGGATCGCGGACTTCGGATCCAAGCAGATTATCCAGGCCGTAGCCTCTGATGAGGACCATTGCCTCTGGCCAGCATTGAGCACGGACGATTCCCGGATGGCCTTCATTTCGACGGCCAACTGGCTGGCCACGAACAACTCGCGCACGATGCAGGCATACATGATGGACCTGTACACAGGCAAGTTGACACAACTCACGAAAGGAACGAAGGACGTTTACCCGGTTGCCATCAGCGGTGACGGCCGGGGCGTCTATGCGCGGCACGAAGACGGTTCGATTCAGTTTATTGATGTCGAAAGCGGCCAAGCCCGGGAGATTGTTCCGCCAATACCCCACCAGATTGGGCTGTCCTCGCCCCTTGTCCCCGGTTCAAGGCACGCCTCTTCCCTGCCGAGCAGCGGCCGCATCGAGATCACTATCGATGGCGTTGCGGTTCACACTCTCGAGTCAGATTCGTCGAAAGTAGACTTCATTCTCCCTGAGGATCTCGCCCTTGGTGCGCACGAGATGGAAGTGGGCTATGAGGCTTCACCCTTTCAGCCCTTCAAGATCCAGATAACGGTGAAGGACTTTGCACCAGCCTTCAAGTATTGGAATCAGACGCCTCAGATCTGGCACGACGAGGGCGGCACGGCGGTATATGAGGACAGCCCGGCGAGAAGCGGCGAAGTGATCGAAGTGCTTCTGGCAGGACTGGGTGCAGTGGACGCCGACGGGAAGACGCTGATGGCGATGAATTGGCAGGTATACCATTCGGGCCAGAATGAAGGGGCGCCGATTGAAGTCCTGGCGTCTCGCAAGAGCCCTTATGAGGGGGAAGAAGGGCTTTACCGCGTGAAATTCAGACTGCCGCCAATCAGTCTCGCCGGGTATCCAGCGCTGCGTTGCACTGATGCGCGGAATGAGAGCGTGACAGCTTCGGCCTTCTTTGCCGCAGCTCCATAGAGACGGCTATTTCAGGGCGGTGATCACAACCGGACCGGCGGAGGGTAGCAGGCGGGCGAGTAGACCCTTGTGTGCGGTGATGTCCTGGATTTGGACTTCAGTGAAGAGGCGTTCGAGTGCGGTCAGCCTGGCTCGGACGGGCGCCTCGGCCTGCGCCATCACAAGGCGTGCATCGGGCTTCATGATGCGGGCGATCTCCTGGAAGGCGCCCGGACTTTCTGATAACTCCGCCAGCGGAGCCTGGGTGAAGATGAGTTCGAATGCGTCGTCGGCGAACATGTCGAGGTTGGCGGGATCGGTCAATTGAATTGCCTTGACGCGGCGCGCGGCGCCGCTGGCCTGGGCTCGTTTCAGGCCAAGTTCGACTGCTTGCGGCGACGGGTCCAGCAGGTGGACTTCGGCGTTTTCAGTCGCCATCCAGACGCCGAATTCGGCGGTTCCTGAACGGTAGTCGAGGACGTGTTTGCCCGCGAGCGGCTCTTTAGAGAGTTCGTCCATCGCGGCGCGGTGGAGGGCCCGCAGAGGATGCAGCGGGTGCGATGGGTCGTCGAATTGGGATTCGAGGATGGCGCGCGTGATGGCGAGGGCCGATCCGGGCGCGGCCAACAACTCCATGTATCTGAGATCGCCGATCATGGCTTATGGGCGGGGCCGTACAGCACGCGGCCCGGGAGTTTTCCTGTCATCTTCCCATCGGCAAGAACCGGGATTCCGTTTACCCAGACGTGGGTCACACCGACGGCATATTGATGGGGTTCGAGGAACGTGGCCTTGCCGGCGACCGCCGCCGGATCGAAAAGGACAAGATCCGCTTTCATGCCTTCACGGATCAGGCCGCGGTCTTGCAGCCCCATTCGATTCGCGGGCAGCGAGGTCATCTTGCGGACGGCGTCTTCGAGCGTAAGGACGCCGCGCTCGCGCACGTAGAGGCCCAGGACACGGGCAAAGGTTCCATAATTGCGCGGGTGCGGGACATCCTTGCCGAAAACAGGGATGCCGCCGTCGCTGGCGATCATCGTGTATGGAAAGCGCATGATGCGCTCGATGTCCTCTTCGTTGATGGCATGGTAGATGGCCGAACAGCCACCCTTGAGTTGGATCCCGATGACGATTTCGGCGGCGTTTTCGGGCGCCGGATCGAGGTTCCTGGCACGCGCCAGATCGGCAAGCGACTTGCCGGCGAGCGAACCGTCAAAGCCGCACGAGGCCAGGACGACGTTTTTCGCATCGCCCGCGCCGCGGTCGTTCATGATCCGGTCGACGATTTCGGCCTTGACCTTGGCGCGTGTTGCGGGCGACGCCAGACGCTCGGCCAGCGCCTTCGATCCGCCGGCCATGGACCATTGCGGAAACAGCGCGCCCGTGCCGGTGGAGGAGGCCGCGTAAGGGTATTGGTCGATGGTCACATCGACGCCCCTCGCACGGGCTTCGCCGACCAAACGAATCGTTTCGCGCGACAGGCCCCAATTGGCCTTGCCGATGATTTTGTGATGCGTGATCTGAGTCGGCAGACCGCCCTGTTCGCCGATGCGAATCGTCTCGCGGACACTAGCGAGAACGCCTGCCGCCTCATCGCGCATGTGCGAGATGTGGATGCCGCCCAGCGCGCCCGCCACACGGCCCAATTCGACGACCTCCTCAGTGGCCGCATAGTTGCCGGGGACATAGAAGAGACCCGTCGAAAGCCCGAATGCGCCGTCGAGCATCGCCTGGCGCAGCAACGCCTTCATCTGCTCGATTTCGGCCGGCGTGGCGTGGCGGTTTTCAGATCGCATCACCTGACCGCGGATCGAGCCGTGGCCGGCGAGGAGTCCGATGTTGACGGCGAATCTGGAGGCGGCGAGTTTGTCGAGAAAGGGCTTGAGGGGCAGGGGCGACGAGCCGTCCTGCCCTTCGAGGATCGTTGTGACGCCCTGACGGATGTAGTTCTCCGCCGACGGGACTGAGAAGATGCCGCCGCGGCCGTGGGAGTGGATGTCGATGAAACCGGGGGCGAGGATGAGTCCGGCGGCGTCGACCGACTCAGCGGCAGTGGAATTGTCCAGCCGCCCGATGAAGGCGATCTTACCGCCCGCGACGGCGACATCGGCGCGCATCCAGGGATTGCCGGCGCCATCGAGGACCCGGGCGTTGCGGATGATGAGGTCGTAGCCGGCGCCGGAAGCGAGCGCGGTGAACAGGAGAAGGGGGGCCAGCATCCTCGTCATTCCGCCTATTGTAGCCGCCGACGGAGCGTTGGTGCTCCATGATGGTGGAGGCGCCGTTGTCGACGAGCGCCGCTCAGTCGAAAATCATGCCAGGTTGCTCGGCGGAGGACGGGCTGAAGCCCTTCGCAGGCTGAAGCCCGCCCCACCGGCGTGGCATGGCTTTCGCGGATGTTCGTGGGCCAGCGGCCCACGGCACTCTGATGAACGCCACGCCTGGAAACCCGCTCTGCTAAAAGTCGCCGCTGGGAACCCGCTCTCTTCGTTCGCGGCCTGCGCGGGGGGGGTGCGATGTCGTTGATCTAGGCGGCCCCGGCGGAGCATGGGGCCACCCTCAGGGTCGCGGCTCGCTGGCACGAGAGGGTATCGTAGTTGTTGATGAACGTCGAATTCGCTTTCGGAAAGACGGGACTGGAAGCCACCCTGCCGGATGGTCCCGAATGGCTTGAATTGCGGGTGAAGTGGGCCGAGAGCCTGGCTGATCCGGTCGAGGCGATCGAGAATGCTCTCGACAATCCCATCGGCTCGATGCCGCTGGCCGAGATGGCGCGAGGCAGGAAGTCAGCCGCGATTTCGGTTTGCGACATCACCCGCCCGGCGCCGAACCGGACGACGCTGCCGCTGGTCCTGCGCCGCCTGGCCGGGGCCGGAATCCCGAAGCAAGAGACCCGGATCTTGATCGCCACCGGGCTGCACCGCGAAGCGACCCCGGCCGAATTGGACGAAATCCTCGGAGCAGAGGTCGCCTCGACCTACCCGATCATCAACCACAACGCGCGGAACCGCGACGATCACGAGTGGCTTGGACACACCAAATCCGGGACCCCGGTTTACGTGGACAAGCGCTATGTCTCAGCCGATCTGCACATTACATTCGGCTTCATCGAGCAGCACCTGATGGCCGGTTTCAGCGGCGGCCGGAAACTGATCGCGCCGGGCCTGGCCTTCGAAGAGACCATCCGGACGCTGCACAGCCCCCGCTTCATGAGGGACCCAAGGGCGGTCGAAGGCAGCATCGAGGAGAATCCTCTCCACAAGGAACTCCTCGAGATCTCGCAGTTGGCGGGCCACGATTTCGCCCTGGATGTCGTCCTCGCCGAGGGACGGGCGATCGCTGGAGTCTTTGCCGGACAACCAGCGAAGGCCCACGCATGCGGAGTCGAGTTCGTCCGGAAGCAGACCACGCAGTGGATTGAGGGTCCGGTGGATGCTGCCGTGACGACGGCGGCGGGCTATCCCCTGGACTTGACTTTTTATCAGGCCGTGAAAGGCGTGACGGCAGCTTCGCATCTGGTTCGTCCCGGCGGAATCATTCTCGTGCTGGCCGCCTGCGATGAAGGGGCAGGTGCCAGTGAGTTTTGCCGCCTACTTAAGGAGTCGCCCGACGCGGAGAAGTTTCTCAAAACAATTTTGCATACTCCTGTTGTCATAGACCAGTGGCAACTGGAGAAGCTAGCCCTGGTCTGTCAGACCCACCGCGTGTGGTTTTATACCCCCGGCTTACCCGCTGAATATCACGCATCTCTCTGGGGAGATATCTTTCCGACCGCCGATGCGGCCCTTTCCGCGCTGGCACTGGCCACGGGACCGGGTAAGCGAGTGGCAGTGATTCCGGAGGGCCCGTACGTCTTTGCGCGCCCGGTGGTGGAGGGGATGGTGGGGGAGGG
>CAZLDN010000050.1:0-34894 GCA_964558355.1 uncultured Candidatus Solibacter sp.
GCTGTATCGATGACACTTCCGAGCCGCAGCCAATGCGATAGCCGGACACTACTGACTTCCGGTAAACTGACTACGCTGGGAGGGATCTGGCAATTGAGGGCAGCCGAATGCGTTGATACCGGATGCGGTATCATAGCCGGTGTGGCTGCCGGCAAAGCACTCCAGAAGATGCGCAAGAGCCAAGTGGGTTGGCGCATCGAAGAGTTGCAGATGGTAGCGGAAGCTAAGCTCATTGAGTGGCGCAGGCCCGGTCGTGGCGGCAGTCACGTGATCTTTAGCGCTCCCGGTGTACGCGACATCGTCTCTGCACCCGCGAGACGTCCAATAAAGCCGGTCTACATCAAACGGTTTCTGGCGCTTATCGACGCCGCTGGAGAGGCTGGAAAACCATGAGAGCACGTTTCAATCGGAAACTCGACGAATATCAGTTTACAGTTCGGCCCCTATCAGCCGATGAGGGCGGCGGCTATCTGGTGGAGTATCCGGACATACCTGGATGCATGTCCGACGGCGAGACGATCCAAGAGGCGATCGCGAACGGCAGGGAAGCGCTGCGCGATTGCCTGGAAGTATTCCAAGAGTCGGGCCGAAAGCCGGTGAAGCCCAGCATTGAGGCCGCGCAATGGCGGCAGCGCCTGCCCCGGACTCTCTATTCCAAGCTTGTGAGACAAGCGCAACGTGAGGGCGTCAGCATCAACAGCTTCGTGACGGCCATCATCGCCGAGGCAGTCGGATCCAGGCAAGGTGCCGTGCCACAAAAGGTGGGGAAGCAAGCATGAATGCCCTGATGCGACCGGGACCCCGGAACGGCGGTCACAGACCGGCGGTGGCCGTGACGGCATGCGGTTCGGGGGAGTGTCGTCCGAACGGGAAAAGCGGGCGTCGCTGTTAACGAGTCGGTTGGCCAGCTTCGTGTACACGTCGGGCACCCGAGCGGGAGTTTGGCTCCCCAAGCGAGACGATACGAACACACAAATGGAGAATTCTCAGCCGGACGGCTTCTCTCGCTGTTAACCAGGGGATGGAGTTTCAGAGATGCGGTCACTTCAGGTGGCGACGACCCTCGATCACGTCTTCATCGGTCTAGATTTCACGGCATGCGGAGTTTGCGGGCAACATAGGTCAAGCCGAAACATTCGTTCACAAGGCGGGCGCCCGCAAGTGTTTGATCCAGCGGGACCTTGGCAAGAAAAGGCGAGATCAAGAGACCCTATTCAAGGACCATCAACCCGTCAAAGTACGGCGCCACTTCCTCAAAGGCCTCGCCTGCGTTGCTACCCAGCGAGCATTCATCTGCCATTGGACTTGCACTTGGGCGCATGTCCTAGGGGCCTTACCTCGACGTCGCCTTTGACGAGATGATGGTTGCATGAGCAACTCCAGCCTCCGGGCTCTTGCTGTCGCATCGGGCCTGCTGTTTCTCCGGCCCGTGCCGGCGGCGGAAAACTGGCCGCAATGGCGAGGACCGCGAAGTCAAGGCGTCTCCTCGGAGGCCGGCTTGCCGGTGGAATGGAGCGCGGCAAAGAACCTCGCCTGGAAGTCGCCGCTGGCCGGGGCTGGGGTTTCTTCGCCGGTGGTGTGGGGCGACCGGGTGATTGTCACCTCGCAAGCCGGCCGCGCCCATGGAGCGAGAAACTCCTTCCCCCTTCTGGCGCGCGACGATAGCACTCTGGCCGAGCGGGAGAACCCGATTCAGGGCGCGCGTTCCGCGTCAGCATCGGAAGGCAGTGAAGTCTTTCTGATCGTGGAGGCTTTCCGGCGCTCGGACGGCAGCCGCCTGTGGGAGTACCGGGTGAAGGCGACGGGCGAGTTTCCCGAGCTGCACGAGAAGCACAACCTGGCTACCCCGACGCCGATTGTCGATGGCGAGCGCATCTACGCCTGGTTCGGCAATGGGCAGATCGTGGCGCTCGACCTTGATGGGCGCGTGGTGTGGACGCGGCACCTGGGCGTGGAGATCTCTCCGTTTAGGAATCCCTGGGGACACGGCAGTTCGCCGGTTCTGTACGGCGACACCCTGATTCTGCTGTGCGACCACCGGCCGCGTTCCTACCTGCTTGCGCTGGACCGGCGTACGGGCAAGCAACGCTGGCTGGCCGATCGCGGGCAGGGCCGTGTCTCTCACAGCACCCCGCTGGTGGCCCCGGGGCCGAGTGGCGACGAGTTGATCGTCAATTCGAGCGGACGCATCGACGCCTACGACCCGGTCACGGGAAAGCTGATCTGGCACGCGGGCGGCGAGCGCCAGACACCGATCCCGACCGCCATCGTCCAAGACGGAATCATCTACCTGAGCCGCGGCTACCGCAACAGCGATTATCTGGCCATCCGCCTCGGCGGGAAAGGTGATGTGAGCGAGAGCCACGTCGTGTGGCGCGCTTCGAGCGGCGCGTCCTACGTGCCGTCCATCGTCCTTTACGATGGCTTGCTCTGTATGACCAATGAGATCGGCGTGGTGACGTGTGCAGAGGCCAAGACCGGCAAACCGCTCTGGCGCCTGCGGCTCGGCGGCGTGTTCTTTGCGTCCCCCGTGGCCGGAGACGGAAAGATCTATATGGTGAGCGAAACCGGGACGACCTTTGTACTGCGGGCGGGCAGCCGGCCAGAGGTACTTGCCGAGAACCACCTCGGCGAGCGGTTCCTGGCCTCCCCGGCGATATCGAACGGGCGGCTGTACCTGCGCAGCGATGGGACGCTGTTCGCGGTGAAGTGATGCTCGCCGGCGACAGCGGTTCGCGATACGCTATTTGCCATGATCAGTCACGCACACTCCCCCTGGCATCAATCGCTCACTGTCCTATTGTTGTCGGCCGTGGCGCTTCCGCCTGCGGGCCTGCCGCTGCTGTGGATTCGGCGAGGTACGAAAGTGATCTGGAAACTCCTCGGGACGATTCCCATCCTTGGTTTCGCCGTGGCCCATTTGTTCCTGTTCTTCGGCCTTCGCGTGGAGATGGATGGGACCGGCTCCAGACCGATGTTCTCTTTCGGCAGCACCGCGTCGCACATCGAGCAACTGGAAGCCAGCCGGGCTGCCCAACAGGAGCCTGCTCCGGAACCGTCCCCTGGGACGGCCGAGGCGGCCTCCGCGCCGGAGCCATCCGCTACGGCAGCGCCGCCGTACTGGACCGACTTTCGCGGCCCGAATCGCGACGGCCGTTACGACGAGACGCCCATCCTGACCGCCTGGCCGAAGCGAGGCCTGGCGAGGTTGTGGAAGCAGCCGGTTGGAGGAGGCTACGCCTCCGTCGTCGTCGCCGAAGGCAGGGCATTCACCATCGAACAGCGCCGCGACAGGGAGGTGGTCGCAGCCTACGACATCAACACCGGGCGCGAATTGTGGACCAACTCCTGGGCCGCCGACTTCCGGGAGTCGATGGGCGGCGACGGACCGCGCGCCACACCAACCTGGCACGAAGGACGGTTGTACGCGCAAGGCGCCGAAGGCGAACTCCGCTGTCTGGAGGCGGCCACCGGCAAGGTTGTCTGGTCGAAGAACATCCTCGCCGACAACGGCGCATCCAACATCACGTGGGCCATGTCGGCCTCGCCTCTGATCGTCGACGAGAAGGTGATCGTGCAGCCCGGCGGCTCTGGAGGGAAATCGGTTGTCGCCTACCACAAACTGACCGGCGCCCCTATTTGGAAGGCCTTGGACGATAAGCAGGCCTATACCTCGCCCATGCTGGCGACTCTCGGCGGGCGGCGTCAGATCATCACGGTCACCGCCAGTCGCGCCGTTGGACTGTCTCCCGAGGACGGCGGGCTGCTGTGGGAGTACCCCTGGGTCACTGAGTACGACGTGAACGCTGCCCAGCCCATTGTGACCGGCCCCAACCGTTTCTTCATCTCCGCCGGCTACGGCCACGGGGCGGCGGTGGTCGAATTGCAGCCCGCCGGCAAGACTTTCAACGCACGCACCGTCTGGCAAAACCTGCGCATGAAGAACAAATTTAACCCTTCGGTGCTTCACGAGGGCCACATCTATGGCCTCGACGAGGGCATCCTCACCTGCGTGGATGCGGAGACCGGGCAGCAGAAGTGGAAAGGCGGGCGATATGGCTACGGCCAGCTCCTGCTGGCCAGTGGGCACCTGGTGGTGACCACGGAAACCGGCGAGGTGGTGCTGGTCAGAGCGGCGCCTGACCGGCACGAGGAACTGGCGCGGTTCTCCGCCGTGGACGGCAAGACCTGGAACGTGCCGGCGCTGGCCGGCGGCCGGCTTTTCGTGCGCAACACCACCGAGATGGCTTGCTTCCGCATCGCGAACGACTAGCCTCGACGGCCGCCTACGATAGCATGATCCTATGAACGCGTTCCGTTTGATGGCCGCTCTCTGCCTACTGGCGGCGCTCCAGTGGGCCGAGGATTGGCCCCAATACCGCGGCCGGGACCGCGCTGGCGTTTGGAGCGAAACCGGCGTTCTGGATGCCTTTCCCGCCGAGGGCCTGAAGGTAAAATGGCGCGCGCCGCTACGCAGCGGCTTCAGCGGGCCGGCGGTGGCGGGCGGCAAGGTATTTGTGATGGATTTCGCGCCCACAACCCCGCCGAAGGGAGTCGAGCGCGCTCTGGCTTTCGACGAGAAGACCGGCAAGCTGTTGTGGTTGCGCGAGTGGGAGGTCAACTACGCCGGCTTGGCCACGACGTACGCGATCGGTCCGCGCGCGACGCCCACCGTGGATGGGGACCGGGTCTACGTCTTTGGTTCCATGGGCATGCTGCAGTGCCTGCGGGCGGCCGACGGAAAGCTCCTGTGGAAGCACGAATTCGTGCGCGACTTTGGCACTGAAGTTCCGGTCTGGGGCATGTCGGCGGCGCCGCTGGTCGACGGCCGGCGCCTGATCTGCCTGGCCGGAGGCAAGGGCGACTCGAAGGTGATGGCCTTTGACAAGATGACCGGCGCCGTGCTCTGGCGGGCGCTGTCATCGGATTTCGAACCCGGCTACAGCGCTCCGATCCTGATTCAGGCCGGCGGGCAGCGGCAGATCATCCAGTGGCATCCGCGGGGCGTCGCCTCGCTCGACCCGGAGACGGGCAAACGTCTTTGGGAGTTGCCCTTCGAGAGCCGGATGGGCTCGTCGGTGGCCTCGCCGGTTTGGTCCGGCCTGCAACTCATGATTTCCTCTTTTTTCGACGGTTCCATGATGATGGCGCTGGACGACTCGCAGCCGCGGGCGCGGGTGCTCTGGCGCGGCGCCAGCCGTAGCGAAACCAAGCCCGACGGCCTGCACGCCCTGATCTCGACACCGTTCATCGACGGCGGCCACATCTACGGGATCTGCGCCTACGGGCACCTGCGCTGCCTGGACGCCAGAACGGGCAAGCAGGTTTGGGAGACGCTCGAAGTCACCCGCGAGCGCGCCCGTTGGGCGGCCGCCCACATGGTGCGCAACCAGGACCGTTACTTCATCAACAACGACCGCGGCGAGCTGATCATGGCGAAACTCAGCCCCGCGGGCTACCAGGAGATCGGCCGCACGAAGCTCATCGAGCCGACCTCGAATCCCGGCGTCCGGCGCGAGGCCGGCTTGGTCAACTGGACCCACCCGGCCTACGCCAACCGCCACATCTTCACCCGCAACGACAAGGAACTGATATGCGCCTCGCTCGAAGCCGGCGGACGGTAGCGTGTCCGCTTGTCCTTGTTTTCGCGCTTCTGGGCGCCCTGCCGGCGCAGGCGCAGGATTGGCCCCAGTTCCGCGGCAACCCGCAACTCACCGGCGTCGCCGAGGCCGCTCTTCCCGCCTCCCTGAAGCTGTTGTGGACATATGAAGCGGGAGAGGCCATCGAGTCCTCGGCCGCGATTGCGGACGGGGCGGTGTACGTGGGCGTTTTTTCGGGCGAGTTGATCTCGCTCGATCTGGCGACCGGGAAGCTCCGGTGGAAGTACAAGACGGATGGCGAGATCGGCGAGTCCTCCCCGGCGGTGAGTGGAGGGATGGTCTATGTCGGCGATCTTTCCGGCTACCTGTACGCCGTCGGAGCCCAGGACGGCAAGCGGCGCTGGATCTATAAGGCGCGCGGGGAGATCAAGGCATCTCCGGTGGTCAGCGGCGGCAAGGTGCTGATCGGATCCTACGACGGCAGCTTCCATGCCGTGGACGCGCTTACCGGTCGCCTGGCCTGGTCGTACGAGACCGAAGGCGCGGTGCATGCCACAGCCGGAATCGCCGGAGGCCTGGCGTTCATATCCGGCTGCGACGGCCATCTGCGCGCCATCAGGATCGCCGACGGCAAACAGGAATTCGCGGTGCGAGTGGGCGACTATGCCGGCGCTTCGCCCGCCCTGGCCGGCGATGTCGCCTATTTCGGAACCTTCGACAACCAGGTGTTGGCCATCGACCTGCGGCGCAAGTCGGTGATCTGGGAATACGAGCATCCCCGCCGCAAGTTCCCCTTCTACTCGTCAGCCGCGCTGGCCGGCGGGAAGGTGGTGGTGGGCGGCCGGGACAGCATGGTGCATGCACTGGACGCCAAGACGGGGAAGGCTGTGTGGACCTTCGCCGCGCGCGCCCGAGTGGATTCCTCGCCAGCCGTCTCCGGCGGCCGCGTCTACTTCGGCGCGCACAACGGCCGCCTGACCGCGCTCGACCTTCGGACCGGAAAGCAGCTTTGGCAATTCGAGGCCGGCGCCGCACTTACCGCCTCGCCGGCCATCGCAGGCCAACGTCTGGTCATTTCCTCGCACGACGGCGTAGTCTACTGTTTTGGCCAGTAAAGGGACAATCCTGATATTATTACCTTGTAGTCCGTTCACGCTGGATGCCTGAAGGCGAAGGTCGAAATCTGCAACCCAAGCTCTGAACCTTAGGGGAAGGGCTATAGACGGAGAAGCGAATGCTCACACGGCGAACCTGGCTGGCTGGACTTGGTCTTCACAATTTGGCTGGCCTCTTGCCCGCCGCCACGGCCGCGGACTGGCCGCAATTCCGCGGACCTGGCCGCGACGGCATCTCCAGGGAGACGGGCTTGCTGCGGCAATGGCCGGCCAAGGGACCCAGGGTCTTGTGGACCGTTCCGGTGGCTCAAGGCTACGCGGGCGCCGCGATCGTGGCCGGCCGCGTCTACCACCACGACTACGACGAAGCGAAATCCGATTGGCGCGTCCACTGCCGGCATCTGGCGACGGGCAAGGAGATCTGGCGTTTCACCGAGCGCCGCTCAATACGGCCCAACCACGGCATCACGCGCACCGTCCCGGCGGTGGACGGCCGCTACGTCTTCTCGCTGGACCCGAAGTGCGTATTTCACTGCTTCGACGCACGGACCGGCAAGGAGTTGTGGCGCAAGAATCTGGTGGCCGAATACCAGACGGCCATTCCTCCCTGGTACAACGGGCAGTGCCCGTTGATCGAGAAGGACCGTGTGGTGATCGCCACCGGCGGCTCGGCCATCATGGTCGCGTTCGACAAAGCCGCGGGCAAAGAGATCTGGCGCACGCCGAACCCGGGCAAGCTTCTGCTGTCGCACGCCTCGCTCATGCCGGCGGTTCTGGGCGGCGTCCGGCAGTACCTGTACGGCACCTTGAACGGACCTTTGGGAGTCTCGGCGAGCGACGGAAAGCTGCTGTGGCAGTTCCCGCGCAAGTTTAACGTGGCCGTGGCGCCCTCGCCGCTGGCCCTGGACGGGGAGCGGGTCTTCATGACCGCCAGTTACGACGCGGGTAGCGTCTTGGTCCGCGTGCGGCCCGGCGGGGGCGCGTTCCAGGCCGAGGCCGTGTTCGACATGAAGAACAACGAGTGGAACTCCGAGGTCCACACGCCCATCGTCCACAAGGGTCATTTCTTCGCCGTGGGCAAGAAGAAGCGGGGCCTGTTCACGTGCCTGAATTTCGACGGCAAGACGGTCTGGGACAGCGACGGCAAGGCCTCTTTTGAACTGGGCAGCTTCATGCTGGCCGACAACATGTTTTTCGTGCTCGAAGGAAAGACCGGCATGCTCCGGCTGATCGAGGCGAGCACCACCGGATACAAGGAACTCGCTCAGGCCCAGGTGCTCGGCGGACACGACGTGTGGGCGCCGATGGCGCTGTCCGACGGCAAGCTGGTGCTGAGAGACATGGCAAAGATGGTGTGCATCGACGTGCGGGGCGCGTAAGCGAGGCAGGTTATGCAATACAGCCAGGTGCAGGTTCTGGCCGGAAAAGGCTTGGAAAAAGAGCGCTTCACGGCCGCTCTGCGCGGGGTCGCCGTCGACCGGCGGGACTTCGTCTACGCGGCGGGCGACCAGGAGATAAAGGTCTTCGACAACGGCGGCCGCCTTTTGCGGCGCTGGAGCGCCGCCAAGCCGTGCCTGTCGGTGGCCGTCTCCGGCGATGGCCGGGTGTTTGCCGGCCAGGCCGGGCAGGTGGAGATCTTCGACAGCGGAGGCCGCCTTTCCACCACCTGGCGCGACGAGTTGCGCCTGGGCCTGGTGACGGCGATCGGTTTTTCCAAAGGCAATGTCTTTCTGGCCGACGCCAGGGACCGCTGCATCCGCCGCTACGACGCCGGTGGCAAGTATCTCAACGACATCGGCAAAGACAACCGGATGAAGGGGTTCCTGATTCCCAACGGGGTGGTGAGTTTTGGCGTGGACGCCAAGGGCATCATCCACGCAGCCAACCCCGGCAAGCACCGCGTGGAACGCTACACCGCGGAGGGCGCGCTGCTCGGACATTTCGGCCGTTTCGACGGGCGCGATCCGGTCGGGTTTTCGGGCTGCTGCAATCCCACCAACGTGGCCGTGACCGACGGCTCCCGGATCTGGGTCACGGAGAAAGCCGGCCCGCGCGCCAAGGTCTACGATTCCGAAGGGAAGCTGCTGGCCGTGATCGCCACCGAAGTGTTCGATACCAACTGCAAGAACATGAGCATCGCAGCCGGCTCGCGCGGCCGGGTTTATGTGGCCGATACGGTGAAGCTCCAGATCTTCGTGTTCGAGCCGGGAGCCGGGGAAGGGAGGGCTGCATGAGCGATCAAGTGACACGCCGCGGCGCATTGGCCAATGCCGCCCGCGGAGCGGCGACGCTGGCGCTGGGCGGCTCCGCCTTTTACCTGGTCCGCAAGGCCGAAGGACAGATCGTCTGGAGCGTCGATTCGGCCAAGTGCATCAACAGCCGGCTGGGCTTGACGGGCGTCGAGGCGTGCAGCCTGTGCACGACGGAGTGCGTCGTGCCGCTGTCCGCCGTGAGAGCCGTCAACGAGTACTCCAAGTGCGGGCGGTGCAATATCTGCCCGGCCTACTTCAACGTCACCAGCGCGGTGAACGAGAAGGGGCTGCCCAGCGAGAAGCTGTGCCCGCGCGACGCGATCGAGCGCAAGCCGATCGGCGAAGTCGATCCCGACGACCCCGCCAACAACTTCTATGAATACGTGATCGACGAGGTCAAGTGCGACGGCTGCGGCAAGTGTGTCATGGCCTGTAAGGAGCCCTTGGGGCTGGGATCGATCGTGTTGAGAGTGCGGCATAGTCTGTGCGTGGACTGCAACCGCTGCGCCATCTCGACCGCCTGTCCCAAGGACGCCATCCTCCACGTGCCCATCGAAAAAGCATTCGACCATGTGCAGCTCGGACATGACGCTTAGGCCGGGCCGAATGCCGATGAAATCGCGCGCGTCCACACTCCTGATTGTACTGGCCGGCCTGATCCTGTTGTTTGCCGGCAACGCAACCGGCCAGGCCATGCAATACGAGCGCCCTGTCCAGGTGGCCCCGCAGGAGGACAGCATCGGCGGCTCATACAAGACGCCCCCGGTGCAGAAACCCCTGCCGCGGTCCTACTGGCTGGAAGTGCTGGACGTGGTCCTGCTGGCCGTCGCGATGGGGATCTCGGTCTGGCTGGTCCTGACACGGCGCAGCCGGAAATGGGTTCTCGCGCTCACCGTGGCCTGCCTGGGCTATTTCGGCTTCTACCGGGAAGGCTGCATCTGTCCCATCGGATCCATCCAGAACGTCTCGGTCGCCCTGACCGATCCGAGTTACTCCATTCCGATCGTGGTCACGGCGGTCTTCTTTCTGCCGCTGCTGGTGGCGCTCTTCTTCGGGCGGGCATTCTGCGGCGTCTGCCCGCTGGGAGGCATTCAGGAGTTGGTGGTTCTGAAGCCGGTGCAGGTTCCGCGCCGTCTGGATCGGGCGCTGGGCCTGCTGAAGTACGCCTATCTGGGCCTGGCCGTCTGGCTCGCCGTGCAGCCGTTTCCCACGCACGACTTCATCATCTGCCGGTTCGACCCCTTCGTCGGCTTCTTCCGCATGACGGGCTTCGCCCACATGCTTTACATCGGCGCGGCGTTCCTGGTGCTGGGCATGTTCGTGGGACGGCCGTATTGCCGCTATCTGTGTCCCTACGGCGTGCTGCTGGAATGGGCGGCCCGGTTCGCTGGCCGCGGCGTCAGCATCACCCCGGACAAGGAATTGGACTGCGGACTGTGCCAGGAATCATGCCCCTACGGCGCCATTGAAAAGATGCGCGTGGTACGGCCGAAATGCCTATACTGCGCACGGTGCTTCGAATCCTGTCCTCGCGAGGGGCCACTGGCGAAGAAACCATGAACCGGAGCCTGCCCAAGAAGATCCGCTGGGCGGCGTGGATCGCCGCTTCGACGGTCGCCATCTGTGTGCTGCTCCTTACCGGAAGTTACGTCGTCGCGCGCATCCAGGCGCCCAAGGAAGAAAAAATCGTCGCGGATCTCAAGAAGAAAGTCAAAGAGGACGCCTCGTTCGCGCCGAAGCTTGAGGCCCAGCACAAACGAATCACCGCGGCCCTGCAGCAGCGCAAGAAGCGCGACGATGTCATAGCCATCATCCTGCTCGCGGCCGCGTCCCTTTTTGTCGCCTCCGCCAAGTGGCTGGCGGCTCTGGACGGCCGGCGTCCGCTGCCGATGGACCGCCTGGTGCAACTTAAAACCGTGCCCAAGTCAGGACCCGCCTTGGCCTTTCCCGCCGCCACCGGCAGCGAGGAAGAACCTCATCTGGCGTTCGTAGAGCGCACCGTTAAACAACATGGACGCTCGAAGGAAGCGGCCATTCCCATTCTGCAGGCCATTCAGGCGCACTATCGCTACCTTCCAGACGAAGCCCTGAAACGGGTCTGCGAACTGACCGAAATCACGCCCGCGCAGATCGCGGGGTCGTCGTCGTTCTACTCCCAGTTCCGCCGCTCGCCGCTGGGCAGGCACGTGGTCCGAGTCTGCCACGGAACGGCGTGCCACGTCGCGGGGGCGCGGCAACTCACCGATGAGTTGCGGCGCCGCCTGGAGATACCCGACGGCTCCGACACCGATGAGCGGCGCATGTTCACCGTGGACGAAGTGGCCTGTGTGGGCTGCTGCAGCCTGGCGCCGGTGATTATGGTCGACGGCCAGGCGGTAGGAAAAGTGACCCCCGCCAGCGCCTGCGAAGCGCTGGACGGCATTCGGAACCCGAGTCTGACATGAGCGGCAAGAGCGTCGAAATCCGGATCGGTCTCGGCTCGTGCGGCATCGCCGGCGGCGCGGAAGCGGTGCGGGCGGCCGTCGAGCAAGAGTTGCGGCAGGCCGGCGTCGGAGCCGTGGTGAAGGCCGTGGGCTGTAACGGCATGTGTCATCGCGAGCCGCTGGTGGAAGTGGTCGAGGCGGGCGGCGCCGGCACGCTGTACGGCAACGTCACCGCCGAGGCCGCGCGAAGCATCGTCCGGCGGCATGTGCGTCCCGGCGCGATCAAGGCGCGGCTGCGTTGGACGGCTGACCGCGTGGCGGGCCTGTTTCGGAACGACACCGCCCGGCCACGACTCCCCGAGTACCTGGTGGACCGCCGCAGTGGGGGCGCGGCCAGCTACTTGCGCAAACAGGAGCGGATTGTCCTGGAAAACTGCGGCGAGATCGACCCGCAAAACATCGACGACTACCTGGCCCGCGCAGGCTACCAGGCGCTCGAGAAATGTCTGCGGCATCTGCCGCCGGCGGAGTTGATTCAGATCGTCTCGGATTCGGGCCTGCGCGGGCGCGGCGGCGCCGGCTTCCGTACCGGCTTGAAATGGTCTTTGGCGCGGCAGCAGCCCGGCGGCGACAAGTACGTCATCTGCAACGGCGACGAGGGCGACCCCGGGGCGTTCATGGATCGCCTTGTGCTCGAATCCGACCCGCACCGCGTACTCGAGGGCCTGGCCATCGCCGCCTATGCCATCGGGGCCGCCGAAGGCATCTTCTACATACGTGCTGAATACCCGCTCGCCGTCCGTCGCATTCGTGAAGCGATCCGGCAGGCAGAAGAGCGCGGCTTCCTGGGACGCGGTATTCTCGGCACCGATTTCTCGCTGCGGCTGGAGGTCCGCGAAGGAGCCGGGGCGTTCGTCTGCGGCGAGGAAACCGCCCTGATCCAGTCGCTGGAAGGTCAGCGCGGCACGCCGCGGCTGCGTCCGCCCTACCCCATCCAGCGGGGATTTCGCGGCCGTCCGACGCTGGTCAACAATGTCGAGACTCTGGCCTGCGTGCCGTGGATCGTGCGCCGCGGCGCCGACCCCTTCGCCGCACTCGGCACGGAGAGCAGCAAGGGAACCAAGGTCTTCGCACTGGCGGGCAAGATCAATCGCGGCGGGCTGGTGGAAGTGCCCATGGGCATCACCATCCGGGAGGTGGTCGAAGACATCGGCGGCGGGATCAAGGATGGCCGCAAGCTGAAGGCCGTGCAACTGGGCGGGCCGTCGGGCGGCTGCATCCCTGAGCGGTTGGCCGACACGCCGATCGACTACGAAGCGCTCGCCAGCACCGGGGCCATCATGGGATCCGGCGGTCTGGTTGTGCTCGACGACAGGGACTGCATGGTCGATCTGGCCCGCTTCTTTCTGCACTTCACGCAGTCCGAATCGTGCGGCAAGTGCACCTTCTGCCGCATCGGCACCAAGCGCATGCTGGAGATCCTCGAACGGCTGTGCGCGGGCCAGGGCAGGCCCGGCGACCTGGAAAACCTGGAATTGCTGGCCGGCCATGTCGGTCGCGGGAGCCTGTGCGGGCTGGGCCAGACCGCGCCCAATCCTGTCCTCACCACGCTGCGCTACTTCCCCGAGGAGTACCAGGCGCACTTGCTCGACAAGCGCTGCCCGGCCGGCCGCTGCACGGCGCTGATCCGCTACCGCGTCACCGTCGATTGCACCGGCTGTACCTCCTGCGCCCAGGTGTGCCCGGTGAAGGCCATCGCCTACCGCCCCTATGAACGGCACGAGATCGATCAGGATCTTTGCACCCGCTGCGACATGTGCCGCCAGGCCTGTCTGGAGAATGCCATCGAGGTGGTCTCCCCATGATTTCCCTGACCATCGACGGCCGGCCGGTCAGCGTGACGCCCGGAACCACTCTCCTTGACGCGGCGCGCCAGTTGGACATCCGTATCCCGACGTTGTGCCATGTGCCGGGACTCGAACCGGCCGCTTCGTGTTTCGTCTGCGCCGTGCAGGTGAAAGGACAGCGTGGCCTGTCGCCGTCCTGCGCATTGCCGGCGGCCGATGGCATGGAGGTCGACACGGACAGCGAAGCGGTGCGCGGCGCCCGGCGCGTGGCGATCGAGTTACTGCTCTCCGACCACGCGGGCGAATGCGTGGCGCCCTGCTCGGCGCGCTGCCCGGCGGGACTGGACATTCCGGGCTTCGTGCGCGAGATCGTCGCCGGCGACGCGTCCAGGTCCATGCGGATCATCACCGAACGGCTGGCGCTGCCAGGCGCGTTGGGGCGTATTTGCCCGCGGCTGTGCGAGCAGGGATGCCGCCGCATCGAGTATGACGACGGACTCGCCATCGGGCCACTGCACCGCTACGCCGCCGACCTGGATCGCGAAGCCCCCGCTCCTTATGTGCCGCCGCGCGCGCCGTCCACAGGCAAGTCGGTGGCCATCGTCGGCGCCGGCCCGGCTGGGCTGTCGGCGGCGTATTTCCTGCTTCGACAGGGGCACGCGTGCACACTGTTCGACGCCGAGTCCGCCGCCGGTGGCATGCTGCGCTACGGAATACCCGCTTTCCGGCTGCCCAAGGACGCGCTGGACGCCGAAATCGACGAAATCCGCCGCTTCGGCGCCGAGTTTCGCATGAACTCGCGCTGGGGCCGTGACTTCTCCCTGGCCGGCCTGCGCGAACGCCACGACGCGGTCTTCCTGGCCATCGGCGCGCAGCGGGCCCAGGGGCTGCGCTGCGAGGGCGAGGAATTGGCGCTGTCGGGAATCGAGTTCCTGCGGTTGGTGGCGGACGGCAACCCGCCCGCACTGGGTGAAAACGTCGTGGTGGTGGGTGGAGGCAACACGGCGATGGACTGCGCGCGCGCGGCCATTCGCATGGGCCCGCGAAGCGTCAAGGTCCTGTACCGCCGTACGCGGCGCGAGATGCCCTGCCTGATGCAGGAGGTGGAGGAGGCCGAAGCCGAAGGCGTGGTGTGCGAGATTCTGGTGGCCCCGATGCTGCTGGAACGCGGCGAGGATCACCAGTTGCTGCTGACCTGCCAGCACACCAAGCTGGGCGCGCCCGACGCCTCCGGCCGCTGCCAGCCCGTCCCGGTGGAAGGCTCCGAGTACGTTGTCGAATGCTCCACGGTGATCGCAGCCATTGGCCAGGCGGTGGACCGCTCGCTCGCCGAGGCGGAAGGGCTCCGCGTCACCGGCTGGGGCATCGCCGCCGACGAGCGGACGCTGGCCACGAATCTGCCAGGCGTGTTCGCGGGCGGGGATGCCGTGCTGGGGGCGGACTTGGCGGTCCGCGCAGTCGCGGCGGGACGAATCGCCGCCGGCTCGATCGGCCAGTTTCTCCGGGGCGAATCAGTGGTGGGCGAAGTCCGTTCAGTCGCAGTCGTGTTCAGGCCGGTCGACGACGCGGAACGGGCGATGATCTTCCGCGGCATTGAAATGGCCGAGCGCGTTCCCATGCCGGAGATCGAAATGGAGCGGCGGTTGGCGGGCTTCGAGGAAGTCGCCACCGGCTTGTCCGGCGAGGACGCCCGCCGGGAAGCGAAGCGTTGTCTGACCTGTGGCTGCCGCAAATCCGATTGCTGCGGTGTGCGGGCGCTGGCGACCGAATACGGCGCCGACGCCGGACGCTTCGCCGGCCAGCGCCGCCGCTTCTCCCAGGACACATCCCATCCGGAGATCATCTACGAACCGGGCAAGTGCATCATGTGCGACGCCTGCGTGCGGATTGCGGCCGAGGCCGGCGAGCCGCTGGGCCTCACTACCATAGGCCGCGGATTCGAAGTCACAGTGGCGGCGCCGTTCGGCCAGCCCATGTCGGAGGCGCTTCGGAAAGTGGCGCTGCGCTGCGCCGAAGCCTGCCCCAGCGGAGCGCTGGCGTTACGCAGCGCCAGATCCTGCGATATGGCGAGCTGCGGCGGCAGCCCCAAGAGTCCGGCCTACTTCCGGATACAGTAGATCGCATCCTTGCCGCGCAGATAGAGACTGCCGCCGGCGATGGCGGGCGAGGAGATGAAGACCTGGTCCGTCAGGGTGTTGGTCGCCAGCACTTCGAAGGTCTCGCCCATCTTCACCACCACGACATCGCCGTCTTCGGTGGCCAGGTACAGCTTGCCGTTGGCGCCCACCGGAGAAGCCTTGAAGTTATAGGGTTTCGGCAGACGCTGCTGGCGGTAGTAAACCTCGCCGGTGAGGGCGTTGAAGCAGTTCAACAAGCCGTTGTCCGTGATGAAGTAGAGCTTATTGTCGTAAAGCACGGGCGAGGCGGTGTAGGAGTTGCCCCGGTCGTTGGTCCAGACGACGGCATCGGTCCCGGTTAGATCGCCCTCGCGTCCCAGCCGGATCGCCATGGCGAAGGGATTCCGATGGCCGCTCATCACGTGCACCACGCCGCCGGAGGCGACCGGCGCGGGAATGACGTTGCTGCCCAGACCGCCGCACTCCCAGATGACCTTCCCAGTAACGGGGTCGTATGCGCGCACCCTGTTGGTCGCGCTCACCACCAACTGTTTGCGCCCGTTGTGGCTGAGCATCACGGGTTGGGACCAGGAACTTCGTTCGTCGCGAGCCACGCGCCAGATTTCCTTGCCCGTGTTGCGATCTAGGGCCAGGAGGAAGGAATCCCCTTGATGGTCCTGGGCCACGTACAGCGTATCGCCGTCCAGGGTGGGGGCCGAACCTTCGCCGAACGCGTTGGCCATGCGCAAGGGCGGGAAGTCCTTTTGCCAAACGAGCTTGCCGGCGAGCGTGTAGACGTACAGACCGCGCGAGCCGAAGAAAGCGTAGACGTGCTTGCCATCCGTGATCGGGCTATTCGAGGCGAAGCTGCCGTAGCGGTTGTGATACCCCTCGTGCGGCGTGGCGACTATGGCGACATGCTCCCAGAGCACCTTGCCGGTGTTGCGGTCGAGGCACATGACCACGAATTTGTGCTCCTGCCCGGCGCTTGAACCTCCGCCGGCACGCTGTTGCGGCGCGCCCAGCGGGGCGGTATTCCCGGTGGGCACGGCGGTCGTGACAAACATCCTGTCGCCCCAGATCACGGGAGACGAAAACCCGCGGCCTGGGATGGGCGTACGCCAGGCGACGTTTTTCGTGTCGCTCCACTCAGTGGGCGCGTCGCCCCGCGCCATCCCGTTTTCAGAGGGACCCCGCCAGCGGGCCCAATCGTCGTCCGCGGCCCACAGGGCCGTCGTGACAAACAGCAGTGCGGCAATAATGCGCATAAGTATCACCTCGGAAGTCCACTTCAAACAAATCAGCGCCACGGGGCGTTAGCGCTTCTGAATGCAGTAAAGATAGTCCGCGGTTCGGATGAAGATCTGGTTGCCCACAGCCACCGGACTGCCCAGGGTCAGGCTGTCCAGTTTGTTCGTCGCGAGAATCTCGAAGGCCGGTCCGGCCTTCACGACCGTGGTTGTGCCGCCCTCGCTGACACAGTAAATCTTGCCGTCCGCCAGCAGCGGCGAGGCGCTGTAGGTGCCGTGCTCGAGCCGTTGCGACTCGTACATCACCTTTCCCGTCAGAGCTTCCACGCAGGTCAGCGTGCCATTGTCCTTGAGGATGTATAAGTACTTGCCGTCGGTGGTTGCCGTCGGCACGTCGGCGCCCGCGTTGTTGGTCCAAATCTCGTTCTTGCCCGTAAGGTCGCCCTCGCCGCCCGCGCGGAACGCGACGAAGGGCCGGCCGCGAGTGCTGGGCGTGAACACATGCTCGCCAATCACAAGCGAAGAGGCGATGGTGCGGTTGAAAGGGTTACTCGACGGATTAAATCCGCGGATGCGCCACAGTTCCTTACCCGCCGCCAGGTCGTGGCCCGTGACGCAGTCGGCGCCGGAGATCACCAGTTGCGGCTTGCCGCCGGCCACCACGATCTGCGGCGTGGCATAGTTGTCCAACGATTCCTGCACGGCGGCGGTCGGCCGCACTACTTTCCAGAGCGTCTTACCGGTCGCCCTATCCACGGCGAAGACGTAGGACGGGTCCTTGGTCTTGAAGCCGTGGATGACCTGGACATAGAGACGGTCTCCATGCAGCAGCGGCGTCGAAGCGTAGCCGTGGTTCAGCCCGAAACGCCCGTACTCGGCCTGGATATCGCGCCGCCAGACCTCCTTGCCGTCCACAGTGAAGCAAACGAACTTGCCGTTGCCGGTCATGATCCAGACCAACTTGCCGTCGGTGATGGGAGAGGGGGACGCCGAGTTCTGTTTGCGCCAGAGGATGTTCCCGGTGTCGATCTGCCTCTGCCAGACGATGGCGCCGTCCTTGCGGTTCACCGCCAGCAGAAAGACCTTGTCGCGCCCCGGTTGGGTGGCGTCTCGGGCGGAGGCCGGGTCGATCTTCAACCGGGCGGAGCCTTGTTCGGCCGAGGTGATGAAGATCCGGTCCCCCCACACGATGGGCGTGGCCGCGCTCCAACTGGGCGTCGCCGTGCGCCAGAGCACGTTTTCCGCCGGGCTCCAACTCGCTGGAAGAGCGTGCGCCTTGGGGGCGCTGCCGTTGGAATCGGGTCCGCGCCATTGGGGCCAGTCCGCCAGAAGCGAACCGGGGAGAGCAAGAACGACTGCCAAGCGAAACAGCCTCATCCGAGCACCTCGATTGATTTATAGAAGCAACTTCAATCCGAATTGCACCCGGCGCGGCTGACCCGCTGACAGAATGCGGCCAAAACTCGGGGTTCCCAGAAAGATCCCCGGAAGATCGTAATTTGTTCGGTTCAGAACGTTGAAAGCCTCGATTCGAAGCTGCAGCCGCATGCTCTCGCCCAATGGCGTATCCTTGACAATCGAAACGTTGCCAACCCCCAACCCAGGCCCCTCGAGTATGTTGCGGCCGGAATTGCCGAAGGATCCGAAAGCGGGAACCTGAAATGCCTGCGTATCGAACCACCGCGCCGCTGATGGGTTGGCCAGCTTCGGGTTCCCGATGACATTCGGCCGGTCGTTGGCGCCGAAACCGAGAGTGGAGCGGCCGGTGTTGCTGTTGTCGAAGTCCGGGTGCAGCGCGACCGTGAAGGGCCGCCCGGTTTGGAATGTCCAGATCCCGTTGGTCTGCCAGCCTTTCAACAGCCGCCCGCGCCCCAGGGGAAGATCCACCGAGTAGCCCACCGAAACCCTATGCCGCATGTCGAAACCTGCGCGGGCGCGTTCGGCCCGCGTGTTACGGCTGTCCTGCGGGAAGTTTGAATCGCCGGAACTGGTGAAGAAGCTCGATGCGTCGTCGATGGCCCGGCCCCAGCTATGCGCGATCAGCAGCGAATGCCCGTGGTGAAACCGCTGCTGGAAGCGCGTCTGGAGCGAGTGGTAAATCGAACTGCCTCTCGACTCCAGGGTGTTGATGTCATCGAACCGGGGGTCGGGCCGCGGATTGTACTTCGAAGTCGCGGGTAGGGGCTGGTTGAGGTCCCGCGCACTGAGCAGTTTCGTTCCCTTCGACCCGACATAGGCGATCTCCAGTACGCCGCTGCCGCCGGTCTGCTGCTGGATCGAGTAGCTCCAGTGCTGGAGATAAGCAGTGCGCAAGTCCCTTTGCATGGCCAGCGCTGAGGACGGAACGGGAATGGGGAAGTCCTTGGGGAATGGGTTTCTCAGAAGGAGGGGGTAGCCCTGGAAGGGGAAGTAGATCTTGGACTCGAAGTACGGCGCGTTGAAGTACAAGCCCTCGCCCGGAGCCAGAGGGGACTGGTCGTAGTAGATTCCGTAGCCAGCTCGAACCACCGTGCGGCAGTCCCGCGGCGACCAGGCAATACCGAACCTCGGCGCGAGGTTGTTGCGGTCCGGGGCGTAACCGCCGCGCGGAAATCCGTCCTTGCCCACCGCCCGCAACGCGCCGGCCGACGGATCATAGACGTTGGCCCGGTCGAACGCGTCGAACGGCGGCGTCGAGTATTCGTAGCGCGCGCCGGCCGAGACCACCAGGCTGGAGCTGAGGCGGAAGGTGTCGTGGACAAATCCCGAGAAGCTTCGCGAGCGCAGGTTCTGGGGATTGTCCAGCCGCGCGCCGACGCTATAGGTGGCGAAGCCCTGCAGCAGGTCGCCCACCGGATTGCCCGAGAGGCCCAGGAAGCTGATGATGCCGCGCGAAAGCACGTCGCGATAGGCGTTCTGGCGCAGCGCCCGAAACTCGCCGCCGAATTTCAGCAGGCCCCTGCCGTGCTGAACCGACACCTGCCCCAGTCCCTGCCAGGTCTCCGAGACGCTGTGTTGCGGGTTGTTGTATTCGTCGCCCAGCGGCGAAAAACCGGGCAGTGAGATGAAACTCAATCCCGTGTCCCGGGCCTGGGAAGACAGCGTGGGCAGCCCCACCTGACGGTTCAGGTCCCGTCCCTGGTTCTCGTGGAACGTCCCTTGCGCCACGCGATTGTACGCCCCGCGGAATTCGGCGATGAGAGCCGGCGTGAACACGTGGGTCTCGCTGACCATCATATTCTGGGCGCGGCGCAGAACATTGGTGCCGAAGCCGGGAACCAACGCGTAGGAGGGGCCGGAAAACGGATCGTACAGGCTGCGGTCGCCGAAGCTGTAACGCACCGCCAGTTCGGAACGGGACGCAATGTGCTGGTCGAAGCGCAGGTCGCCCGTGTCCGAGCGGTCGTTCAGATCGGGCGAGGAGAAGAAGTTCTCTCCCGGCTGGCTCCGGTTCGGCAGGGGATATAGACCGGCCAGGGCGAGGCCGATCGGATCGATTCGTGCCGCCGGCATGCGATTGCCGGGAAAAGGAGCGCCCGTGAACAGATCCATTGCCGGCTGGCGGCTCTGCGAAAAATCGCCCTGGCGCTCGAGCGCCGTCGGCACGTTGGCAATTCTCGGGATCGCCTCCCGCACGCGCCGTCCCTCGTAGTCGCCGAACAGGAAGGTGCGATCCTTGCGCAGTGGCAGGCCCAGCGACGCGCCAAACTGGTTGCGCCGGTATCGCGGATCGTTTCCCTGCTGGCGGTCGAAGTGGTTACGCGCATCCAGCGCCCCGTTGCGGAAGAATCCAAAGACCGTGCCGTGGAGTTCGTTCGTGCCCGACCGCATGATCACGTTCACCTGCCCGCCCGCATTGCGCCCAAAGGAGGCGTCGTAGGAGTTGGTTAGCACCTCGAACTCGCGGACCGCATCGACCGACGGCGTGACGCCAATGCCGTTCATCTTCGGGTCGCCGTTGTAGACGCCATCCAAAAGGAAGACGCTGGCGTCCCCGCGCGCTCCCTGCACGCTGACCGCGAAGTCGCCGCGAACCGTGCCGGCGGAGCCCGGCGCCGGGGGCACGACTCCGGGAGAGAGTAGCGTAAGCTCATAGAAGTTGCGGCCATCCAGGGGCAGGTCGTTGATCATTCTGCCTGGGATCACCGTGCTGACCGAGGCGGAGTCGGTCTTGAGCAACTCCCTTGGCGCGCGCACGGTCACCTCATGGATCAACTCGCCGCGGAGCAGCGTCAGATTGACATGGACGTCCTGGTTGACGGCCAACTGGAGTTCCTGAACGTGCCTGCGGAAGCCGCCGCACTCCACTTCGAGCTTATACACGCCGGGACTCAGCCAGGCGAACGAGAAATCGCCACGCTCACTGGTGATGGCGGAGCGCGCCCGGCCCGTCTCCTTGCTCGTGATCGAAACCCGCGCTTGGGCGAGGGTACCCTCGGCTTCGTCCAATACCGTGCCGGTGACGGTTCCCCGCCACGTTTGTGCGGCGGCGAGACCGCAGCCTAGCCAAACAGCACACGTCATTCGAAACCAAGGAAAACTCATGTACTTTCCCATCAACTAACATGGTAACAGTCCGTGGCGGCATGGCCGCGGGATATCGAGGTATGAAAATCCTGGCCCTCACCGCCGGCGCGTCCGGCATGTATTGTGGCACGTGCCTGCGCGACAACGCGCTGGCCGCCGAGCTTTCCCGCCAGGGTCACGACGTCATACTCCTACCCCTCTATACGCCCACCCGGACGGATGAAGAAAACGTCAGCCACCCGCTGGTCTTTTTCAACGGAATCAGCATCTATCTCCAGCAGAACTGGCCCCTGCTGCGCCGCCTGCCGCCCGTCTTCCACCGTTTTCTGGAATCCGGCTGGCTACTGCGCCTGGCGACGTCGCGCTCTGTCCCGGTGGACCCGAAACTGCTCGGAGAGTTGACCGTGGCGATGCTTCAGGGCCGGGACGGATCCCTGCGGCGTGAATTCGACAAGCTGACCCTCTGGCTGAGCGCGCAGCCCGCGCCCAGCGTCGTCGACATCCCTCATTCTCTATTGATCGCCCTGGCCCGGCCGTTCAAGGAACTGCTCGGCTGCCCAATCGTATGCACGTTGCAGGGCGAGGACCTCTTTCTGGGCGGCCTGATCGAACCGTATCGCTCACAGGCGCTCTCCCTCATCGCCGCTGGCGGCCGCCACGTGGACATGTTCATCGCTTCGAGCCAATACTACGCGGAGTTCATGTCGCGCTACCTCTCCATTCCCGCTGACAAGATCCGCGTTGTCCCGCTGGGCATCAATTTACAGGGCCACGCGCCGGCGCGCTCCGCCGGCGGCGTGTTTCGCGTCGGCTACCTGGCGCGCATCGCGCCGGAAAAGGGCCTGCACCTGCTCGTCGACGCCTGGCGCCGGTTGCGTAAGGACAAGGACCTGGGTCCGGGCCGGCTGGAAGTGGCCGGCTACCTGCCGCCCGCCAACCGGGGTTACCTGCGCGAGGCCGAGCAGACCATGCGGAGGCACGGGCTGGCCGGGGAGTTCCGCTATCATGGCGAGGTGGATCGCCCCGCCAAGATCCGCTTCCTCCAGAGTCTCGACCTGCTGTCGGTGCCCAGCACCTTCGACGAGCCGAAGGGTCTCTTTGTCCTCGAAGCCCTGGCCAACGGCGTGCCTGTCGTACAACCCCGGCGCGGCGCGTACCCGGAGGTCCTCGCTCGCACCGGGGGCGGACTGCTGGTAGAGCCGGACTGCGCCGCCGCGCTGGCCGATGGACTGCGAACTTTGTGGCTGGACGACGGCCTGCGGTGGAGTCTGGGAGACCGGGGCTGCGCGGCGGTGCGGGAACATTATTCCATCGAGCGCATGGCCGAGGCCACGGCCGCGGTCTACAGCAGCCTCGGCGGAACGGCACGGGTTTGACGACATGCTGGAAGTCCAAAACGTCTCCAAACATTACGACTCGCCGGGTGGGGCGGTTCACATCCTCTCCGGGGTGACGCTGTCGCTGCCCCGCGGCTCCGCCATCGCGGTCATGGGTCCGTCCGGCTCTGGCAAGAGCACCTTGCTGTACATTCTCGGGGCGCTCGAGCCGCCCAGTTCCGGCGCCGTCGTTCTGGACTCGCAAGATCCCTTTCTCCTTGACGAGCCGGCGCAGGCGGCGTTTCGCAACGAGAAGATCGGTTTCGTGTTTCAGGACCATTGCCTGCTGCCGCAGTGTTCGGTTCTCGAAAACGTGCTCGTCCCAACCCTGGTAGCGCCGCGAGGGGACCACGTTGCCCGCGCCCGCGAGTTACTCGACCGGGTCGGACTGAGCCACCGTTTGAACCACCTGCCGGGAGAGCTTTCCGGGGGCGAGAAGCAACGGGTGGCGATCGCCCGCGCGCTCATCCGCGATCCGCTGCTGCTGCTGTGCGACGAGCCAACCGGCAACCTGGATCGGGATTCGGCCGGCGTGGTCGCTTCGCTGCTGCTGGAACTGCATCGCGGCCGCGCTGGCATCCTGGTCGTGGTTACGCACAGTCAGGAACTGGCCATGAAGATGCCGGAGATTCACCAGGTCTCGGGCGGAGGGTTGCACCGAATTGAAGTTCCGAACGCTCCTCAGGCGTAGCCTGTTCTACTACTGGCGAACGGACAGCGCCGCTGCTGTGGGAGTCGCGGTGGCGGTGGCCGTGCTAGCCGGAGCCCTGCTGGTGGGCGAGTCGGTGCGAGCCACGCTGCGGGGACTGGTCTTCGAGCGCCTGGGCAACACTCAGCAGGTCTTGTCGGGCGCGAGTTTCTTCCGCGAGAGCCTAGCCGAAGAGCTGAGGGCCGCGGTTCCCGCGATCGCGCTTGAAGGCATCGTGACCGGCTCCGGCGGCGGGCGGCGCGCCACGCGCGTCCAGGTGTGGGGTGTGGACGACCGGTTCTGGCGATTCCATGGCCGCCAGGAAAACAGGCTCGCCGGCCGCGACACGATGTCGAGCACGGCTCTGGCCGCTGAGTTGGGATTGAGTCCGGGCGATGAGGTCCTGCTCCGTCTGGAGAGACCTTCCGCCGTGCCATTGGAATCGTTGCACGGGCGCAAGGACGACTCCACACGCACCATTCGCCTGCGATTTGCGGGCTCGCTGTCACCCGGACAACTGGGCGAGTTTTCGCTGCGTCCCCAGCAGGGCGCCGTGCGCACTCTCTTCGTCCCGCTTGCGCGCCTCCAGCGGGATTTGGATCAGCCCGCCAAGGCCAACGTCATTTTGCTCTCGCAGCCTGCGGACTTGGCCTCTGTCACGGCGAAGTTTCGTCTGGAAGACCTGGGTATCCGCCTCCGGCCTCTCGATGCCGGGCGCGGTTTTGCTGTCGAAAGCGACAGTGCAATTCTGAGCGATGCGCTCGCCGAAGCCGTTGCCTCTATGGCCGGAAGCAGCGGCGCGGCCGTGACGCCCATCTACACCTACCTGGCCAATTCCATACGCTCCGATGGCCAGGCAATTCCCTACTCGCTGGTCAGTGCCGTGGATGCGGCCGGTGTCGCGCCCGGCGGCATTGCTCTGAACGCCTGGGCGGCGGCCGAGTTGCGCGCCCGGCCGGGCGACGAGGTTGCCATCGAGTACTACCAATGGCATCCGGACGGCCGCCTGCTGACCGAAACCGCGGCCTTCCGTCTGGAGCGCATTCTCCCAATGACCGGCCTCGGCGCGGACCGGGAACTGGCGCCGGACTATCCAGGCATCTCCGACTCCAACTCTCTTTCCGGCTGGGATCCTCCCTTTCCCGTCGACCTGTCGAGCATCCGGCCATCGGATGAAGTCTACTGGGACCGCTACCGCACCGCGCCCAAAGCCTTCATCGCGCTCAGCAGCGGCCAGCAGTTATGGGCCTCCCGGTACGGTCGCCTGACTTCGATCCGCGTCACAGGTTTGAGCCGCGATGAATTCGCGCGCCGCCTGCACTCCGCCATCGACCCGGCGGCGTTTGGCTTGGCGCTCGAAAGCCCGCGCAGCGAGGGGCAGGCCTCGGCGGTTGGCGCCACCGACTTCGCCGAGTACTTCACCTATTTCAGCTTCCTGCTCGTCGTGGCCGCGCTCCTGCTGGCCGGCCTGTTCTTCCGCTTTGGAGTCGAGCAGCGGCTCTCTGAGATCGGCGCCCTGCGCGCCATGGGGTTCGCGCGGCGGACTGTCCGCAACCTGCTCCTCGCCGAGGGCGCCGCCATCGCCACGGCCGGAGCGGCCGCCGGAGTTCCCGGCGCTCTCGCCTACGCCTGGTTCATTCTCTACGGGTTGCGCACCTGGTGGGTGGACGCCGTTGGCACGACGCTGTTGACGCTGCACCTGTCCGCTCCACCGTTGCTGTACGGCGCACTGGGCGGGGCGGGCAGCGCGGTCTTCTTCCTGCTGGCCGGCCTGCGCCAGATCCGCAAGACCTCCCCGCGTGCGCTCTTGGCTGGGCGGATTACGCCCTTCGATCGTATCGCCCGTCAGCGCGGATCCCTGCGCTGGGCCGGTTGGACCTCGGCGGCTGCGGCAGCGGCGCTGATCGCCTCCGGAACTTTCGAGTTGATCGGACAGACGGGGGCGTTTTTCGGCGCCGGCGGCCTGCTGCTGGTGAGCATCCTGAGCTTCACGTGGACCTGGCTCCGCCAGCGGTCCGGGCATACGATTCAAGGCGCCATCGGGCTGGGATTCCGCTACACCGCATACCACCCCGGCCGGAGCATCCTGCTGATTGCGCTGATCGCCTCGGCGGCCTTCATCATCGTCGCCGTCGACTCCTTCCGGCGCGGCGGCGTGGCGCCCACGGACCGTCAGTCGGGTACCGGCGGCTGCCCCCTGATGGCCGAATCGGCCCTGCCTGTGTACCACAACCTCAACTCGCCGGACGGCCGCGACAGTCTGAACCTGCCGGAGGACGCCGTGCTGCCCATCGTGTTCCCGTTCCGGCTGCGCCCGGGCGACGACGCCAGTTGCCTGAACCTCTACCGTCCGCGGAAGCCCCGGGTCGTCGCCCCGCCGCGCGAACTCATCGGTCAGGCCCGCTTCCGCTTCGCCGCGTCTCTCGCCCAGACCCCTGAACAGAAGGCCAACCCCTGGCTGCTGCTCGACGCGCCCGCGCAGGACGGCGCCATCCCCGCGATCGCCGACGCCAACTCGCTACGCTACGTGCTGCATCTGTGGCTGGGGGACGTGCTGAAACTGCCGGGCGGCGTGCGCTTGCGGTTCGTGGCCGCGCTTGCCGGCAGCATCTTCCAGAGCGAGGTCATCATCTCGCCCGAGCAGTTCGTCCGGGCGTTCCCTCAGGAGGGCGGATTCCGGCTGTTCCTGATCGATGCCGGCGAGAAGACACCCGAGGCCGCCGGCCTTCTCGAGGATTCGCTCCGCGACTACGGCTTCGACGTGGTCTCCACCGCGGATCGCCTGGCCGCCTTCCACCGCGTCGAGAATACCTACCTGTCCACCTTCCAGTTGCTGGGAGGTCTGGGGCTACTGCTCAGCACGGCGGGCTTGGGCGCGGTGCTGTTGCGCAACGTCTTGGAACGCCGCCGCGAACTGGCCCTGCTGCGGGCCGTGGGCTTCGGACCCGGCGCGCTGCGCCTGCTGCTGCTCTCCGAAAGTCTCCTCCTGCTGGTGGCGGGGTTGGCCGCCGGCACGGCCTGCGCACTGATCGCCATCGCCCCGGCCTGGTTGGACCGCGGAGGCCGGCTGCCGTTCGCCTCCATGGGCGTCTTGCTGGCCTCGGTTATGCTCGCCGGACTGCTGGCGTCTTGGCTCGCCCTCCGGCTGGCCACCCGTGCGCCGATTCTGACCGCGCTGCGATCGGAATAGGCCCTGGCGCGGCGTCGGAGGGCCGCTTTCTCTGTTAGCCTGAAAGTGACTCGACCCCCATGAGAATCCCCGTGAAGAGGACACTGGCGGCAATCGCCGCCGCTTGCCTGACGCTGGTTCTGAGCGCCGCCGATCCAGGCGGCGATTGGCCCATGTGGGGCGGAACACCGGGCCGCAACATGGTGGGCGCGATGAACGGAGCCCCTGTGCGCTGGAACGTCGAGACGAAGGAGAACATCAAGTGGGTCGCGCCGCTTGGTTCACATGCCTATGGCAACCCGGTCGTCTCGGGCGGCATGGTCTTCGTGGGCACCAATAACGAACTGCTCCTCGACCCCAAGCAGGCCGGCGACCGCGGCGTGCTGATGGCCTTCCGAGAGTCGGACGGCCAGTTTCTGTGGCAGCACACCTCCGAAAAGCTGGCTTCCGGCGACGTCAACGACTGGCCCCTGCAGGGAGTGGCTTCGTCGCCGCTGGTGGAAGGCGACCGGCTGTATTACGTCTCCAACCGGGCCGAACTGATCTGCCTCGACACGAAGGGATTTACCGGCGGCGAAAACGACGGCCCATACACCGCCGAGGCCTTCAAAGGCCCGCGGGACGCCGATGTCGTCTGGCGCTTCGACATGATCGCGAAGGTGGGCGCGTTCCCGCACAACCTCGCCAACTCGTCACCGGTTTCCCACGGCGACCTGGTTTACGTCAGTACCTCGAACGGGCGTGACGAGAGCCATGCAAAGGTCCCTTCTCCCAAATCACCAACCATTGTGGCCGTGAACAAAAAGAGCGGCGAACTGGTCTGGAAGGACAACGCCGTGGGAGGGCGCATCCTGCACGGGCAATGGTCGTCGCCGGCCGTGGGAAAGGTCGGCGAGACCGTTCAACTCGTTAGCGGGCAGGGCGACGGATGGGTGCGCGGCTTCGAGGCACTTACCGGTGAGAAACTCTGGGAGTTCGACCTGAACCCGAAGGGCGCGGTCTGGCCGAAGAACCGGAACGAAGTCGTCAGCACCCCGATCGTTGTGGACAATGTCGTTTATCTCGCCAGCGGGCAGGATCCCGAACACGGCGACGGACCAGGGCACCTTTACGCCATCGACGCCACCAAGCGTGGCGACATCACCCAGACCGGGCGGATCTGGCACTATGACAAGATCCGGCGCTCGATATCGACGGGCGCGCTGCACGATGGAATCCTCTACTATGCCGATTTCAGCGGATTCCTCCACGCGCTGGACGCCAAAACCGGCAAACCGTTCTGGGTGCATGACGCGCTGGCCGCCATCTGGGGCTCGCCCTACGTCGTCGATGGGAAGGTGTACCTCGGCAACGAGGACGGCAACATCGTGATCCTACAGGCCGGCAAGGAAAAGAAACTGATCGCCGAAATCGACATGGGCAGCTCCGTGTACTCCACCGCCGTGGCCGCCAATAACACCCTCTATGTCGTCAACCGCGACCACCTGTTCGCCATTCGCGGCGGCGCCGGCCGGTGAGTGTGGTTCCCCGAAACCCTGATCTGATTGACAGAGTGGCAGTTGCCTTCTTTCCGTCGATACTTTCCCGCCGTTCAACTTGCGATTCTCGCCCTGCGCCACCAACTCAGCGTCTTCCAGCGTTCGGTGAAGCGGTCGAAACCGACTCCAGCCGATCGACTCTTGTGGGTGTGGCTGTGCGAAGTTTGGGGCGATTGGCGATTTTCCTTGGTGATCGATGGGCATCAAGCCAGTGCTGTCGGCGCCTCGGTCGCCCTGGCAGCGCGCTTACGTGGAACGCGTTATTGGCACGATTCGCCGCGAGCGCCTGGATCACGTGATCGTCTTGAACGAAGCCTCGTTGTACCGGCATGTGAAGTCGTTCGTGGCCTACTATCACGAGTCGAGGACGCTCCTCTCGCGGGCCAAGGATGCGCCGGAATCACGACCCGTCCAGTCGCCGGAACTGGGCCGGATTGCTGCCATCCCACAAGCCGGTGGGCTGCATCACCGGTACGAACGGCGCGCCGCCCGAGAACCGCGCCTGCGGCGTGGATCGTGGGCCCGTGCTGGAAGTGTGTTCAATTTCCGGCATCAGACGCCGAGTTGCCCCACAGCAGCCAGCCTGGATCGCCAGAATCCATTCTCGGACAACTCCACCAGCAGCGTCTGAGTTCAAGGACAGCGCACGTGCGGGCTGGGATCCGCATGAGACGGCCGCATCCGACCGAAGATGAGAATTGCGACATGCACAGTATGCGCGGGTCTGCCGGGCGGTGCAGGTGGACGGAATGAGTGTGCGGCAGGCGGCGCGGGAGTTCGGCCTGTCGCGGAAGACATCCGGAGGATGCTGGCGTACGCACGATCGACGATCAGGTCAACACCCCACCTCTGAGATCCCCTCACTCGCCAACATCGACCTGATCCCGGCCTTCACCGCCATCATCGGAACGAACTTCGGCTTGGTCAGCAAGTCGAGTATGAGGACCCCCTCGATGATGGCGTAGCCGATTCGATACCCCCCTGCTCCAGGACGCCGGGGTCTCCTGCCAGGTTGAATCCGGCCTCGGCGAGTTTGGCTCGGGGCACAACTGCGAGCGGTGCCACAAACGCATCCCGCTTCATGTTCTCGATCTCGGCTTCGAGCGCCTGGATCCGGGCTGTCCTGGCTGCCGCGCACACCAGAGCCGCCCGACGCACACGGAGGGAATCCTTGCCTCGACACGCGGCCGCGGGCCCGGCGTCCGGAAGAAGCCTTTCGTGACGGTATAGGTAAACGTATTCTGGTCCAGTTTGAAGAACCGGATGCCCTCGCGTACGAGCACCGCGCCGTTTCGAACGAGGCCCAGTCCGCAGGCGCGCCAGCCCAGTAACTTTGGGACTGGAAGTCTCCGGACGGGACCGCATCGCCGTCGTTCCCGGCCCAACGATCCGCGAGTAATCGAACGAGCGCCGCCCACTACGTCCCGTTGATCTTCTGGCGTTCAGCCACTGAATTGCTGGTATCAAAGATCTCATCGGTCAAACCAGTTCCGCGGGCGGGGCCCGAACCCTTCTTCCCGCCTGCGACGCTGCCCAAACCACGAATCGCGGCGCGGCGGCGATGCCTGTTGCAGACGATCCGGCGCCGGAGGCGCCGCAGATGCTGTGACCACAGGCTGCGGCGGGGAAACCACTTGGCATCGGGACTCCATCTCTCTCCACCACTGATCGTCCGATCCACGGCGATCCATACCGAACACACCAGCCGCGGCGCGCGCATAGTTTGCGCAGTCGAGCGCCTCGTTGCGCTCCCGCGTCTTGATCCATTCGTGCTTGCGGTATCCCTTCACAACATGCGCTGTAAGTTGCTCCGCGGTTAGTTGCAGGAAGAACTCTTGATCGAGGTCTGCCGGGAAGTGGATCCAGCCCGGAGGATATGGTTCCCCATCCGCAGGGCGGTCCTTGCCCAACAGTCCGTAGAGTTCCGACTCCGCCATGCTCACGTTCACCGGCCAGAGCTTCGCGCCGTGCTTGATCTTCTTCCCGCCGAGGTTGATGTCTACCTGCGTAGGCATGCCCACCACCGCGGCGCCGGTCGCTCGCCCGTCCACCGCCATCACCCGCCCGCTGCCCTGCTGCTTGGCCCAGGAATAGACCTGCTGTGTAGCGTGCCCTGAGTCCACCGCCATGCGGACGATGCTCAAATCCACGCCCGATGGGTGGCCGTATGCCCTGTTCAACTGTTCAGTGAGATCGTCCCAGGCCGTCGGATCGTAGGGGTTCTTCTCGATGCGGAAGTGGTCGATAACCCACCTCTGCTTCCCTCTGCCCCACCCGTAGACGTAGCCCTCGAGCCAGGTCGCCCGTACGTCCACACCGGTCGTTAAGAACAACACGCCCGGAGGAACCTGCCCCAACAGATAGGAGTCTTCGCGTCTGGACATGAGCTTCTCGTGATCCGGAGCCTCCCCACGCTCCTTCCATGATTCCCCCAAAACCGTGTTCACAAACGACTGCAACCGCTCGTTATTCTGCTGTGCCTTCTCCCAGTCGTCGGCGACGCGGTCCCACCCATACCAGCCGACCGGGCTGTACAGGCTCGACAGGTGATAGCCGCGCGTACGCCCGTCGCCCGCGGCCTCGGGCCGCCACTCCCCCCGCGCGAGCATGCCGTTCTTGTGGTGATTGAAGATGGCCTGCTGGCACCCGGCGCATGAGTAGGAGACATTCTGCGGCTCTCCCTTGGGCCAGCGCAGCCGCTCAAACTTCAGAATCTGGAACTCGCCGCAGTGCGGGCACGGCACCCAGTAGCGCCGCTGGTCACTCTCGAGGTACGCCGCCTCGATCCGGCTCCGGCCAGTAATCAGCGGAGTAGAACACAACAAAATCTTACGGCGCGAATATGTGCGAGTGCGCACATACGCCAGATTTACAGGATCTCCCTCGCCATCAACGTCGCCGGGGTACGCATCCACCTCGTCCAGGAATAAATACCTCACGGCCATCGAGCGGAGGCCCACAGCGATGTTGGCGCCGGTGGTCACCAGCACACCCCCAGGGAACTGCTTTGACAGCACCGTGTTTCCGGAGTCGCGCGAGCGTGGGCTCTTCACCAACTGGCGCAGGACATCGCTCTCTTCGATGAGCGGGTCGATCCGCTGCCTCGAGTTGCGCTTGGCCAGCTCGACGGTCGGTTGAACCACCATCATTGGACCGGGCGACTTGTGGATCACATAGCCGATCCAGTTGTTGCCGCACTCGGTTCCGCCAACCTGGCTTCCCTTCATGAACACGACGCGCTCAACGGGCGAGGAGGGCGAAAGACAGTCCATGATCTCGCGCAGGTACGGCGTGCGCTCCGTGCGCCACGGTCCTGGTTCGGCCGAGGCCCGTTGCGACAGCCGCCGGTAGCTGTCGGCCCATTGCGAAATCGACAGTAACGGTTCTGGCGTCAGCCCCGCACGGAATGCTGCATCGTAAACCTCAGTCGCTGTTTGCGCCAGCAAGCTCATCAAGCGTCCCTCGAATCTCCATGGCCAAGTTGAGCAGAATGTCGCGGTCGCCTTGCGAAGCCTATCGGCGTGTATACTGGCGAAAACCCAGGAGCATACCAGACACCGTGCGCAACCTCTCGCTCTTCCTTGCTTTGGCCGCCCTCGCTTCCTACGGCGCCGACTGGCCGCGCTGGCGTGGTCCTCGTGCCGACGGCGTTGCGGTCGACGCCGATCCTCCCGTCTCTTGGAGTCAAACGGAGAATGTACGCTGGTCGGTGAAGCTGCCTGGCTGGGGAACCAGTTCGCCGGTCACGTACGGGAACAAACTGTTCGTGACAACTGAATCGGTGGAGAACGGAAAGCGGAGCCTGCTCACGATCTGCCTGGACCGGCATACCGGCAAGGAGTTGTGGCGGCATGACTTTGGCTTGGGCGTCGAACAGCGCGTGCACCAGAAGTCGAATTTGGCTGTGAACACGCCGGCCGTTACCGAGGATGCGGTGTACGTCGCGTTCGGCAACTCCGACGTAGCGCGCTACTCTCATGACGGCAAACTCGTTTGGGTCACGGGTTACATGGAGATCTTCGGCGATCCCAAGATGGCGTGGGGATACGGAACCAGTCCGGTCGTTCTGGAAGATTCGATTCTGCTGCCATGGGACCACCACAAAGGCCCGTGCTATCTCGTCGGCCTGGACAAAAAGACGGGCAAGATTCTGTGGAAGAAGGAGCGGCCCATCGGCACCTCCCATGCGACGCCGCTCGTCGTCGCACATCACGGGCAAACCGATATTCTGGTGTCCGCCAAACACCGCCTGACGGCTTTCAACGCGTCGAGTCGCGCGGAGCTGTGGCAGTTCGGCGAGGGCCAGGGCCCTTTCAATGGAGAGATCATAACGAGTCCGTTGTACGGCGACGGACTCGTGTTTTTCCAACTGTGGCGGCAGACGCCGATTTACGCCGTCCGGCTTGTCGGTGAAGGCAAGCCGCCGGAGCCAGTTTGGGTGAGCCGGAGAACTGGGCCCCAGGAACCTTCGCTGCTCTACTACCAAGGTCTGCTCTACGCCTGGATGGACAATGGCGTCATCACTTGCCTGGATGGCAAGACGGGAGAGGAGGTCTACCGCAGGCGCTTGGGTGGCCCGTCCAACTCGTCGCCCATTGCTGCCGCTGGGCGCATCCATCTGAGTGACAACGACGGCGTCACGTATGTGATCCGGGCCGGGAGAGAATTCGAACTGCTCAGCACGAATAACCTTGGTGAACGAATCACGGCCTCGCCTGCAGTTTCCGGCAACGATCTGTACTACCGGACCGACTCCCATGTTTATTGCCTTCGAGCGAGCCAATGACGATGCGATCTCCCATTGTTGGGGTTGTAGTCGCACTTCCGGCCGGATACTGATGATCGTCCACTCCGAGATCGTGAGTAGCGGCTTCGGCCACAATCGCGTGCAGCGGGGCGGGTCGTAAACCTCATTCGCTGTTTGTGCCAGCAAGCTCATCGAGCGCCTTTCGGATCTCCACTGTCAGCATCTGGTGCACTATCTCCGCGTCCGACTCAGCGGCCAGCGTGGCGGCTAGGCGGTTCGGGATGTTGAGCAGGTTGTCGCGAACCAATCGCCCGTTGGTGAACGCCGCCACATGCACTTCGTCCCGGCTAATCAGTTTCGCCGTTTTCTCTTCGAACTCGATCTTGGCCAACCGCGCCAAGTACCCCTCCCGGACGGCCCTCGCGCGAAAGTAATCGAGCCCGCCGGCGCCTGCCGTTTCGGTCCTCTCGGGCTCAACGAACGGTGTAAAGGAGGTTCTGGCGGCAACCCTCGTGCCGGTCGGTCTGCGCTGATGCTGCTGCCGCGTGTTCGCCTTCCATTCGACATCTGCGATGTCGCTGTTGATCTTCCCGTCCGGGGTGGTAGCAATCCGCCCGGACTGGATGGCTTTTTGCACTGCGGACATGACCACGCCGCGGTGTTTGGCGTAAGCACGCAGGCTCAGGACTGGCATCGATCTATTCCTTGAGTTACCCGATCATTCCACTTGCTTCTAATCGGAACTGAAGTGATGAATGGGTTCGCCATGAGGAACACCAAAGCCAAACAAACCGCCGCAGCCTGCTACGCGGAACGCCAAGCAGAGTGTGCGGACCTGTTGAAACGCATCGCCAAGCAGCTCGATGAACACCGCAAGCACCAGGCGGCCGAGCCTGCCAACTGGGGCTACGCGGGTGACCTTGGCCACGTCAGCCAGGAACTCGCCTACATGTTGGCCGCCTTGGGGGACCGCAGCGCCGTCGACGCGAAGGGGCTGGACTACTGACGATGACCCGCGAAGAACTCGTCACCTGGGCCACACGCAACGGCTGGAAGCTCGACCGCTGGGGCCACCTCCAGAAGGAGTTCGACAACGGCACGCTTCGCCTGAAGCTGAGCCGCATCGCCGCGCGGTACGAACAGGCCACTCCCTTTGGATGGGTGAGTCTGCACAGCGGCTACTACAAGGACTTGCACATCACCGCCGACGGGAAACTCGCCGGCATGAACCGATAGAAAGGACGATCCCAATGACTACATTCACCCTCGACAACGACAACGCCATCACGGCGTTTGCCGAATACGAAGATGCTCTCAACCACCGCGTTGGCGGGACCGACGCGGTCTTCATCAGCGAGAAGGAACTCGCCAAACTCTCCGCCGACTGGCCGATGTCGCGCTTCGCCGACGTCTGGAACGAGTTCGCCGGCGTGGTCCCCTTCGACGACCTCAAACCGGTCAAAAAGTTCACCGACCGCAAGACCGCCGTCGCCCGCATCTGGAAGGCCATCCAGGCACTGACGCCCGCCCCCGCGCAACACGCGGCCCTCGTCGCGCCGAAGAAGGTCAAGGCGAGC
The DNA here is from genome assembly GCA_964558355.1 of uncultured Candidatus Solibacter sp. Classification (GTDB taxonomy): domain Bacteria; phylum Acidobacteriota; class Terriglobia; order Bryobacterales; family Bryobacteraceae; genus PNKE01. The sequence goes on from CAZLDN010000050.1 coordinate 34,206, forward strand.
AAGGAAGCCACAGCGAAGGACGCGACGCCCACAGCGCGCGAGGGCAGCAAGAAGGCCATCGTCCTCGGACTTCTCCGGCGGCCCGAAGGCGCCACACTTCAGGACATTCAGGCGGCCACCGGATGGCAGGCACACAGCGTCCGCGGCTTCCTCTCCGGCGCCATCACTAAGAAGATGGGCCACGCAATCGAGAGCGCCAAACGCACTGACGGCCAACGGGCCTACCGCATCACCTAGGAGACTCGACATCGCAAGACCCGACCTTCCGCCGGCCTCATCAGCCGGCGGCTTTCTTCTTCTCCCGCGCAATCATTCGCAACTCCTCGGACCAGTCCGCCAACGCCAGAACAAGCCCCTCCACGTCCGGATGTCCTGCGCGCAGGAGAGCCTCGATGCTGGCGATCTCCACGCGGCAGCGGTCCACTTCACGCTGCCACTGGTCCTCTCTCTGCGGCGACGCTGTCAAAACACCTGCCGTCCGCATTGAGCGTCGCATTCTCACCACTGAATTCTTGCCACCGCCGAACGATGACGTCACAGTACTTCGGATCGAGTTCAATCAGCCGAGCCTGCCGCCCTGCTTTCTGGCACGCGACCAACGTCGTTCCGGACCCGCCAAACGGATCGAGCACAGTGTCCCGGCCCTTGCTGCTGTTCCTGATGGCGCGCTCGACCAACTCGACCGGTTT